>JAWVZO010000054.1:0-13877 GCA_033722135.1 Gammaproteobacteria bacterium | reverse complement strand
CCTGCAGCGGCGTCGGCACGCTCTGGCTCGGGCTCACGCTCACCTTCGAGCTGCTCTTCGGTCGCTACGTGCTCGGCAGGTCGTGGTCCGAGATCCTCGCGGTGTTCGACGTCTCTGCCGGCAACCTCATGGTGCTCGTGCTACTCGCCACGGCGCTCGCTCCCTGCCTCGCCATGCACCTGCGCGGGGGGCGCTGAATCCACCCTGGGCACGAGGAGCCGTCGATGGTCTCGATCACGCTGAACATCTCCCACGACCTGCCCGATCCGGACTGCGTGCGCCTTACCGAGGTCTACGCGACGCTGCCCGGTCTGGGTGGCGAGGTCCGACGATCGCGGCCGCGTCGTCGCGTCGGTGGAGCCGTCCGGCCTGGTGATCGAGGGCGACATGTCGCCCGAGGAGTTCGCGACGTGGCTCGTTCTCTTCGTCGACCGCGCCAGCGCGGCCCTCGGCTTCGAGGTGCGTGACGCCGGGGGCGTGACCCGCGCCCGCCGGGCGGCGCAGCCGCGCCGAACTTCTGCCATAATTTTTTGATATTCGTCCCTTCCAGCACGCCGCACGACAACCGAGGAGCCGCCGATGAGCCCCGATTCCGCCACCGCGACCGCCGAGGAGACGTCGCGGACGAACGAATACGACCTCGACGCCCCCGAGTGGTATCTCAACCGCGAGCTCACCTGGCTCGAGTTCAACAGCCGGGTGCTGCACGAGGGCGAGGACCCGCGCACGCCGCTGCTCGAACGGGTCAAGTTCCTGGCCATCGTCAGCTCCAACCTCGACGAGTTCTTCATGAAGCGCATCGGCGGCCTGATGCAGCAGGTCGGCGCCGGCGTCACCGAGCTCTCTCCCGACGGGCGCACGCCGACCGAGCAGATCGACGCCTGCCACGACGTGGTGCGCGGCCTGAAGGAGCGCCAGACCCGCCTGACCCGCGAGCTCTACAAGGCGCTGGCGAAGGAGGGCATCGTCCTGACCCTGTACCGCGACCTCGACACCGGGCAGCAGGCGAGTGTCCGCGAGCACTACCTGCAGAACGTCTTCCCGCTGATCACGCCGCTGGCGATGGACCCGGCGCACCCGTTCCCGTTCATCTCCAACCTGTCGCTGAACCTGCTGGTCACGGTGCGCACGCCGGGCAGCGACCAGCCATCGCTGGTGCGCATCAAGGCGCCGGTCGGCTCCGGCGTGCCGCGCTTCCTCCAGGTCGGCGACGCGACGGTCTTCGTGACCCTCGAGGACGTGATCGCCGCGAACCTCGACCTGCTGCTGCCGGGCATGGAAATCGAGGCGTGCGAGTACTTCCGCGTCACCCGCAACGCCATCGTCGAGAAGGCCTCCGAGCAGGCCAACGACCTGCTTGAGCTGATCGAGTCGGAGTTGCGCGACCGCCGCTTCGCGCCGATGGTGCGCCTCGAGGTCTCGGCCGGGATGGACCCGCTGCGGCGCGGCATGCTCGCCGCCGAGCTCGGCCTCGACGAGGAGGTCGACGTGTTCGAGGTCGACGGCCTGATGGCCAAGCGCGACCTGTTACAGATCGCCACGCTCGGCCGCCTCGACCTGCGCGACCCGCCGCACCACCCGGTCGACCACCCGCGCCTGGCCAGCGCCCCGAACCTGTTCCACGAGATCCGCGATCACGGCCCGGTGCTGCTCCAGCACCCGTACGAGTCGTTCGTCACCTCGGTCGAGCGCTTCCTGCTCGAGGCGAGCCGCGATCCCAAGGTGCTGGCGATCAAGATGACGCTCTACCGCACCGCATCGGACTCCAAGGTGATCCGCTACCTCATGGACGCGGCCGAGAACGGCAAGCAGGTGGCCGTCTGCGTCGAGCTCAAGGCGCGCTTCGACGAGTCGGCCAACATCCGCTGGGCGAACCGCCTCGAGGAGGCGGGCATCCACGTCTCCTACGGCGTGCTCGGCCTCAAGACCCACAGCAAGGTGATCTTCGTCGTCCGCCGCGACTACGACGGCCTGCGCCGCTACGCCCACATCGGCACCGGCAACTACCACGCCGGCACGGCGCGCCTCTACAGCGACCTCGGCCTGCTGACCTGCGATCCGGACATCGGGGCCGACCTGACGGAGCTGTTCAACTACATCACCACCGGCCACGTGCCCAAGCGCACCTACCGCAAGCTGCTGCCGGCGCCGAAGGTGCTGAAGCCCGCGCTGCTCGACAAGATCGAGCGCGAGATCAAGGGGCACTCGCAGAAGTCCCCGGGGCACATCCGCCTGAAGATGAACGCGCTCGAGGACCTCGACGTCACCCGCGCGCTCTACCGCGCCGCGCAGGCCGGCGTGAAGGTCGAGATGGTCGTGCGCGACACCTGCCGGCTGCGCCCGGGCATCCCGGGCCTGTCGGACAACGTCACCGTGATCAGCCTCGTCGGGCGTTTCCTCGAGCACACCCGCATCTTCCACTTCCGCAACGGCGGCGACGACGAGTACTTCATCGGCTCGGCCGACTGCATGCGGCGCAACCTCGAGAGCCGGGTCGAGGTGGTCACCCCGGTCGAGGACCCGGACCTGCGCCGCGAACTCGGGGCGATCCTCGACATGCAGCTCGCCGACCGGCGCAGCGCCTGGGAGTTGCAGCCCGACGGCAGCTACGTGCAGCGCGAGCCGCGCAAGGAGTCCGAGGCGCGCAGCGCCCAGGAGCTCAGCATCGAGGCCGCCGACGCGCGGATCCGTTCCTACAAGAAGCCCAAGGGCCGGCAGAAGAAGAAAAAGGCCAAGGGCGGCCGGAACCGGTAGGGCGGGGCGCGTCGCCGTGTCCGCGTGGCTGGTCGGCCAGGTACGGGTCCGCGACGAGGCGCGCTGGGAGCGCTACGTCGCCGGCGTCGCCGCATCGCTCGAGCCGTTCGCGGCCGAGGTCACGTTCCGCGGGCGCCATGCGCGAGACCTTGCTGGTACGCAGCCGCGCGAGCGGGTCGTGGTGATCCACTTCTCCGATCTCGACGAGCTGCAGCGCTGGCATGATTCTGACGCCTACCAGGCGCTGGTCCCGCTGCGCGACCGCGCCGCCGACGTGCTGATCACCGCCTACGAATCGGCGGATTCCTGACGCCGGGCGCATCTGCTCCAGGCGGGTTGCCCGCGTTCCGCGCACCGGGTCACGAGGTTTCAAGGCGGGCCGAGCTGGCCGCTCCGCGATCGGGGCCGTCGAGCGCATGGACTGAGGGGCGCCGTCGATGCGTTGCTGCGCCTCGTTGGCCGGTTCGGTGCCTGCCCGGCATTCCGCGACATCAAATCCATGTAGTCGTAAACCGACAAGGCTGTCATCCAGGGCCTACAGACGCTGTAAAGCCGTTGATTTATGCTGGGTCCACGCAAGCGCCGGGACGGCAGGTGGACTGCCGAAGCCGTCGCGAATCGGGAAACCCGAGACGTGAAATACCTGGCCATTCTCCGCAAGCGCAACGGTCACGGGTACGATGCGACCGTGCCCGATCTCCCCGGCTGCATCGCCACGGGCGGATCCGTCGAGGAGGCCGTCCTCCGCATGCAGGAAGCGGCGAGCCGGCATGTGTTCGAACTGCTGGCACGCGACGAACCGGTCCCCCGGCCGGGCGACGGGATAAAGCCGGCCTTCGGCGTGGGTATCCCGGCGACGATCGATCTCGATATCGACCTCGATCACGAGACCCTGCGGCGCCACCGCGAGATGCTCGAAAACCGCTGATCCCACGGCCTTGCCCGCCCATCTTCTCCGGCGGCGCCGATGGCGCTAACCTAGCGGGAAACCAGGAACGGAATCGGTCATGCTGCGCATCGGGGGTCCCAACGAGAAAGGCGTCGTGACGGTCGCGGTGCACGGCAAACTCACCCGCTCCGACTACGACCAGGCCCTGCCCGTCCTCGAGCGCCTGCTCGACACGCACGGCAAGCTGCGCTTCCTGATCACCCTCGAGGAGTTCGCCGGTTTCGAACTCGGTGCGCTCTGGGAAGACCTGAAGTTCGATGTCCGCTACCGCGACCATTTCGGCCGCATGGCCGTCGTCGGCGACCGTCGATGGGAAGAGTGGGGCACGCGGTTCTCCGGCCTGTTCTTCAGCGACGAGGTCCGGTTCTTCTACGCCGACCAGGCGGACGCGGCCCTGGAGTGGGTCAACGCATGACCGCACCGCGCTCGGCCGGTGGGCGAGGCTGCCGCACCGTGTCCAGGCCATCCCGCACGAGCCATCTATCCGCGG
Organism: Gammaproteobacteria bacterium; assembly: GCA_033722135.1. Classification (GTDB taxonomy): domain Bacteria; phylum Pseudomonadota; class Gammaproteobacteria; order QNFN01; family QNFN01; genus QNFN01. The sequence goes on along the minus strand of JAWVZO010000054.1, from coordinate 9,684 downwards.
TGCGGCCCGGTGTCGCGCTGTCGCTCCTGGCGCTGTTGCTGCTCGCCGGTTGCGCCTCGCAGGTCCAGAGGACCACGGAGACGCTGCCCCGCGGCGACGGACCGCCGAGGATCGTGCTGATGCCGATCGACCTCGAGCTGAGCGTCCTCAGCGCGGGCGGGGTCGAGGAGCCGCGCGCGGAGTGGACTGCGGCGGCCCACGAGCACGTGCGCGCCGCGTTCGCCGCCGAGGCGCGGGCGCGTGGCATGGAGCTGTTCGAGCACGACCCGGCACGGGGCGACGCGACCGAGCAACGGACCGTCAGCGACCTGGTCAAGCTGCACCGCGCGGTCGGCCAGGCGATCCTGCTCCACAAGTACCTGCCCGGGCAGCAGCTTCCGTCGAAGGAGGCGGACTTCGACTGGTCGCTCGGCCCCGAGGTGGCGACCATCGCCCGCCTCCAGCAGGCCGATTACGCGCTGTTCTTCTTCATGCGCGACAGCTACGCGAGCTCGGGCCGGGTCGCCCTGATCGTCGTCGCCGCGGTGATGGGGGTCGGCGTACCCGGGGGCGCGCAAGTCGGATTCGCCTCCCTGGTGGATCTCAACAGCGGCGACGTGGTCTGGTTCAACCGGTTCGCGCGCGGCACGGGGGACCTGCGCACCGCCGACGGCGCGCGCGAGATGGTCCGGGTGCTGCTCGACGAAGCACCCAGATGAGCCTCACCCGGCGCGACTTCGGGATCGGGATGTGCAGCTGCGCGGCGCTCTCTCTGCTCGGCTGCGCGGCAGCGCCACCGGCGCGGGATACGGGACCCGTCACGCCGGGCTACCGCCCGGCGGGGGAGAGCGACGAACTCGGACTCTGGGCGACGATGGACCGCGCCGAGCGTGAACTCGCCGATTCCCGCTTCCTGATCCGCGACCCCGCGCTCGCCGAGTACCTGCGCACCATCGCCTGCCGCCTTGCCCCGGAGCACTGCGGCGACCTCCGCCAGTACGTGGTGCGCACGCCGCTGTTCAACGCCAGCATGGCGCCGAACGGCATGACCCAGGTCTGGTCCGGGCTGCTGCTGCGCTGCCTGGACGAGGCGCAGCTCGCCGCGGTGATCGGCCACGAGATGGGCCACTACCTGCAGCGCCACACGCTGCAGCGGTTCCGCGACCTGCGCGACAAGGCCAATTTCTCGGCGTTCCTGGGCCTCGGGCTCGCCGCGGGCGGGGTCGGCTTGCTGTCGACGGTCTCCGACCTGGCGCTGCTCGCCAGCATCTTCGCCTTCAGCCGCGAGCAGGAACGCGAGGCTGACGCCGTCGGACTCGAGCTGATGTCCGGGGCCGGCTACGCACCGATCGCCGCCGCCGAGGTCTGGGAACAGCTGATCGAGGAGATGGCGCACTCGACCGCGGAGCGCGACCGCGGCGTCTTCTTCGCCACCCATCCCGCGCCGGAGGAGCGCGTCGACACCCTCCGGAATCTCGCCCGCGATCGCCGCGGCGACACCGGCATGCGCGGCCGTGAACGCCACCGAGAGGGCCTGCGCCAGGTGCGTAGCCTGCTGCTGGATGACGAGCTCGCCCTGCGCCAGTACGGCCGCAGCGAGGCGCTGTTCGCGCGCCTGCTCGACCGCGACCACGACGACGGCTACCTCTGGTTCGCCAAGGGCGAGGTCCACCGGCTGCGCGGCGAAGAGGGTGACGACGCCCTGGCGCGCGCGGCCTACGCGCGGGCGGCACGGGCCCGCGAGGCGCCGCCCGAGCTGCACCGCTCCCGGGGATTGGTCGCGCTGAGGGCGGGCGACGACGCCGCGGCCCGCGAGGCGTTCGAGGCCTACTTGCGCCTCGTCCCCGATGCCGGAGACCGGGCGATGATCCGGTCGCTCATGCCGTGAGGAGAACGCCGTTGCGTATCGCCATCCCGTGCCTCGTCGCGCTCCTGCTGCTGGGCGGTTGCGCCACACCCTACACCCTGGTCGAACCGGGGCCGCAGACCGTCCGCGAGACACTCACCGTGACACCCGGGAGGGCCTGGAACCGGGTCGCCACGCCGGGCATCGACGGCAAGGTGGAGGTCTGGACGCTCGACGGGACGATGCTGAACATGATGACCTTCTTCGCAGGCGTCGAGGAGGGCGAGCCGATCTTCGTCCGCCGCAGGCTGCCGGGAGCCAAGGAGGGTGAGAAACCGCCGGTGTTCCGCGCGCGCATGACCCCGCTGGAGATCGCCGACCTGTTCCGCGACACCACGTCGGTCGTCTACGGCACCGCGATCGTGGAGACGACGGGCCTGCGGCCGGCGACGCTGGCCGGCCTCGACGGCTTCCGCTTCGAGACCTCGATGGTCGGCCAGGACGAGGTGGTGCGCAGCGGGACCGCGCTCGGTGCCGTGCACGACGGCCGGCTCTACATGATCTGGTTCCTCGGCGCGAAGCTGCACTATTTCGAGCGTTACCTGCCCGAGGTCGAGCGGGTGTTCGCCTCGGCGCGGGTCGCCGGCTAGGCCGCCCCTCGCCACGTCGGCCCGTTCCGGGCGTTCACCCACCAGGGAAGATAGCCATGGCGTCGCCGCCCGCGCTTCCGAGACCGTCCGACTTCCCCGACGGCACCGGGTTCTACGTCAAGGAGTTCGACGTGCCGCTGGCCCGCGTGCCCGAGGCGGACGGGGTGGCCTGGTACAACTGGTACGGAGGGCGGCCGCGCCGCTATGACCCGAGCGCGCTCCGCGTCGACAACAACTGGCCCGCGGACTCCTTCGACGCGTGGGTGAAGCTGATCCGCGATTCGCTGTGATCCCGTCCCGCTCCGCCGCGCCGCGACCGTTCCGGTTTCTTGCTAGGCTAGGGACTATCCCCTCCGTATGAAGGCCCCGCCATGCGCTCGAATACCGTCACGAAGGCCGTCGGCCTGGCCCTGGTCGTGGCCGGGATCGGCCTGATCCTCTGGGGCCTGCAGATGTCCGATTCGCTCGGTTCCCAGATCAGCGAGGCGCTCACCGGCGCGGAGTCCGACCCGGTCATGAACCGCTACATCGCCGGGGGCGTCTGCCTCGCCGTCGGCGCGTTCCTGTTCACGAGGCGCTGACCGCAGGCCGCCGTCGAGGCGTTCCGCGCAAGGAGGCAAGGATGTCCTGGTTCCTGAGGGTCCTGAGAAACTACTTCGTGGTCGAGGGGCGCGCGCGGCGCAAGGAGTACTGGTTCTTCTTCTTGTTCGCGGTGATCTTCTCGATCGGCTTCGCGATCGTCGACGTGCTGTTCGGCACGTTCGACCCGGAGACCGGTTACGGCCTCTTCCAGGGTCTCTACAGCCTCGCCATCCTGATCCCCAGCATCACGGTCGGCGTGCGCCGCCTGCACGACACCGACCGCAGCGGCTGGTGGCTGCTGATCGGGCTCTTGCCGATCCTCGGCGCAATCGTGCTGATCGTCTTCTTCGTCCTGCCTGGCACGCGCGGGAGTAACCGGTTCGGTCCCGATCCGCTCGGCGAGCCGGCGACCGGGGTCGTCGCCTGATGCCGTACGACCCCGGTGCCAACCGGCGCCGCGCCGTCGACTTCTACCGCACCGCCTTCCTGGGCGACCCCGGCACGGCGGTCGCGCGACACGTCGGCGACACCTACATCCAGCACAACCCCGTCGTGGCCGACGGCCCGCAGGGGTTCGTCGATTACTTCACGCGCATGGCGCGCGAGCACCCCGACAAGTCGATCACCTTCCTGCGCACGGTGGCCGAGGGTGACCTCGTCGCTCTGCACACCCACCAGGTCTGGCCCGGCGACGGCGAGTACGTGACCATGGACTTCTTCCGCTTCGACGACGAAGGGAAGATCGTCGAGCATTGGGACGCGATCCAGGCCGTCCCCACGGCGACGGCCAGCGGCAACCCGATGTTCTGACCCGCGTCCCGCGCCGTTCGCGGAACGCCCCGCCGTGGCGGATGCCCCGGCCAGCGCGGGATCACGCGCACCTTGCGAACGGTTGTGCGGCGTCCAGAAGCGCACGCGGGGCGCACGCCTCGCGCCGGAGCGTCGTGACCGTCGCCGGGTCCGGCGCACTGCGCTGCCGGCGCGTGGCGTCCAGCGCGGCGAGCGTGGTCGATCCCTTGCGGACCGCGTCGAGGTCGTCGCGCCGCAGGCCGATGTCCCGCAGCACGCGGTCGTCGAGCCGCTCCAGCGCAGCCAGGGCCCGCCGCTCTGAGCGGCGCGCAAGGTAGCGCTCGATCGTGGCGCTGAGCGCGTCGCCGGCGGTCCCCACCGTCCGGCGCAGGCGCCGGATCCCGGCCTTCCGGATCGCCGGTGCGGACTGGGCACGGCCGAGGGCTACGAGATGCTCCGAGGCCTCTTGGACGCGGGAGCCGTCGACGAGGGCGTTGATCGCGTGTTGCATGGTATTCATTTTAGTCATCCTCAACCTTATGTTCGGCGACGTATTGCGCTGGGACCGTAAGATAGGCATTGAAAACGCACGAGACAAACGATAAATTTTCCATGTGGAAATAGAAAAACTAATATGAAAAGGCTGCCCCCACTGAAGGCATTGCAGGCGTTCGAGGCAGCCGGCAGGCACCTTAGCTTCAGTGCCGCGGCACGGGAGCTGAACGTCACGCCCGGCGCGATCAGCCAGCAGATCCGCCAGCTCGAGGAGGCCCTCGACGTCCGGCTGTTCAAGCGGCTGCATCGTGCCGTGGTGCTGACCGAGTCCGGCCAGCGATTTCTGCCCCCGGTCAGCCGCGGCTTCGAGCAGCTCGGCGAGGCGGTCGCGCTGCTGCACGACACCCGGGAGGACGGGCCGCTGACCATCACCACGGCCTCCTCCTTCGCGTCCAACTGGCTGATCCCGAGACTCGACCGCTTCAAGTCCCGCTACCCGGACGTCGACGTGCGCATCGACACCTCCAGCCGCCTCGTCGATTTCGCGCACGAGGAGATCGACGTCGGCATCCGCTTTGGCGACGGCGACTACCCCGACCTCGACACGGCGTTTCTCTTTTCCTACGCGCTGATCCCGGTCTGCACGCCGGAACTGGCGCGGCGCGGCGAGGGTCTCGAGACGATCGCCGACCTCGCATCGCACACGCTGCTGCACAGCGACTTCCGCGACGCCGACTCCGCCTACCCGGACTGGGTGATGTGGCTCAGGGCGGCCGGTGAAGAACTCCCCAACGTCGGGCACGGCATCACCTTCAACCAGACCGACCAGCTGTTCCGGGCGGTGCTCGACGGGCAGGGCATCGGCCTGTTGCCCAACGTCCTGGCCGCGCCGGAGATCGCGGCCGGCCGGCTGGTGCAGCCGTTCGCCGCCGACCTGCCCATCGAGATGGGCTACTACGTGGTCACGTCGCCGGGCAAGGCGCGGCTCGCGAAGGTCCGGGCGTTCCGCGCGTGGGTCCTGGAGGCGTCGGCCTACCTGCGCGAGGACCACCGGGAACGCGAGGGCGGGGCGGTGGAGGCGAGCGACGACGCATCACTACCTGCCCGCAGGCCGGGAAGCTGAGTCGCGCCCTCCGCGGAGGTTGGAATCTTTCCGTTACCGACCGGTCCATCAGTGATCGCAACGAGACCGGGAGAACCGTCGATGAACATGGCGCGCAGAAGAATCCTGATCGTCCTGGCCGTGGCGGCCGTGGTCGTGCTGGGCGGCTGGCTGCTGATGCCCACGCCGATCAGCACCGACCTGTCGCGGGTCGGGCAGGACCGGCCGTCGGTGGTTCTTGCCTACGAGAACTTCTCGCCCACCGGCGGCGAGGCGCTGGCGCGGCTCAACGCGGTGCGCGGCGAATACGAGGATCGCATCGTGTTCGCGCTCGCCGATCTCGGCACGCCGCAAGGGCAGGCCTTCGCCAGCCGGTACGTGCTGCGCGACGGCATCGCCTTGGTGCTGGCCGCCGACGGTACGGTGCACTCGCGCGGCGCCGTGCCCGCCGACCCGGGGGCGCTGCGTGAACGACTCGACGGCGTGCTGGATCCGCCGAAGGGCTGATGCGTTTCGTACGCTTCCCCTGCCCTTGGACGGGAACCGCCGGGCACGGTGCCTTCGGTTGCCGAGTGAGCGGCGGGCGAGGACCCGGTCGACACCGCGGTCCACGGACGGCTAAAGGGGCCCCGCAGGGCCCCCTGCTCGCATCGCCGGCCTGCTCGGATCGCTACACCGATCGGCCCGTCGCGTTCACAGCGCCTGGTGGCTGCCGTCGCAGAACGGCCCGTCACCGGTCCGCCTGCAACCGCACAGGTAGACCGTGCCGGTCTTCTCCGCGCTGAAGGAGGCCGGCGCGAAGGAGGTCTCCTTGTGCGAACCGTCGCAGAACGGCTGGTTGGCGCTGCGCCCGCAGGCGCACCAGTAGTAGGTCTTGCCGGCCTGGACCTCGACGGCGAAGGGGCTCTTCTGTGCGATCTTCGCTTCTTCGGACATGATGATTCTCCTGTTGGATGTGGCGGGAATCGGTCGGGATTACCATGGATCCGCGGGGCCGACCGGGATGATTCCCGAGGGATTCAGGGCGCGGATCGAGTAGTACCCGGCCTTGATGTGCTCCGGCGACACCGTCTCGGCGATGCCGGGCAAGCCGTGGATGCGCCGGATGTAGGCGCTGATGTTCCGGTAGTCGCGCGCGCGGCGCAGGTTGGTCTTGAACAGGCCGTGGTAGGCGAGGTCGAACCGGACCAGCGTCACGAAGGCGCGCACGTCGGCCTCGGTGAGCCGGTCGCCGACCAGGTAGTCGTGGCCGTCGAGCCGCCGCTCGATCCAGTACAGGCTATCGAACACCTCGTGGACGGCCCGTTCGTGGGCCACCTGCGTCGTGGCGAACCCGGCCCGATAGACCCCGTTGTTGAAGCGGTCGTAGAGACGGTCGTTGACCTCGTCGATCCCGGCGCGCAGCTCGGCCGGGTAGAGGTCGAGATCCCGCTCGGCCAGGTCGCCGAAGCCGTCGTTCAGCATGCGCAGGATCTCCGACGACTCGTTGTTGACGATGGTCTCGCGACGCTTGTCCCAGAGCACAGGCACCGTGACCTGGCCCGTGTAGTCGGAACGGGCGCGCAGGTAGAGCTCGTAGAGGTACTCGGCGCCGTGGAGCGGGTCCGGCTCGCTGCCGGGAAACGCCGTCGCGTCGCCGCCGAACCGCCACACCTTGTCGGTCAGGCGCGGGTCGAGCACGGTGACCGAAATCGCCTTCTCGAGGCCCTTGAGCTTGCGCGCGATCAGCGTGCGCGAGGCCCAGGGGCAGATCAGCGCGACGTAGAGGTGGTAGCGGCCGGGCTCGGCCCGGAAGCCGCCCTCGCCGGTCGGTCCCGGCGCCCCGTCCGCCGTGATCCAGTTGCGGAACCCGGAGGATTCGCGCACGAACCCGCCCTCGTCATCGGTGCCGTGCACCGGGTGGAAGTCGCGCGCCCATTGTCCTTCGATCAACATGTTCGAACTCCTCGCGTGATGTGACGGCTCATGCCGCGGCCCCGGTCGGGGCGTCGGCCGTCACCGGCAGGCTGAGCGCCTCGCCGAAGAGGTAGGCATCCATGGCCAGCACCCCGTGGTCGATGCCGCCGTCGAGCACGGTGCTCGGCTGCAGCGCGGGGGCCGCGCCGGCGGCGACCAGCAGCGGCCAGAAATGGTCGGGGGAGGGGTGCGCGCGCCGCGCGTGGGGCGCCGTCTCCAGCGTCTCAAGCAGCCGCGCGAGGTCGCCCTCGGCCACCGCGCCGCGCACCCAGGCGGCGAACTCCGCCGCGTAGCGCGCCGCGGGACCGCCGATGCGGAACTCGTGCAGGTTGTGCGTCAGGGTCCCGGAGCCGACGATCAGCACCCCTTCGCCGGCCAGCGGCGCGAGCGCCCGGCCGAACGCGAACGAACTCCCGGCGTCGAGCCGTGCCGGCATCGACACCTGGAAGACGGGCACGTCGCCCGCGGGGTAGAGGTAGGAAAGCGGCACCCAGGCGCCGTGGTCGAGACCACGCTGGGCGTCGGGCTCGGCGGCCCAACCGGCGTCCCGCAGAAGTCCCACGGTACGGTCGGCCAGTTCGGGGTGCCCCGCGACCGGGTACTCGATCTCGTACAGCGCCGGATCGAAGCCGCCGAAGTCGTGCACGGTGCGCGGCCGTGGCGTCGTGGCGACACGCGGGTTCGGGGTGGTCCAGTGGGGCGAGACCACGAGCACCGCCGCAGGGCGTGGCAGGGCCTGTCCCAGCGCCGACAGCAGGGGGCCGGCGCGACCCGGTTCCCGAGCGAATGTCGGTGCGCCGTGGGAGACGAATAATGCGGGCAGTGGATTCATGGTGTGGCTCCGTCGTGCCGGGACGAACCCGTCCCGGCACGACGTCCTGCAAGTGGATGATTCGCTCAGCTCCTGGCGAGCACCGCGTCGAATGAACCGCGTCCCGCGCCACTGACCGCCAGCGACACGCTAGCCGCCAGGAGCGCCAGGGCGAACTCGTAGCCGTTGTTGCTCATGAACAGGCCGTTGCCGGCGTGCACGGCGAAGATCGCCACGAGCATGGTGAAGGCCAGGACGATCGACGCCGGGCGCACCAGCAGGCCGAGCAGCAGCGCGATGCCGCCGAAGAACTCGGCACTGCCGGCGAGCAGCGCCATCAGGTAGCCGGGTTCGAGCCCGATCGAGGCCATCCACTGGCCGGTGCCTTCCAGGCCGTAGCCGCCGAAGGCCCCGAACAGTTTCTGGGCGCCGTGGGCCGCGAAGATGATGCCGACCGGCACGCGCAGGGCCATCGAGGCCCATCCGGCCCTGGTCGAGGTGATTTTGCTGACGATTGAAGCGGTCATGATGGTATCTCCTTGGGTTGTCTGGTCTGTCGTTGCACCGGGCCCGGCACCTTGGTTGGCCGTTTCCGCTGCAAGTGGGACGTACGATAAAGATTGCGTCATACGAGATAAACAGCTATTAAAGAGATTAATAGTCACGAAATAAGTAACAATGGACCGATTCACCGAGATGCAGACCCTGGTCGCCGTGGTCGACCAGGGCAGTTTCGTCAAGGCCGCCGACGCGCTCGGCCTCTCCAAGGCCGCGGTCTCGCGCCACCTCGGCCAGCTCGAGTCGCGGCTCGGCATCCGGCTCCTGCACCGGACCACGCGCCGGCTGTCGCTGACCGAGGAGGGCGAGGTGTTCTACGCGCGCTGCAAGACGCTGCTCGCCGACGTCGACGCGGCCGAGGCGGAGGTCACCGAGCGCGGCGGAGAGGCGATCGGCCAGGTCAGGGTCAACGCCCCCCTGACCTTCGGTATCCTGCACCTGGCCGAGCTGTGGGGTGCCTTCAAGGCGATGCACCCGCGGGTCTCGCTCGAGGTGACGTTGGCCGACCGCTACATCGACCTCGTCGAGGAGGGCTACGACCTGGCGGTACGTATCGGGCGGCTGGAGAGTTCGTCGCTGATCGCCCGCAAGCTCGCCACGACCCGGCTCGTGCTGTGCGCCTCGCCCCAGTACCTGGCACATGCGGGAATCCCGAAGCACCCGGGGGATCTCGTCGACCACGCCGTGCTCGCCTACAGCTACCTCGAGCGCGGCGACGAGTGGCCCTTCGAGGGGCCCGATGGGCCGGTCACCGTCACGGTCCAGCCGACGATCCGGACCAACAACGGCGACACCTGCCGGGTCGGCGCTCTGATGCATCAAGGGATCGTATTGCAGCCGACCTTCCTGATCGGCCCCGACCTGGAAGCGGGCCGCCTGGTCGAGGTGCTGCCCGAGTACCGGTCGCTGGAGATGG
>JAWVZO010000053.1:0-13930 GCA_033722135.1 Gammaproteobacteria bacterium | reverse complement strand
GGTGCCCACGGCTACTCCGAGGGCTGGGTGCGCCTCTCCAAGGCGTCGATGAAGTCGCTGATCCCGCGCTTCAACGCCCAGCGCATGGTCATGGACTACGTCATGAAGCTCTACGGCCCCGCGAACTGGCAGCGTCGGGCGCTCGGCGCCGACGAGGGTGCGCCCACCCGCGCGCTGGCCGAGTGGAAGGCCCGGGTCGCGAACGCATGGCCCAGCGTCCGGCTGCACCTCGTCGCGCCCCCGGCTGACGTGGTGGCCAGCGGCGAGACCCTGTCGCTGGTGGTCGGCGTGGAGCTCGCCGGGCTGTCACCCGAGGATGTCGTGGTCGAGTGCCTGACCGGCTCCGAGGGGGCGGAGGGGTTCGCGGTCGCGCAGCGCACCGCGCTGAAGGCCACCGGGGAGCGCGACGGCGAAGCGGTCGTCTACCGCGTCGACCTGCTGCCGCCGCTGACCGGCCTGCAGCAGTTCCAGCTGCGCGCCTACCCCTACCACCCCGATCTCGGCCACCCGTTCGAGACCGGGCGAATGCTCTGGCTCTGAGCCGGACCGGCGCGGCGTCAGCTCACCTTCGGCAGCCGGTCCAGCGCCGCACGGATCGCCTCCTCGGGGTACGCGAAGTCCTCGAGCCGCCCGGCGAAGTAGCTGTCGTAGGCGGCCATGTCGAAGTGGCCGTGGCCGGAGAGATTGAACAGGATGGTCCGCGGCTCGCCGCGCTCCTTGCACGCCAGCGCCTCGTCGAGGGCGGCGCGGATCGCGTGGCATGACTCGGGGGCCGGGATGATCCCCTCGCTGCGCGCGAACTGCACGCCGGCCTCGAAGGTGGCCAGCTGCGGCACCGCCACGGCCTCGACGATCCCCTCCTCGTGAAGCTGCGAGACCAGCGGCGAGTCGCCGTGGTAGCGAAGCCCGCCGGCGTGGATGCCGGGCGGCATGAAATCGTGGCCGAGGGTGTACATCTTCATCAGCGGGGTCAGGCCGACCGAGTCGCCGAAGTCGTAGGCGTAGTGACCGCGGGTCAGGGTCGGGCAGGAGGCCGGCTCCGCGGCGACCAGGCGCACCTCGCGACCGGCCGCCTTGTCGGCGAGGAACGGGAAGGCGATGCCGGCGAAGTTCGAGCCGCCGCCGCAGCAGCCGATCACGATGTCCGGGTAGTCGCCCACCTTGTCGAGCTGGGCCCGCGCCTCCTGGCCGATCACGGTCTGGTGCAGGCAGACGTGGTTGAGCACCGAGCCGAGGGCGTAGTTGGTCCCGTCATGGGTCGCCGCCTCCTCGACCGCCTCGGAGATGGCGATGCCGAGCGAGCCCTGCGAGTCCGGATCCTCGGCGAGGATCCTGCGTCCCGACTCGGTCAGGTCGGTCGGGCTGGCCAGCACCTCGGCGCCCCAGGTCTCCATCATCGAGCGCCGGAACGGCTTCTGCTCGTAGCTGATCTTGACCATGTAGACGCGCACCTCGAGGCCGAACATCTGGCCCGCCAGCGCCAGCGACGAGCCCCACTGCCCGGCCCCGGTCTCCGTGGCGAGTCGCCGGATGCCCGCCTCGTGGTTGTACCAGGCCTGGGCGACGGCGCTGTTCGGCTTGTGCGAGCCCGCCGGGCTGACGCCCTCGTACTTGTAGTAGAGCTTCGCCGGCGTGCCGAGCGCCTGCTCGAGCCGGTGCGCGCGGTAGAGCGGCGAGGGGCGCCACAGACGCAGCGCGTCGCGAACCGCGTCGGGAATCGGTATCCAGCGCTCCGCCGAGACCTCCTGCTCGATCAGCGAAGGCGGGAAGATCGGGGCCAGCGCCTCGGGACCGATCGGCTGCCCGTCGGGTCCGAGGGGCGGGGCCGGGGGCGTCGGCATGTCGGCCACGACGTTGTACCAGTGGGTCGGTATGTCCGCCTCGTCGAGCAGGATCTTGGTCTGCATCATCTCCTCCGGGTTCGGATTCGGTGTCGATCGCGCGTCCGGGCCGTCGTGCCGGTCGGGGTCACTCGCGACGCCACGCGGGCGAGACGCGCGCCATTTTCACCGCGTTGCCCTTGGTCTGCACCACCTCGACCGGGTAGCCGGCGAGCTTCACCGTGGTGCCGACTTCGGGAATGGTCTCGAGGTAGTCGATGATCAGCCCGTTCAGCGTCTTCGGACCGTCGGTCGGGAACTGCCACCCCATGCTCCGGTTCAGCTCGCGGATCGTCGCCGAGCCGTCCACCAGGAAACTGCCGTCCTGCTGCGGGAAGACATCCTTGATGGTATCGGCCGGGTCGGTCGTGAACTCGCCGACGATCTCCTCGAGCAGGTCCTCCATGGTCACCAGGCCGAGGATGTCGCCGTACTCGTTGACCACCAGGCCGAAGCGGCGCTTGGTACGCTGGAAGTTGATCAGCTGCCGATTCAGCGTGGTCGTGGCCGGGATGAAGTACGGCGGGCGGATGGCCCCATCGAGGTCCTCGCGGGTGAACGATTCCTGCAGCAGCAGGCGCGGCATCTTGCGCAGGTGCACGTAACCCACGACGTGGTCGAGGCTCTCGCGGTAGACCGGCAGGCGGGCGTACTGGCTACCGGCGAGCTGCTTGACGATGTCGTCCCAGTCGTCGTCGAGGTCGAGCCCGATCACCTCGTTGCGCGGCACCATGATGTCCTCGACGGTCACCGATTCGAGCTCCAGCACCGAGAGCAGCATCCTCCGGTAACGCTTGGGCAGCGGCCCGTGGGACTCGAGCACCACCGAGCGCAATTCCTCCTGCGTCAAAGGCTGTTCGCCGTGCTGGTACGGATCGACGCCAAGCAGACGCAGCAGGTTGTTGCTGATCCAGTTAACCAGCCACACCAGCGGGTAGAGCAGCCGGAGCAGCGGCTCGTAGACCCACGCCGCCGGGAACGCGATCCGCTCGGGGTGCAGCGCGGCGAGCGTCTTCGGCGTCACCTCGGCGAAGATCAGGATCACCAGCGTCAGCGTGCCGGTGGCGATCGCGATGCCGATCTCTCCGTACAGGCGCAGGGCGATCACCGTGGCGATCGCCGAGGCGAGGATGTTGACGAAGTTGTTGCCGATCAGGATCAGGCCGATCAGCCGGTCGGGGCGCTGCAGCAGGCGCCTGGCGCGCGCCGCCCCGCGATGCCCCTCGCGCGCGAGGTGGCGCATGCGGTAGCGGTTCAGGGACATCAGGCCCGTCTCCGAACCGGAGAACAGGGCCGACAGGACGATCAGTACGACCAGGACCAGGAACAGGACGCTTAGGGGAACGTCGTCCAAAGGGCACTCGGCCTCGCGTTGCGGGTTGGGACACTCTTTCTACGGGGGGGTGCGGAAGCTGTCAACGCATGCCGCGGCCGCGGGATGGCCCGCCCGCCGCATGCGGGGACGCCGACCCCGGAGGCCGCGCGCCCGCCCCGGGGGGCGGGGCCCGTGCTCCTCTGCGTGCGCATCAGACGCGCTGCAGGACCAGCTCGAGGACGAACTTGCTGCCGAAGTAGGCGAGCATCAGGGCGACGAAGCCACCGAGCGTCCAGCGGATGGCCTGGCGTCCGCGCCAACCGAGCTTCCAGCGGCCCCAGAGCAGAACGCTGAACACGCCCCAGGCGACGATGGAGAGCACGGTCTTGTGGATCAGGTGCTGGGCGAACAGGTCCTCGACGAACAGCAGGCCGCTGAGCAACGACACGCTGAGCAGGACGAAACCGACCACGATCATCCGGAACAGCAGCTGTTCCATGGTCTGCAGCGGGGGGAGCGCCCGGATCATCCCGCCGGGCTGGCGACTGTGGAGATGGTGATCCTGGACCGCGAGCAACACCGCCTGGAAGGCGGCGATGGTCAGCAGACTGTAGGCCAACACGGAAGTGAGGATGTGCAGGTCGATGCCGCGCGACGCGCTGCTGACCACGGCACCGCCCGTCGGGTCCATGGTGCTGGCCAGCGCCAGCACGCCGGCGAGCGGGAAGATCGCGATGCCGAGGTTCTCCACCGGCATGCGCCAGGCCGCGACGACCAGCATCAGCGCCACGACCCAGGCCACCAGCGAGGCGGCGTTGAACAGCCCCAGGCGCAGCACGCCGTCGCCGACCGTGGTCGCGAAGACCACGTAGCCGTGCACGAGCACGGCCATGGCGGCCGGGGTGAGGGGCAGTCGGCTCGACAGCGACGCCGCTTCCGCTCCGCGCATCATGCGGCGTCCGAGCAGTACCGCGGCGGCAGCATCGAGCAGACAGGCAACGGCGGCGGCGATGAGCGGCATGGGGGTAAAAAACGTTGAAAAATCAGGCGAGGGCATCTTCGCACAGTTGCGTTCGGCATGGGAAGCGTGGCACCTTGGGCCGAACCACGGCGACCGCGCGCGGCAAACGGAATTCCTGGAATGAGGTTGCAAGTTCTCGGTTGCAGCGGCGGGATCGCCTCGCGTCTCTGGACCACCGCGCTGCTGCTCGACCACGACGTACTGATCGACGCCGGCACCGGGGTCAACGACCTCTCCCTCGAGGAGATGGCCGGTCTGCGCCACGTGGTGCTGACCCACTCCCATCTCGATCACGTCGCGTGCCTGCCCCTGCTGCTCGACAGCGTGTTCGACAAGCTCCCCGAACCGATCACCGTGCACGGCCTGCCGGAGACCCTCCGCGCGTTGCGCGAGCACATCTTCAACGACGTCATCTGGCCCGATTTCGCGCGCCTGCCCGACCCTTCCCGTCCGGTGCTGCGTTACCGGGAGATCGAGCCCGGCACGCCCCTGGAACTCGGCGAGCGGACCCTGACGCCGATCCGCGTCAACCACGCCGTGCCCGCGGTCGGCTACCGCATCGACGGCGGCAACGGCAGCCTGGTGTTCAGCGGCGACACCACGACCAACGACAACCTCTGGAACGTACTCAATGGCCAGCCGCCGTTCGACATCCTGATCGTCGAGTCGGCGTTCAGCGACGAGGATCGCGAGCTGAGCCTGCTCTCGCGCCACTACTGCCCCGAGCTCCTCGCCAGCGACCTGCGCAAGCTGCGGCACCGGCCGCGGATCTACCTGACCCACCCCAAACCGGGCGACGAGGACACGATTTTCAGCGAGTGCCGAGAACACCTCGCCGGCTACGACCTCCACCGGCTGTGTGCCGGCGACACCTTCATCCTATAATCCGCCCCTTCCGGCCGGCCCGCCGGTCGCCGACGACCGATCCGCGAGAACCATGTTCGAGAACCTGAGCCAGCGACTCGGCGGCGTGATCCGCAACCTGCGGGGACAGGGACGCCTGACCGAGGAGAACATCCGCGACGCCCTGCGCGAGGTGCGCATGGCGCTGCTCGAGGCCGACGTCGCCCTGCCCGTCGTCCGCGACTTCATCGAGCGGGTCCGCGAGCGCGCCGTGGGCCAGGAGGTGCTGAAGAGCCTCAGCCCGGGCCAGGCCCTGGTCAAGGTCGTCCACGACGAGCTGGTGGTGACCATGGGCCGGACGAACGACGCCCTGAACCTCTCCGTCCAGCCCCCCGCCGTGATCCTGATGGCCGGCCTGCAGGGATCGGGCAAGACCACGACCAGCGCCAAGCTCGCCCGCTGGCTCGCCGAACGCGACCGCAAGAAGGTGATGCTGGTCAGCTGCGACGTCTACCGTCCGGCGGCGATCGACCAGCTGCGCACCCTCGCCGGCGAGGTCGGGGCCGGCTTCTTCCCGAGCACCCCGGACCAGGAGCCGGTCGCTATCGCCAGGGCCGCCGTCGATGAGGCGCGCCGGCAGTTCCTCGACGTCGTCGTGGTCGACACCGCCGGCCGCCTGCACGTCGACGAGGCGATGATGGAGGAGATCCGCGCGCTGAACGCCGCGGTCGCCCCCGTCGAGACCCTGTTCGTGGTCGACAGCATGACCGGCCAGGACGCGGCGAACACGGCGCGCGCCTTCAACGAGGCGTTGCCGCTGACCGGCGTGATCCTGACCAAGACCGATGGCGACGCCCGGGGCGGCGCGGCGCTGTCGGTGCGCGAGCTGACCGGCAAGCCGATCAAGTTCCTCGGCACCGGCGAGAAGAGCGCGGCGCTCGAGCCGTTCCACCCCGACCGCATGGCCTCGCGCATCCTCGGCATGGGCGACGTGGTCAGCCTGGTCGAGGAGGTCCAGCACCAGGTCGACCGCGATCAGGCCGAGAAGCTCGCCCGCAAGATCAAGAAGGGCAAGGGGTTCACCCTCGAGGATTTCCGCGACCAGTTGGCCCAGATGGAGAAGATGGGCGGGCTGGAGAGCCTGATCGACAAGCTGCCGGGGGTCGGCGAACTGCCCGGCGCGATGCGCAACCAGGTCGACAACCGCGAGATGCGGCGGATGGCGGCGATCATCAACTCGATGACCCCGCAGGAACGGCGCCATGCCCAGATCATCAAGGGCTCTCGCAAACGGCGCATCGCCGCCGGATCCGGGGTGCAGGTACAGGACGTAAACCGCCTGCTCAAGCAGTTCACCCAGATGCAGAAGATGATGAAGAAGATGTCCAAGGGTGGCATGGCCAAGATGATGCGCGGCATGCAGGGGCGCATGCCGCCGGGTATGCGCTTCTGATTCCTGGGTGCGTGCCCCTTCCATTGGGGCGCAAGGCAGATATAATAGGCTGTTTCGCGAACCGCCCATCGGGGCGGTGACTCCAAGAGACAGAGGACAGTACCGAGCATGGTCACCATTCGCCTGGCCCGGGGCGGCGCCAAGAAGCGGCCGTTCTTCAACATCGTGGTCACCGACCGGCGCAACCGCCGCGACGGCCGCTACATCGAGCGTATCGGCTACTACAACCCGATCGCGACCGGCCAGGCCGAGCGTCTCGTCGTCGACCGCGAGCGGGTCGACTACTGGCTCGGCCAGGGCGCGCAGGCCTCCGAGCGGGTCGCCAACCTGCTCAAGGTCCAGCACCAGGCCCAGGACCCGGCCTGACCGGGTCGCGTTCCGGCTGCCCGGAACGCCTTTCGGAAACGATGACCGGCCCGGGCACACGGGTGCCGCTGGGCAGGGTCGGCGGACCCTACGGGGTTCGCGGGTGGGTCCGGGTCGTGTCGGGCACGGAACCGCCGGAGGGAATTCTCGAGTACAGCCCCTGGCTGATCGGGATCGGCGGCGAGTGGCGGCCCTACGAGGTGCGCTCGGGCCGCCCGCACGGCAAGGGCCTGGTCGTGCACCTCGCCGGCTGCGAGGATCGGGACCAGGCGGCGAGTCTGGCCGGGGCGGAGATCGCGGTGCCGCGGTCCGCGCTGGCTGAACTCGGTGACGACGAGTACTACTGGGCCGACCTGGTCGGCCTGTCGGTGGTGACCCACGAGGGCGAGGAGCTCGGCGTGGTGGACCACCTGATCGAGACCGGCGCGAACGACGTGCTCGTGGTTCGCGGCGACAGGGAACGGCTGATCCCGTTCACCCCGGGCCACGCGGTACTCGACGTGGACCTGGAACGGAAACGGCTGACGGTGGTATGGGACCCGGCGTTCTGAGACGCATCGACGTCGTCACGCTGTTCCCGGAACTGGTCCAAGCAGTGGTCGGCAGCGGCGTCACGGGACGCGCTGCGGACGCCGGGCTGCTCGAGCTGGTGACCTGGAACCCGCGCGACTTCGCGACGGACCGGCACCGCACCGTCGACGACCGGCCCTACGGCGGCGGTCCGGGGATGGTGATGCGCTACGAGCCGCTGCGCGACGCCATCCACGCGGCGCGCGCCGCGGCCCCGGCCGGGACGAAGGTCGCGTACCTCTCACCCCAGGGTCGCCGCCTCGACCAGGCCGGGATCGAGGAACTGGCGGGCCGCCCGGGCCTGGTGCTCGTGGCGGGACGCTACGAGGGCGTCGACGAGCGGCTCGTCGACGCCGAGATCGACGAGGAGTGGTCGCTCGGCGACTTCGTCCTCAGCGGCGGCGAGATCGCGGCCATGGCGATCGTCGACTGCGTGACCCGGCTGATCCCCGGGGCGCTCGGCGACGCGGACTCGGCGGAGCAGGACTCCTTCGTGGACGGCCTGCTCGATTGCCCGCACTACACGCGACCCGAGGTCGCTGAGGGGCGGACGGTGCCGGCGGTGTTGCTGAGCGGCGACCACGCGGCGATCCGCCGCTGGCGGCGCAAGCAGGCGCTGGGCAGGACATGGCAGAGGCGGCCCGACCTGATCGAGCGGGCCGAGCTTGACGAGGAGCAGCGGAAGCTGCTTGACGAATACCTCGCCGAACGGCGCTGATGGCCCCGACGGCGGACTGGTTGGCACGGGAGAGTACGATGAGCGACATCATTCACCAGCTGGAAGCGGAACAGATGACCCGCGAGGTTCCGGACTTCGGACCCGGCGACACCGTCGTCGTCCAGGTCAGGGTCCGCGAGGGCGACAACGAGCGCCTGCAGGCCTTCGAGGGCGTCGTCATCGCCAAGCGCAATCGGGGCCTGAACTCGTCGTTCACCGTGCGCAAGATCTCGCACGGCGAGGGCGTCGAGCGCGTCTTCCAGACCTACAGCCCGCTGGTCGCCGACATCGCGGTCAAGCGCCGGGGCGACGTGCGCCGGGCCAAGCTCTACTACCTGCGCGAGCGGCGCGGCAAGTCGGCCAGGATCAAGGAGAAGGTCTGAGCCACCGCGGCACCGGCCCGCTGGTGCTCCCCGGGGCGGCCCCCGACCTCCCCGGCTCCCGCGTAACCGCGCGGCGGCAACACGGGAACGCCGCTCGACCGGCCCTGCCCGCCTGGCTCTGCCTGGTCGGCGCGCTGATCATCACCACGCCTGTGGTGGCGAGCGCCCCGACCACCGAGGCCGGGAAACTGCGCGAGATCGGCGCGCCCCGGCTCGCGCTCGCCGTCGTCGAAGCCGAACAGCCCGACTTCCGCGAAGACCGGGCAGGCTGGCTGGCCTGGGAGCGAACCCGCCTCGACCTCCTCCTGCAGCTCGGCGACTGGCCGGCGATCGAGGCGCGCATCGGCGACTACCCGGGCGACCTGCCGGACCCATTCCGCGACCGGAACCGTGAGCTGCTCACCCGCGCCTCGCTCGCCCGGGGCGACGGCGCTACCGCGCGCGGCCACCTGCGCGCGCTGCTCTGGCAGAACGGCCCGCTCGAGGCGGCACGGCTCGCGCGCTGGCGGGAACTGCTGGTCCGGAGCTACCTCGCCGACGACCTGGTCGAGGATGCCCATCTCGCGATGCTCCGCTACCGCCAGGACTACGGCATCGACGACCCGGAAGTGAACCGTCTCGCGGCCGGCACCCTGCTGCGTGCCGGCCATCCTGCCGCGGCCCTGGCGCTGCTCGACGGCAAGGAGGATCCGGCTGACCACGCCCTGCACCTGCTGGCCTCGCTGCGGGCCGGGACGACACCCGCCACGGAGGTCGCCGAGGCCGCCGAGAAGAGCGCACGGGGAAGCGACGACCCGCTGGCGGGGATGCGTTTCTGGGCCGTCGCGGCCGAGGCTGCGGAGGACGACGCGCAGCGTATCGCCCGGCTCGAATCCGGACTCCCGGCCGCGGACCCGCCGCCGTCCGAGGCCCCGTTCCGCATCGTTCCCGACGATCTTTGGGCCGCGTACCGGGCCCACGGTGAGACCCTGGGCAACCGCGCACAGCTCCTCGTCGGCCAGGACGGCGCCTGGTACGAGCTGGCCACGGCGCGACGCGACGAGGACCCTGTCGGCTCGCGCGCCCTGTTCGCCGCGCTTGCCCGGGTCGCCAGGGAGCCGGAGACGCGCCGCCGGGCCCACGTCGCATTCGCCGAAGCGCTGCTCGAACTCCCCCGCGGCGGCGTGCTGCTGAAGCGACTCTACCTCGATGGCCATCCCGGCGCGGACGTCGGCGAACTCCCCCCGCGCCTGCTTCGACACCTCGCCGAGCAGGCGGCCGAACTCGGCGACCTCGACGCGGCCGCACGACTCTACACCGGGCTCGAGGTGCCACCGCCCGAGGCCGACCCGGTCGACTGGCAGGTGCGTCGCGCCCGGCTCTTGCTGCGCGCCGGCGACCCGGCGGCGGCCGGGGATGTGCTCCTGCGGCTGGTGCGCCGCGACCCCCGGCATTCGTTGTTGGGCGTGGAGACGCTGCTGCCGGCCGTCGTCGATCTCGACCGGGCAGGCGCCAGAGCGCACGCGGCCACGATCCTCGAGGTCCTTCTCGCGGAACCCCAGGAGGATCCGCAACGGCACCGGAGCCTGCTGTTCGCCCTCGCCGATCTCCGTGCCGCCGACGCCGAGCACGTCGCGGCGGCACGCCTCTACCTGCGCGGCGCCATGCTGCCCGGAACGGCGTACGACGACGCGGCCGGCCGTGCGGCGCGGCAGGCCGCCGCCGACGCATTGGACGAGGCCGGGTTCCACGACGACGCACGCGCCCTCCTGACGGCACTGGACGGCACGGACCGGAACGGGCGACGCGCCCTCCGCGCGACGCCGGGACGCCGCGAGGGCGGGGGTGGCTGACATGTCGCGGCGCGGTTCCCCGGCGGGATTCGACGCGGTGGTGTCGAGTCCCGTCGGCCCGCTCGGGATCGCCATCGAGGCAGGCGCGCTGACCCGCATCGCCCTCCTCCCTCCCGACACGCCGGAAACGATGACGCTTCACCCGCTCGCCCGCGAGACGGCGGCGCAGCTCGCGCGCTACTTCGAGGACCCGGGCTGGCGCTTCGACCTGCCGACGGCCGAGCTGGGCACCCCGTTCCGGCGGCGCGTCTGGCGCGCCCTGCGCGACATCCCGGGCGGGACGACACGCAGCTACGGCGCCCTGGCCGATGAGCTCGCGACCTCCCCCCGTGCGGTCGGCGGCGCCTGCCGGGCCAACCCGTTGCTCCTCGTCACGCCCTGCCACCGCGTGACCGGCGCGGGAGGCGACCCCGGGGGCTTCGCCGGCGCCGCCGGGGGCCATCCGCTGCGCGTCAAGCAGTGGCTGCTGGCGCACGAGGCCATGCTGCGGTGAGCGGCGATGCCGACCGCGCGCTGATCGACGGCTTCCTCGATGCCCTGTGGATGGAGCGGGGCCTGAGCGACAACACCCTCCAGGCCTACCGGCGTGACCTCGCCGGGTTCGCGAAATGGCTGGCGAACGACGGTGGCAGCCTGGCCCGGGCCCGCCGCGACCAGCTGCAGGCGTACCTCGCCTGGCGGGTCAGCGGGGGCGCGCGGCCGCGCACGACGGCCAGGCAGCTCTCCTCGCTGCGCCGTTTCTACCGCCACCTGGTGCGCGAGGGGCGGCGCAACGACGACCCGAGCGCGCGTATCGACGCGCCGCGTCTCGGCCGTCCGCTGCCCAGCACGTTGAGCGAGGCCGAGGTCGAGGCGCTGCTCGCCGCTCCGGACGTCGCCACTCCCCTCGGGGTGCGCGACCGGGCGATGCTCGAACTGCTCTATGCCACGGGCCTGCGGGTCTCGGAGTTGGTCGGCCTGCGCGTCGAGCAGGTCAACCGGCAGCACGGCGTGGTGCGCGTGATCGGCAAGGGGGACAAGGAGCGGCTGGTGCCGCTCGGCGAGGAGGCGCTGGCCTGGCTCGATCGCTACCTCGCCGAGGCGCGCACCGGCCTCAACCGCGGCCACGCCGATCCCCACCTGTTCCTGACCGCGCGCGGCGGCCCGCTCTCGCGCCAGGCCTTCTGGTACCTTGTGCGGCGCCACGCGCAACGGGCGGGCATTCGGCGCACGCCCTCGCCGCACACCCTCCGGCACGCCTTCGCGACCCACCTGATCAACCACGGCGCCGACCTGCGCGTGGTCCAGTTGCTGCTCGGCCACAGCGACCTGTCGACGACGCAGATCTACACCCACGTGGCGCGGGAACGGCTCAAGCAGCTCCACGAGAAACACCACCCCCGCGGCTGATCGCTGGAGCGTTTCCGCCACACGCGCGTAATCCAGGGCTTAAATTCGCGTAGGCAGGAGGGACGACGGGGTGGCGCCAGGCAGTCCTCACGAGGCCGATCAAGGTCTTTTCCCATCTGTTTTTATTGATTTTTTTCTCATACATGCGCATTACCCCGGTTATTTTCACGCTGAACGGGGGGCTTGAATGCCTCCCGCGCGCTGGTCCAGATTGAGCATCCCGGAGCCGATCCGGGTCCGCCACGGATGGCGGATCGCCGCACCACGGAAGGCGCGGCATGACGGCGGGATGCCGTCGGAATCGCCGGGATGCGATCCTTGGTGGCCCGAGGCAAGGGAACGCGGAGGGTGACCGACAAAGGGAGGCCAGGCGAACGCGGGCGGTCCGCATGGGCCGCCCGCATCTTTTTTGGTTCTTCGCACGTCACCGGGACCGCGGATTGTTCCGGCCGTATGGCTTGCCGAGCCGCGTAGCCGGCCGGGTTTCGAGAAGGCGTGGCCAGCATGCCCCCGGCGGTCGGGATATCCCGACCATACCGTGCACTACTCCTCCGCCAGCCGCCTGAGCTCGTAGAGCGCGTCGAGTGCCTCGCGGGGTGAGAGGGCATCGGGGTCGAGCTCGCGCACCGCGCATTGCAGGCGGTCGTCCCGGGCCTCGAACAGGCCCATCTGCCGGACCTCGCGCGGCGGCTCGGCGACCGCCCCGGCGTGGCTGCGTGTCTCGAGTTCGGCCAGGCGCCGGCGCGCGGCCTCGATGACGTCGCGCGGCACGCCGGCGAGCGCAGCTACCTGGAGACCGTAGCTCTGGTTCGCCGGCCCCTCGCGGACGGCGTGCAGGAAGACGATCCGGTCGCCGTGCTCAACGGCATCGAGGTGGACGTTGGCGACCCCGTCGATCTCCTCGGCCAGCGTCGTCAGCTCGAAGTAGTGGGTGGCGAACAGCGTGAACGCGCGCGTCTCCCGAGCCAGCCGCTCGGCACTGGCCCAGGCGAGCGAGAGACCGTCGAAGGTGCTGGTTCCGCGCCCCACCTCGTCCATCAGCACCAGCGACCGGTCGGTGGCGTTGTTGAGGATGTTGGCCGTCTCGGTCATCTCGACCATGAACGTCGAGCGGCCGCCGGCGAGGTCGTCCGAGGCGCCGATGCGGGTGAAGATGCGATCCAGCGGGCCGATCTCGGCCCGCTTCGCCGGGACGAAGCTCCCGGCGTGGGCGAGCAGCGCGATCAGCGCCACCTGGCGCATGTAGGTCGATTTGCCGCCCATGTTCGGGCCGGTGATGACCAGCATGCGCCGCGTCCCGTCGAGCTCCAGGTCGTTGGCCACGAACGGCTCGTCCTGGACCGCCTCGACGACCGGGTGACGCCCGCCCTCGATGTGCAGTCCCGGCGACGCGACCAGCGCGGGGCGGCAGAGATCGAGCGCCTCGGCCCGCTCCGCCAGCGTGGTCAGCACGTCCAGCTCCGCCAGCGCCGAGGCCACCTGCTGCAGCGGCACGAGCTGCTCGGCGATGGCGTCGAGCAGCGCGTCGTAGAGGGCCCGCTCGCGGGCCAGGGAGCGCTCGCGGGCGCTGAGCACGCGGTCCTCGAAGGTCTTGAGTTCGGGGGTGATGTAGCGCTCGGCGTTCTTCAGGGTCTGGCGACGCTGGTAGTCGGCGGGCACCTTCTCGGTGTGGCTGCGGCCCAGCTCGATGTAGTAGCCGTGCACCCGGTTGTAGCTGACTTTCAGCGTCGCCACGCCGGTCCGCTCGCGCTCGCGGGATTCGAGGTCGCTGAGGAAACCGTCGGCGTTGCGACTCAGCGCGCGCAGGTCGTCGAGCGTCTCGTCGTAGCCGTCGGCGATGACGCCGCCGTCGCGCAGCACGACCGGCGGCTGCTCGACCAGCGCGCGCTCCAGGAGCCCGAGCACCCCGGGCTGCTCGACCAGCGCCCCGGCAACCGCGTCGAGCAGTGCGGTCTCCAGCTCACCGAAACCCTCGTGCAGCGCGGGCAGCCGGCCGAGGGCGTCGCGCAGGCCGACGAGGTCGCGGGGCCGCGCGCTGCGCCGCGCGCCCCGGCTGAGGATACGCGCCACGTCGGCGAGCCCCCGGAGCCCCGCCCGGGGGGCGGCGTAGGCACCCGGGTCGAGCCGCGCCTCGATCGCCGCGTGGCGCATGGCGAGCGC
>JAWVZO010000052.1:0-14036 GCA_033722135.1 Gammaproteobacteria bacterium | reverse complement strand
GGCGTCATGTTCGTCACGGGCTGTTGCGGTCCCCACCGCCTGCTGCGGCCCGGGTGCGGTGCGGCACCCGGGCCTCTTTCTTTCAGGGACATTCCGGTGGGCCGCAAGCAGCCGGTGACCCGGGCCATCCACGCCCTGCGCGACGCCGGCGTGGCCTTCACCGAGCACCCCTACGACTACGTCGACGGCGGCGGCACGAGGCGCTTCGCCGAGCAGGCCGGCGTCACCGAGCACGTCGTGATCAAGACGCTGGTCATGGCCGACGAGGCCGACCGCGGCCTGCTGGTGCTGATGCACGGCGACCGCGAGGTCTCCACCAAGGCTCTCGCGCGCGCGCTGGGCGTGAAGTCCGTGGCGCCGGTCACGCCCGAGGTCGCCCACCGCCTGACCGGCTACCGGGTCGGCGGCATCAGCCCGTTCGGCCTCCGCCGGCCGCTGCCGGTGTGCATGGAGCGCACCATCGCCGAGCTGCCCAGGATCTACGTCAACGGCGGGCGCCGCGGGCTGCTTGTCGGGCTGGAACCCGCCGCGATGATCCGCGCGCTCGGGCCGAATCTCGTCGATGTCGCGAGGTGAACGGGCGCTCTAGTTCCCCGTGACGCCGCGACAGGTCCTGGCCTCGCTCGTGAGCCCGCGGCCCTCGAGTGCCTCCGCCAATTCCTCGCGCTGTGCGTCCTCGAGACGGCCCAGCGCCGCCCTGTGGTCCCCCCAGCGCCCCGCGATGGCCGCGAAATAGAGCAGCCGCTGGACCAGCACCGGGTCGTCCGGAGCGTGCAGACGCGCCCTCTCGCACTGCTCGATCGCCTCTTCGTAGCGGTCGCGGTGACCCAGGACCATCGCCAGCGAACTGCGCCATTCGACGTTGTTCGGTTCCTTTTCGAGCAACCTGTGGTAGCAGCGCTCGGCTTCCATGAAACGCCCCTGGCCCTGGAGGGTATTGGCGAGATTCACGGCCGCGAGCCGGTAGTCGGGATCGACTTCGAGTGCCCGCTCGTAGCTCGCGATAGCCCGCCGTGCATCCCCGTTGGCGAGCAGGGCGTTGCCAAGATCGTTGTGCGCCTCGATCAGATCGGCATCGAGACGCACGGCCTCCTCAAACGCCTCGATGGCACCGTCCAGGTCGTCGTTGGCCTGGCGCGCCTTGCCCAGGCTGAGGTGGTAGTGGGCAATCTCCGGGCGCAGGCCTACCGCGGCGCCGACCGATTCGAGCGCACCCTCCGCATCTCCAGCCTGCATGCGCGCCAGGCCGAGGAGATTGTGGGCGTCAGCATGCGCCGAATCCATGGCCACCGCGGTCGCGTAGCAACGTCCCGCCTCGACCAGGTTGCCGTTACGGTGATGCTCGAGCCCCTGCTCGACCAGCGCCTGGACCGGCCCGATATCCTCTTTTTCGTCCATTGCGTCTCCGCCTCTTGCCGACCTGCCCGCTCAGTCACGCCGCAGGCTGTCGCTCAGCGCGATCGGCGTCGGGTACTTGCGCACCACGTAGAACGACGACAGCACGAAGCTGAGCAGCACCGCGAGCTGGATCAGGTAGTTCGCGCGCTCGCCGATCAGTCCCGAGCCCGCGGCCGCCAACGCGATGAGCAGCGAGAACTCGCTGATCTGCGCCAGGCGCACGCCGACCTCTCGCGAGCGGCGCTCGGTCTCCCCGGCGCGGACCAGCAGCACGCGGAACGCCGCCGGCTTGACCACCAGGCTCAGCACCGCAAGCAGCAGGGCCGGCCAGAAGACGGTGCCGATCGCCGGCAGCTCGAACCCGGCCCCGAGGGAGAAGAAGAACATGACCAGGAAGAAGTCCCGCAGCGGGCGCAGGCTGTCGGAGATGAACAGCGCGATCGGGCTGGTGGCGATCGCGACGCCGGCGATGAACGCGCCGATCTCGTGCGAGAGCCCGAGCAGTCCGGCCAGCTCGGCGAACCCCAGGCACCAGCCGATCGCGACCAGGAAGACGTACTCCTGGATGGTGTCGAAACGGGCGATCAGCGGAAACAGCACGTAGCGATCGCCGTAGTAGGCCACGGCGATCAGCAGCGGCAGCCCGACGCCGGCCAGCAGCAGTTCGCCGACCGGCAGGCTGCCGCCCTGGACGAGCATCAGGATCAGGATCGCGACGAGGTCCTGCAGCAGCAGGATGGAGATGATGATCTCGCCGATGTGCTGGTGGTGCAGCATCGTGGTCGGCAGCAGCTTCAGGCCGATGATGGTGCTCGAGAACATCATCGCCGCGCCGACGACCAGGGCCTCGATCATGTCGAAGCCGAACAGCAGCGCCACGCCGACGCCGAGCATGCCGAACAGCGCCGAGCTGGCCAGGGTCACCAGGCTCGCCTTGCCGAACATGTGCAGCAGGTCCTGCGGCTTCAGGTTCAGCCCGAGCAGGAAGAGCAGGAAGATGATGCCGATCTGGGCGATGTCCTGGATCGTCTCCGGGTCGTCGACCAGCCCCAGCCCCCAGGGCCCCGCGACCACGCCGAGCAGGATGTAGGCGAGCGGCAGAGCCTGGCGCGCGAACATCGCCACCGTCGCGAACACCGCCGCGCCGGTGAAGATCAGGAAGGTGGCGAAGAACAGGGAGTTGTCGTCCATCAATCGGCGTCCACGGCCGGGCCTGCTACGCTTCGCCTCGCCACCGCCGCGCGACGTCCCGGTGGGAACCAAGGGCCGGCGGAGGGATCGAACGGCAGACGCATGAAGGAAGCACTCGAAGAGGTTACGCGGCGCGCCGGGGAGATCGTCCTCGGCAAGCGGCAGACGATAAGGCTGGCCCTGGCCTGCCTGATCGCGCGCGGCCACCTGCTGATCGAGGACCTGCCCGGCGTGGGCAAGACCACGCTGGCCCACGTCCTCGCGCAGCTGCTCGGCCTGCGCTTCAACCGTATCCAGTTTACCAGCGATCTTTTGCCCGCCGACATTCTCGGCGTGGCGATCTACGAGCGCGTCACCGGCGAGTTCCGCTTCCACCCCGGGCCGGTGTTCGCCCAGGTGGTGCTGGCCGACGAGATCAACCGCGCCACGCCGAAGGCGCAGAGCGCCCTGCTCGAGGCGATGGAGGAGCGGCAGGTCACCGTCGAGGGCGAGACCCGCGCCCTGCCGCAGCCCTTCTTCGTTATCGCCACGCAGAACCCGCTGCAGCAGGTCGGCACCTTCCCGCTGCCGGAATCGCAGCTGGACCGCTTCTTGATGCGCCTGGAGATGGGCTACCCCGACGCGGCCGCCGAGCGCGAGCTGCTGCGCGGTGCCGACCGGCGCGACCTGCTGGCCCGGCTCGAGCCCGCGCTCGAGCCGACCGAGCTGCTCGAGATGCAACGGGCCGTGCCGAGGATCCACGTCTCCGAAGCGCTGCTCGATTACGTGCAGGCCCTGCTCGACAAGACCCGCCGCGGCGCCGCCTTCCGCGGCGGGCTCTCGCCGCGCGCGGGGCTCGCGCTGCTGCGCGGCGCCCAGGCCTGGGCCGCCCTCGAGGGCCGTGACCACGTGCTGCCCGAGGACATCCAGACCGTCCTGCCGGCGGTCGTCGGCCACCGCCTGCACCCGGCCGACGAGACCCGCGGCACGCCCCCGGCCGAGCTGGCCGAGACCCTGCTGCAGGCCGTCGCGATCCCCTAGCCCGGGCGCACCCGATGCGGCTCCGCGACCGCCTCGCCCGCGCCCTGGGACTGGAGCGCTTCCTGGTCGGCGAGGGCCCGCAGCCCGGCCCGGTCGAGCTGCACCGCCGGCGGGTCTACATCCTGCCGTCGCGTACCGGCCTCGGCTTCGCGCTGCTGCTCGCGCTGCTCCTGCTCGGCGCCACGAACTACGGCAACAGCCTCGGCTTCATGCTCACCTTCCTGCTGTTCGGCATGGCGTGGGCGGCGATGCACCACACCTACCGCAACCTGGTCCGGCTGCGCGTCCAGGCCGGGACCGCGGCCCCGGTCTTCGCCGGCAGCCCGGCGCGCTTCCTCGTCGAGCTCGACGACGCGACCGGCACGGCACGCCACGCCCTGCGCCTGCGGCTGCCCGACGGCGACCCGGTGACCGTGGACGTGGCCGGGCGCGACCGGGCGATCCTGTCCCGGCCCACCACGCGCCGCGGCTGGGTCGCGCTCGGCCGGTTCACCATCGACACCGTCTACCCACTCGGGCTGTTCCGCGCGTGGGCCCACGTCGACCTAGGCCAGCGCTGCCTGGTGTTCCCCCGGCCGGCGCCCCCCGGCGGGCCGCCCCCTCCGGGCACGGCACGCAGCGACCGTGCCGGCGCGGCCGGCCGAGACGGCGACGACTTCAGCGGCTTCCGCGCCTACCAGCCGGGCGACCCGCCGCGCCACGTCTACTGGAAGGGCGTCGCGCGCGCCTACGGCCTGCTGACCAAGCAGTTCGGCGGCGACGTGCGCGAGGAGCTCTGGCTGGACTGGGACCAGGTGCCCGAATCCGAGATCGAGGCCCGCCTGAGCCGGCTCTGCCGCTGGGCCCTCGAGACCGAGGCCGCGGGCCTCGCGTTCGGCCTGCGCCTGCCGGGCGCCACCGTCGAGCCGGGCCACGGCGAGGCGCACCTCGAGCGCTGCCTGACCGAGCTGGCCCTGTTCCGCGCCGGGGAAACGGGCCGGTGAGGACGGCCGAGCTCTACCCGCGCCTGCTGGCCGGCATGGTCCTGGTCGGCGCCCCGCTGGCCCTGCACCAGCCGCCGTGGCTGAGCCTCGGCTGGCTGCTGATCGTGCTGTTGCCGTGGTGGCGGCTGAGCCGCGGCCGGACACTCCCCGGGCCCTGGCTCCGCGTGCCGCTGGCGATCGCCGGCCTCCTCGCGGTCCTGGCGACCTACGGCGGCGTGCATGGCCGCGACCCGGGAGTGGCGCTGCTGACCACGATGATCGCGCTGAAGCTGCTCGAGCTCCGCAGCCTGCGCGACCTCTACGTCACGGTGTTCCTCGGTTACTTCCTGGTCATGGCCAACCTGCTCTACTCGCAGGAACCGCCGATGGCCGCCTACCTGCTGCTCAGCGTGCTGGTCCTCACCGCGACCCTGGTCGCGGCCAACCGCGGACCGGCGCGCGTCGCCCTGCGCGACGAACTGCGGCTGGGCGGCAAGCTGCTGCTCCAGGGCCTGCCGATCATGCTGATCCTGTTCTTCCTGTTCCCGCGCATCGAGGGGCCGCTGTGGCACATGCCCGAGGAGCGCGACCAGGCGGTGACCGGCATCGGCGAGGAGATGAGCCCCGGCGACATCAGCCGCCTGGTCCAGGACGACTCGGTGGCGTTCCGCGTGACCTTCGACGGCGCCGTGCCGCCGCCG
The DNA here is from genome assembly GCA_033722135.1 of Gammaproteobacteria bacterium. Taxonomy (GTDB): domain Bacteria; phylum Pseudomonadota; class Gammaproteobacteria; order QNFN01; family QNFN01; genus QNFN01. Next base: position 8,764 of record JAWVZO010000052.1, on the reverse strand, counting down.
GCGGAGCGCTACTGGCGCGGGCCGGTGATGTGGTTCACCAACGGCCGCCGCTGGCGGGCCGGCACGCTGCCCGGAACCCGTGGCGGGTTCCGCGGCCTCGGCGACCCGATCCACTACGACGTCACGCTGGAGCCCAACCGCCAGCGCTGGTTGTTCGCGCTCGACCTGCCGGTCGACATCCCCGACGGCGCGCGCCTGACCGACGACTTCCAGGTCCAGGTCGACAACCCGGTCAACGAGCGGCGCCGCTACCGGGCCGCTTCGGTCACCGAGTACCTGGCGCCGGGGCTGAGCCCGGCGCAACGCCGCTCCGGCCTGCAGCTCCCCGGCGTCGTCTCACCGCGGGTTCGCGAGCTGGCGCTCGACTGGCGGGCGAAGGCCGCCGACGACCGCGCGGTGGTCGACCTCGCCCTGGCCCATTTCCGCGAGCAGCCGTTCGTCTACACCCTCGAGCCGCCGCGGCTGCCGGGCGACCCGATCGACGGGTTCCTGTTCGAGACCCGGCGCGGCTTCTGCGAACACTTCGCCACCTCGTTCACGGTGCTGATGCGCCTGGCGGGCATCCCCACGCGCGTCGTCACCGGTTACCAGGGCGGGCAGATGAACCCGTTCGGGGGCTACCTGATCGTGCGCCAGTCCGACGCCCACGCCTGGACCGAGGTGTGGCTGCCCGGCCGCGGCTGGACCCGGGTCGACCCCACGGCCGCCGTCGCCCCGGAACGGGTCGAGCGGTCGATCGACGCCGGGGCCGGGCTGGGCAGCGACGGCGCGGTGCAGTTCCGCGGTCTCGGGGGCAGCTTCGGCGTGAGCCTCGGCGAGCAACTCCAGCTGCTGATCGACAACGTCTACGCCCAGTGGGATCTCTGGGTTCTCGGTTACGGCGCGGCCCGCCAGCTCGAGGTGCTGTCGCAACTCGGCCTGGGCATCGAGAGCTGGCGCGACATCACCCTCGCCCTGGCGATCGCGATCGGCCTGTTGCTGCCGCTGATCGGCTGGAGCATTCTGCGTTCGCCGGGCCGGACCCGCGATCCGGCCGCGCGGCTCTACCGCCGCTTCTGCGATCGGCTCGCCCGACGTGGGCTGCCCCGCGCCGACCACGAGCCGCCGTGCCGTTTCGCCGAACGGGTCGCGGCCGCACGGCCCGACCTGGCCGGCGCGGTGGGACACATCACCGCGCTCTACGTGGGCCTGCGCTACGCGCCGGCCACGCGGGCCGGGGACCTGGCCGCGCTGCGCCGCGCCGTCCGCGCCTTCCGGGCGTAAGCCGGGTCGCCGGGAGGGCGCGCTACTGGCGCACGCCCTCGATCGACAGGATCACCTCCGCCTCGCGCGCGCTCGGCCCGAGGTCGTAGTCGATGCCGAAGTCCCGCAGGGCCAGCGTGGTGCGCCCCTGGAACCCGCGCCGGAAGCCGCCCCACGGGTCCTTACCGGAGCCGATCTGCTCGACCGCGATCTCCACCGGTCGGGTCACCCCGCGCAGGGTGAGCTCGCCGACCAGCACCCCGCCGCCCTGGCCGTCGGGGCGGAAGGCCGTGCTGGTGAAGGTCGCCTGCGGATAGCGTTCGACGTCGAAGAACTCGTCGCTGCGCAGGTGCTTGTCCCGCTCGGCGTGGTTGGTATCGAGACTGGCGACGTCGATGGTGATGTCGACGGCGCTCTTCTCGGGCGCCGCCTCGTCGTAGCTGAAGGTCCCTTCGAACTCGTTGAAGCGACCGTACAGCCAGCTGAAGCCCAGGTGCTTGATCCGGAAGTGGATGAAGGCGTGGTCCTTCGCGGTGTCGATGACGTAGTCGGCCGACCAGGCCGGGAAGGCGAGGGCGAGGCCGAGCAGCAGGACGGTCAGGCGTCGGGACATGGGCGGTACTCCTTGTTCTGTCGATGGCTTGTGGAACGTGCGCAGGGGAACGCTTCAGGTGACGTCGGGCCCGGGCCGCAGCATCCGCTTGAGCGTTGCGTCGCGGTCGAGGAGATGATGCTTCAGGGCGCCGGCCGCGTGCAGCCCGGCGAGGCCGACGGTCGTCCAGGCGAGCCAGCGGTGGAGGTCGCCGGCGAGGTCCTCCTGGCCGTCGACGTCGCTCAGGGTCGCCGGGATGACGAACCAGTCGAACACCTCCAGGCCGTCGCCCGCCGCGGTGACCATCAGGTAGCCGGTCAGCGCGAGCAGCAGCAACAGCAGGTAGAACAGGCGGTGGACGGCCCGCGAGAGACGCACCTCCCACGCGGCGTGACCGGCCATCGGCCGGGGCACCGGGTTGGCCCGCCGCCACGCCAGGCGAACGAGCACCAGGGCCAGCATCGTCACGCCCAGGCCCTTGTGCCACCACGGCGCGCGCTGGTACCACGCGTCGTAGTAACCCAGGTCCACCATCCACAGGCCGAGCCCGAACAGGCCGAACACCAGAAGGGCCACCGCCCAGTGCAGGAGGATGCTGAACCAGCCGTAACCCGTCTTGCCGTTCTTCCACTGCATGGTCATACGAGTCTCCAGCCTAGTCAGTCGTTCGCACCCCGCCATAGCAATTTTTCGGCAAATCCGTTCGAATTTACCGAACGGCGGGCCGGGTGACACAGGTCAGCGGGCCCCCGCCCGGTGCCGCCTAGAATGCTGGTGTGGGCATGGAGATCGATTACGACGTCCTCGTCGTCGGCGGCGGCCCGGTCGGCGCCACGCTCGCCTGCGCGCTGGCGGACCACGGCGAGCGGGTCGCGGTCGTCGAGCCGGCCGACGCGCGGGACGCCCTGCCGCCCGGCTACGACCGGCGCGCCTACGCGCTGGCCCTCGGCTCCCGGCGGCTCCTCGAGCGCGCCGGGGCGTGGCCCGCCGACGCCCGGCCCACGCCGATCGCGCGCATCGACATCGCCCAGCAGCACTTCCCCGGACGCACCCGGCTGGACGCGCGCACCGAGGGGGTCGCGGCCCTCGGCTACGTGGTCGTGGCACGGGACCTCGGCGCGGCCCTCTACGCGCGGCTCGGGGCCAGCGCCGTCGCCCAACTGCGCCCGGCGCGGGTCGTCGCGGTCACGCCGGCGCGCGCCGGTTGCCGGGTGACGCTCGATACCCCGGACGGCCCGCGCGACGTGACCGCCCGCGTCGCCGTGGCCGCCGACGGGGCCGGCTCGGCGACCCGCAGCGCCGCGGGACTCGCCGCCCACGAGATCGACTACGGCCACAGCGCCGTCATCGCCGAGGTGGTCCCGGGCTCGAGCCACGCGAACACCGCCTACGAGCGCTTCACCCCGACCGGCCCGCTGGCGCTGCTCCCCGCCCCGGCGAGCTGCCGGCTGGTCTGGACGGTGCCCCACGACGAGGCCGCGCGGCTGGTCGACCTCGACGAGGCGGCGTTCCTCAACCTGCTGCAGCGCGCCTTCGGCGACGCGCTGGGGCGGTTCCGCGAGGCGCGCGGCCGCCGCGCCTACCCGCTGCACGGCCTGCGCGTCGAACGGCTGGTCCGCGGCCGGGTGGTCCTCGCCGGCAACGCCGCCCACACGCTGCACCCTATCGCCGGCCAGGGGCTCAACCTCGGCCTGCGCGACGTCGCCCGACTCGCGCGGCTGCTCGATGACGCCCTGGTCCACGGCGAGGACCCCGGCGATTCCCGGCGCCTCGGCTGCTACGCCGCCGAGCGGGCCGCCGAGCACGGCCGAGCATTCGCGTTCACCGACGGCCTGCTCGGCCTGTTCGCCGGCCAGGCGCTGCCCTGGCGTGCCGCGAAGGGGCTCGGTCTCGCCGGGTTCAATCTCGCCGTGCCGCTGCGCCGTCGGCTCGCCGACGAGACCATGGGCCTGAACGGCCGCGAGGGCCGCCCGGAGGCGACGCCATGATCCGCGCCGACGTCGCGGTGGTCGGCGGCGGCATGGTCGGTGCCGCGCTCGCGACCCTGCTCGCGGAGGGCGGGCTCGAGGTCGCGGTCATCGAGCCGGTCCCGCCGCGCCCCCCGGACGAGACGCTCGACCTGCGTGTCTCGGCGATCGCGCCCGCATCGCGCACGCTGCTCGCCGCGCTCGGCGCCTGGGAACCGCTGGCCGCGCAGGCCTGCGCCTACACCGCGATGGAGGTCTGGGACGGGGTCGGCGACGGCCGGGTGCGCTTCACCGCCGACGAGGCCGGCGTGCCCGAGCTCGGGCACATCGTCGAGAACCGCGCCATCCAGCACGCACTATGGCTCCGGCTCGGCGAGCTGCCCGGCGCGCGGCGGCTCGCGCCCGCGCGGGTGGCCGGCCTCCTGGTCTGCGGCGCAACCGCCCAGCTCGAGCTCGAGGACGGCCGGCTGGTGGAGGCCGCGCTGGTGGTCGCGGCCGACGGCGCGCGCTCGCGGGTGCGCGGCTGGGCGGGACTCGACAGCGTCGGCTGGGACTACGGGCAGAAGACCATCGTCGGCAACCTGCGCACCGCCGAGCCGCACGGCGACGCCTGCTGGCAGCGCTTCCTGCCCACCGGGCCGGTGGCCTTCCTGCCGCTCGCCGACGGGCGCTGCTCGCTCGCCTGGCACGCGACCCGCGACTACGCCGACCACCTGCTCGCGCTCGACGACGCGGCGTTCGCCGCCGAGCTCGAGGTGGCCAGCGGCGGCGCGCTCGGGACCATCGAGGAACTCGGCCCCCGGGGCGCGTTCCCGCTGCGGCTGCAGCACGCGCTGCGCTACGTCGCCCCGCGCGTCGCCCTGGTCGGCGACGCCGCCCACGCCATCCACCCGCTGGCCGGGCAGGGGGTCAACCTCGGCTTCCGCGACGTGCGCGCGCTCGGCGAGCGGCTGCTCGAGGGGAGCGCGGGCGGCCGTGACCCGGGCGACCTCGCGCTGCTGCGCGACTACGAGCAGGCGCGGTTGCCGGACAACGGGGCGATGCTGCTGGCGATGGACGCCTTCAAGAAGGGCTTCGGCACCGCCGCGGCCCCGCTGCGCCGGTTGCGCAACCTCGGGCTCGACGCCGCCCACCGCGCCGGCCCGCTCAAGCGGGCCGTGATGCGCCGGGCGATGGGGCTGGAGCCGGGTTGAGCTTGGTCAGCCGGCGAGCGCGTCGCGCACCCGGTCGAGCCGGGCCCGGGCATCCGTGGCGATCGCCTCGATGTCGCCCTCGACCAGCGTCGACATCATGCCGGGATCGAGGAAGCCGACGTCGACGCTGCCGTCGTCGTTCTCGCGCACGACCACGTTGCACGGCAGCAGGAGGCCGATGTCGGGCACCGCCTGCAGCGCCTGGTTGGCGAGCTGGGGATTGCAGGCGCCGAGGATCTTGTACGGCGCGCGGTCGACGTCGAGCTTCTTCTTCAGCGTCGCCTTGACGTCGATCTCGGTGAGGATGCCGAAGCCCTCCTTCTGCAGCTCCTCGGTGACGCGCTCGACCGCGTCGTCGAACGGGCCCTCGTAACGGGTCCAGAATCCGTAGTCCATTGGATCGCTCCCTGGTGGTGGTGGATTTCGGGCCGGGACCGGTCAGGCGGCCCCGGGTGTGAAGCGGCGCAGGCGCAGGCTGTTGCTGACCACGAACAGGCTGGAGACGCTCATCGCGGCCGCCGCCAGCATCGGGTTCAGCAGCAGCCCCAGCCACGGGTAGAGCACGCCGGCCGCGACCGGGATCAGGGCTACATTGTAGGCGTAGGCCCAGAAGAAGTTGCCGCGGATGGTCGCCAGCGTGCGCCGTGCCAGGCGGACCGCGTCGACCAGGCCGCGCAGGTCGCCGCGCATCAGGATCACGTCCCCGGCCTCGATGGCGATGTCGGTGCCGGTGCCGATCGCGACGCCGACGTCGGCGCGCGCCAGCGCCGGCGCGTCGTTGATGCCGTCGCCGACGAAGGCTACCCGGCGTCCGTCGCGCTGCAGCCGCGCCACCTGCTCGGCCTTGTCCGCCGGCAGCACCTCGGCGACGACGTCGTCGATGCCGGCCTGGCGCGCGACGGCGCGGGCGGTGCGGGCGTTGTCGCCGGTGACCATCGCCACGCGGTGGCCGAGGGCATGCAGCGCCGCCACGGCCGCTGTGCTGCCCTGTTTAATCGGGTCGGCTACCGCCAGGATCATTGCCAGTTCGCCGTCGATCGCGACATAAACGGGTGTTTTCGCGTCGTCGGCGAGGGCCTCGACGCGCGCCTCGTGGGCCGCCAGGTCGAGGCCGAGCCGGGCCATGTAGCGGTCGGCGCCGACCTGCACCCGGCGCCCCTCGACCTCGGCCTCGAGCCCGTAGCCCGGCACGGCCTCGAAACGGGTCGTCCCGGAGACATCGAACCCGCGCGCCTCGATGCCGGCGACCACCGCCCGGGCGATCGGGTGCTCGCTGCGCGACTCGGCCGCCGCGACCAGCCGCAGCAGTTCGTCCTCGTCGCCGTGTAGCGCGATCACGTCGGTCAGTTCCGGGTGGCCGAGGGTCAGCGTGCCGGTCTTGTCGAGCACCACGGTGTCGACCCGCGCCAGCCCTTCGAGCGCCGTCCCCTCGCGGAACAGCGTGCCCATCTCGGCCGCCTTGCCGGTGCCGACCATAATCGCCGTCGGCGTCGCGAGGCCCATCGCGCACGGGCAGGCGATCACCAGCACCGAGACCGCGGCGACGAACGCGAAGCTCAGCGCCGGGTCGGGTCCGACGGCCAGCCATGCCGCGAAGGTCACGGCGGCGAGCACGATCACCACCGGCACGAAGACCCCCGCGATGCGGTCGGCGATGGCCTGGATCGGCGGCTTGGCGGCCTGCGCGTTCTCGACCAGGCGGATGATCTGCGCCAGCACCGTGTCGCCGCCGACCCGGGCGGCGGTGAAGGAGAAGGCCCCGTTGCCGTTGACGGTGCCGCCGATCACCTCGCTGCCCTTCGCCTTGGCCACCGGCACCGGCTCGCCGCTGATCATCGACTCGTCGACGTAGCTCTCGCCCTCGAGCACCTCGCCGTCGACCGGCACCCGCTCGCCGGGACGCACCACGACCACGTCACCCGGCACCACCTCGGCGATCGGCAGGTCGACCTCGCGGCCGTCGCGCCGCACCCGGGCGTGCTTCGCCTGCAGGGTCATCAGCTTGCGGATCGCCTCGGACGTGCGCCCCTTGGCGCGCGCCTCGAGCGTCTTGCCGAGCAGGATCAGCGTGACGATGACCGCCGCGGCCTCGAAGTAGAGGTTCGCGGTGCCTTCAGGGAACAGGCCCGGAACGAGGATCGCCAGCACCGAGTAGCCGTAGGCTGCACTGCTGCCCATCATCACCAGCGTGTTCATGCCGGGGCTGGCGTGCTTCAGCTCGCCCCAGCCGGCACGGTAGAAGCGGCGCCCGGCCCAGAACTGCACCGGCGTCGCGAGCAGCCACTCGGCGACGTGCCAGAACCCCGCCGGCGCGACACCCGTCAGCAGGGTGCCGAGGCCGGGCCAGAGCATCGGCCCCATGGCGAGCAGCACCACCGGCACGGTGAAGGCGATCGCCATCACGAGGTCGCGGCGCAGGCTCGCGAGCTCGCCGGCGCGGGCGTCGCGCTCGCGGTCGCCGCCGTCGGCGACGGGCTCCGCCGTGTAGCCGGCGTCGCGGACCGCCGCCTGCAGCGCATCCGGACCGACGGTCGCCGGGAGGTAGTCGATCACCGCCCGCTCGGTCGCCAGGTTGACCCGCGCGTCGAGCACGCCGGGCCGTTTCTTCAGCGCGCGCTCGACGCGCGACACGCAGGCCGCGCAGGTCATGCCGCCGACCTGCAGCTCGAGCCGTGCCCGATCGACGTCGTAGCCGGCATCGTTGACCGCGGCGAACAGCGACGCGAGATCGCCGCCTTCCGGCTCGAGGAGCACGGTGGCCTGCTCGGTGGCGAGGTTGACGTGCGCCTCGCGCACGCCGGCCTGCTTGCGCAGGGTCCGCTCCACGCGCGTCACGCAGGCCGCGCAGGTCATGCCCGAGATGCCGAACCGGAGTTCCTCTTTCGCGTCCGCCGTCATGGCCGTTTCTCCCCCGCGTGGCCCCGCGCGCCTCAGCGGTACTTCAGCACTTCCATCAACTCGGCGACGATCGCCTCGGTGTCGCCGCGCTCGCCGGCCGAGACCACGTGGTCGCGCAGGTGGCTCTGCAGCACCAGTCCGCCCACCTTGTCGAGCGCACCCTGCACCGCCTTGATCTGCTTGAGGACGTCGACGCAGTAGATCGTCTCGTCCTCGCACATGCGTAACACGCCCTCGACGTGGCCCTTGATCGACAGCAGCCGGCGGCGCGCCGACTCGCGGGTCGCCGGGTCGAGGCGCAGGCCGTGGCAGGCCGGGTCGGTCACGCGGCCTCCGCCTGGTAGCCCTCCTCGACCACCGCGGCGACCAGCGCCGCGGTATCGGCCGAGCCCTCGACCTCGGCCACCCCGGCGTCGCGGTCCACGCGGGTCACCGCCGTCACGCCCGGCACCGCCTCGAGCGCCTTCTTCACCGCGGCCTCGCAGTGGCCGCAGGTCATGCCCGTCACTTTCAACGTCGTCATGGTCTCTGCCTCCGTCTATCCCACCCCGGGTGGGGTGGGTACACACAGCATGGACTCGTCATACCCCTGAGTCAACATCGGCAATCTCGTCTGCCCCAAGACCCATCCGATCTTTTTCGACCCATGGTTTGGTCTTGCATTACCTCACGCGATCATGCCGTTTTCGGGTAACGTCTGTCGCATGGATACCCTGCACTCGGTCCTCGAACAACGTGTCATTGAATGGCGTCAGGCCGGCTACGCGCACGACACCTACCCTGCAATCAGCGAACTCTTCGATTTCGCCAATCACGATGACCCGACTGCGGGGCTGCGTTATCTACGCCAAGCCCAGTTCAAGGCCCTGGAG
>JAWVZO010000051.1:0-14095 GCA_033722135.1 Gammaproteobacteria bacterium | reverse complement strand
GGCGATCGGGCGTATGGTGTCGGCAGGGGCGCGGGTCATGGCGGAATCCGGGGTGGTCGGCGCGGGCAGTTTACCGGCTGGCCGGGCGGACTGCAGCGCCACGGCCGCCGGTGGCCGTCTCCCGGTCCGCGTGCAACAATCGGCTCGCCCCGGCCAGGAGCCCACGGATGCAGCCGATCGACACCCTGATTTGCGCGCGCTGGATCGTGCCGGTCGAGCCGCGCGGCGCGGTGTTCGAGCACCACGCGCTCGCGGTCGCCGACGGCCGCATCGCCGCGCTGCTGCCGCGCGCCGAGGCCGAGGCGCGCTTCGACCCCCACGCCCGGGTCGACCTCGGCGACCACGCCCTGCTGCCGGGGCTGGTCAACGCCCACACCCACGCCGCGATGACCCTGCTGCGCGGGCTCGCCGACGATCTGCCGCTGATGACCTGGCTCGAGGAGCACATCTGGCCGGCCGAGGGGCGCTGGGTGAGCGAGGAGTTCGTACGCGACGGCACGCGCCTCGCCGTGGCCGAGATGCTGCGCTCCGGGACCACCTGCTTCAACGACATGTACTTCTTCCCGGACGTCACCGCGCGCGTGGCCTCCGCGGCGGGCCTGCGCTGCGTGACCGGCCTGATCGCCATCGATTTCCCGACCGTCTGGGCGCGCGATGCCGACGAGTACCTCGACAAGGGCCTCGCGGTGCACGACGAGTTCCGCCACGACGCCCTGGTGCGCACCGCGTTCGCCCCCCACGCCCCCTACACCGTCTCCGACGCGCCACTGGAACGGATCCGGGTGCTCGCCGACGAACTCGATATCCCGGTCCACATGCACGTCCACGAGACCGCCCACGAGGTCGAGACGGCGGTCGCGGAGCGCGGCGAGCGCCCACTGGCCCGGCTCGACCGCCTCGGCCTGCTCTCGCCGTCGCTGCTCGCGGTGCACATGACCCAGCTCGGGGAGGACGAGATCGCCCGGGTCGCCGAGGCCGGGGTGCGGGTCGCGCACTGCCCGGAATCGAACCTGAAGCTCGCCAGCGGCTACTGCCCGGTGGCCCGGCTGCAGGCCGCCGGCGTGACGGTCGCGCTGGGCAGCGACGGCGCGGCGAGCAACAACGACCTCGACCTGTTCGGCGAGATGCGCCTCGCCGCGCTGCTGGCCAAGGCGGTCAGCGGCGACGCGAGCGCGCTGCCGGCCGCGCGCGCCCTGGAAATGGCCACGCTCGACGGTGCGCGGGCGCTCGGCTGGGACGACGAAATCGGCTCCCTGCTCCCGGGCAAGGCCGCCGACCTCGTCGCGGTGCGCCTGGCGGGCATCGAGACCGAGCCGCTCTACCACCCGCTGTCGCAGATCGTCTACGCCCTCGACCGGGGCCGGGTCAGCGACGTCTGGGTCGCCGGCCAGCACCTGCTCCGCGAGCGGCGCCTGACCACGCTCGACGAGGCGGAAATCCTGGATTCGGCCCGCGCCTGGGGCGGGCGGATCGGCGCCGCGGACGCGGCCCCGCGACCCGCCTGAGCCGGGCGTGGCTGTTCACGGTCTATAATCGCGCCCTCCCTGAAACGTCGAGGGCAGCATGAGCGAACAGTCGGGCAACGTCGATCACGCCGAAATCGCCAAGTTCGAGGCGCTCGCCTCGCGCTGGTGGGACCCCGAGAGCGAATTCTGGCCGCTGCACCGCATGAACCCGGTGCGGCTCGACTACCTCGACGACCGCGTCGGCCTGGCCGGCAAGCGGGTGCTCGACGTCGGCTGCGGCGGCGGCCTGCTCGCCGAGGCGATGGCACGGCGCGGCGCGACGGTCACCGCGATCGACAAGGGCGAGGCGCCGCTGACCGTCGCCCGCCTGCACCGGGACGAGACGGGCATCGAGGTCGACTACCGCCAGGCGAGCGCCGAGGAGCTCGCCGCGGACGAGGCGGGCCGCTACGACCTGGTCACCTGCATGGAGCTGCTCGAGCACGTGCCCGAGCCCGACTCGACCATCCGCGCCTGCGCCCGCCTGCTCAGGCCGGGGGGCTGGGCGGCCTTCTCGACCATCAACCGGACGCCCCAGGCGTGGCTGTTCGCCATCGTCGGCGCCGAGTACGTCGCGAACATGCTGCCCCGTGGCACCCACCAGTACGCGCGCTTCATCAAGCCGTCGGAGATGACCCGCTGGGCGCGCGTCGCCGGGCTCGAGGCACGCGACGTCAGCGGCATGCGCTACAACCCGCTGTCGCGGAGCTTCCGCATCGCGCCGCCGACCGACATCAACTACGTCGCCCTGTTCCAGCGTGGCGAGTGACGCGGCCGGCCCGGTGCGCTGCCGCGCGCTGCTGTTCGACCTCGACGGCACCCTGGCCGACACCGCGCCCGACCTCGCCGGGGCGTTGAACGCCCTGCTCGCCGAGCTCGGCCGCCCCCCGCTTCCCTACGCGGCGATCCGCCCGCACGTTTCGCACGGCGCGCGGGCGCTGATCCGCCTGGGACTCGATCTCGGCGACGGCGACCCGGAGTTCGCGCCGCTCCACCTCCGCTTCCTCGAAATCTACCGCGGTGCGATCGCCGTCGAGACCCGGCTCTTCGACGGCATGGAGGCGCTGCTCGCGACCGCCGAGGCGCGCGGCATACCGTGGGGCGTGGTGACCAACAAGCCGGCCCGCCTGACTGACCCGCTGATGGAAGCCCTCGGCCTGACCGCACGGGCCGGCTGCATCGTCAGCGGCGACACCACGGCGCACGCCAAGCCACACCCCGAGCCGATGTTTCACGCCAGCCGCGAGGTCGGCGTGCCACCGGAGTCGTGCCTGTTCGTCGGCGACGCCGAGCGCGACATCGAGGCGGCACGTCGTGCCGGCATGCGCTCGCTGGTCGCGCGCTTCGGTTACATCGGCCCCGACGACCGTCCCGAGACCTGGGGCGCCGACGGCCAGGTCGACAGTCCCGCGGAGATAGCCGCCTGGATCGCCTGAGCGCGGGGCGAACCGGCACCATCGAGTCCATGCACGACGCCGCGCTCGCCAACGCCTACGCCCACTGCCTCGGTGTGGTGCACGGTCACTACGAGAACTTCCCGGTCGCGTCGGTGCTGCTGCCCCGGCAGCTGCGCGAGCCGGTCGCGGCGATCTACGCCTTCGCGCGGCGCGCCGACGACCACGCCGACGAGGGCGATCTCGACCCGGACGAGCGCCTGCACCGTCTCGATCTCGAGGCACGCGCCCTCGACGGCGACCCCGACGCGCTGCCCGGCGACCCGGTGCACCTCGCGCTGGCCGATGCCACGGCGCGCCACGGGCTGCCGCGCTCCCTGCTGCACGATCTGCTGACCGCGTTCCGCATGGACGTCACCAAGCGCCGCTACGCCGACCACGCCGAGCTCCTGCACTACTGCCGCCACTCGGCGAACCCGGTCGGCCGGCTGCTGCTGCACCTTTTCGGCGAGCCCACGGAGACGAACCTCGCCCGCTCCGACGCGATCTGCACCGCGTTGCAGCTGGCCAACCTCTGGCAGGACCTCGCGCAGGACATCGCCGAGCGCGACCGCCTCTACCTGCCGCGCGCCGACTGGGCGCCGGCCGGGATCACCGAGGCCGAACTGCTGGCGCGGCGTGACAGCCCGGCGCTGCACGAGGTGCTCGCCCTGCAGCTCGACCGTGCCGAGGCGCTGATGCGCGAGGGGATGCCGCTCGGCGGCGCCCTGCCTGGCCGGCTCGGCCTGGAGATCCGCCTGACCGTCGAGGGGGGGTTCGCCGTGCTCGACGCCTGCCGTGGGCGGCGGAACAGCTTCGACCGGCCGCGCCTGCCGCGCGCCGCCTGGCCGGGCCTGCTGTGGCGCGCGCTGTGGCCGACACGGCGCTGGTCTCCGGGTGGGCCAAGCGGGGTTTAGACAGGGCATCGGCCCGACGCGGGCCGTGTCGTGCTGAATCCCGGCCCACGGGATTCGGGGCACTCGGACCTGGTGAAAGGCCCGACCGGCGAAGGACCGACCTTCCGGCCGTGGAAAGACGGGGCCGGGGTTCGTCGCCCCGGCCCCGGGTTGCGTCAGAAGCCGCGCGGCCCGTGCCGCCCGCCCATCGCCATCGGCGCCCGGTCGAGCTGCGCCTGTTGCTCGGGCGTGAGCTGCCCGTACAGCGTCTCGGCCGCCCGGGCCATGTCGCTCATCGCGCCGAGCCGCTCGCCCATGAATTCGGCGTGGCGCTGGATGCGCTCCGGCAGGCTCAGGGCCTCGTCCGCGCTCCACTGGGTGCGCATCTGCTCGTGGTGGGCCTGCATGCGGGCGCGCTGGGCATCCATCTGGGCGACGAACGCCTGCCACGCCGGCTCCTGCTCGGCGGTGATCGCCAGGCGCTCGTGCATCTGCTCGAGACGCTGCTCATGCATCGCCGGATCGTACCGTCCCTGGTGCCAGCCGCCGTGCATGCCGCGGCCGGGGCCGTAGCCCCCGCCCTGCATCATCGGGCCGTCGCCAGGACCGTAGCCCTGCTGGCAGCCGCCGAATCGCGGGCCGGCGGCGACGGCCGCAGCGACGACGATGCCGGTCGCGGCAAGGGTGGTGAGAAGGATCGTGCGCGTGCGTTTCATGGTCGACTCCTTGGCCGGTCTGCGGCCCGTTTTTCGCTGTACTGATTACAGCAGCCGCATGTAACGCGGGCGTTGCGTCGACGGGGTATTTTGTAACGGGTTGTAACGGCGCGGCGCCGAAGGGAGCGTGCCCCCAGAAGATGCGTGCCGGGCACGGGACGCACGGGCAGGTCGGCATCGCACCCGCCCGTGGGGGCGCGTGCTCTGCGCGGCGGGTCAGGTCACTCGGCAGCCGCGTGGCGCATATGCGGGAAGAGCAGCACGTCACGGATCGACGGCGCGTCGGTCAGCAGCATCACCAGGCGGTCGATGCCGATCCCCTCCCCGGCCGTGGGCGGCATACCGTGCTCGAGCGCGGTGATGTAGTCGGCGTCGAAGTGCATCGCCTCGAGGTCGCCGGCGTCCTTCTCCGCGACCTGGGCGCGGAACCGCTCGGCCTGGTCCTCTGCGTCGTTGAGCTCGGAGAAGCCGTTGGCGATCTCGCGCCCGCCGACGAAGAACTCGAAACGGTCTGTGACGAACGGGTCGGCGTCGCTGCGCCGGGCCAGCGGCGAGACCTCGGTCGGGTAGGCGGTGATGAACGTCGGCTGCTCGAGGCGGTGCTCGACGGTCTTCTCGAACAGCTCGATCCACACCTTGCCGAGCCCCCAGCCCGGCTTGAGAGGGATCTCGAGGCGCTCGGCGATCGCGCGCGCCGCCGCCTCGTCGTCGAGCTGCGTGGCGTCGATGTCGGGGTTGAAGTGGAGGATCGACTCGCGCACGGTCATGCGCGCGAAGGGGCGGCCGAAATCGACCGTGACGCCCTGCCAGGTCACCTGGGTGCTCCCGTTGACCGTCTCGGCCAAGGCACGCAGCAGCGCCTCGGTCAGGTTCATCAGGTCGTGGTGGTCCGCGTAGGCCTGGTAGAACTCGAGCATCGTGAACTCGGGGTTGTGCTGGGTCGACAGCCCCTCGTTGCGGAAGTTGCGGTTGATCTCGTAGACCTTCTCGAAGCCGCCGACCACCAGGCGCTTGAGGTAGAGCTCCGGCGCGATGCGCAGGAACAGGTCCATGTCCAGGGTGTTGTGATGGGTCACGAACGGCCGCGCCACCGCCCCGCCGGGGATCGCCTGCATCATTGGCGTCTCGACCTCGAGGAAGCCGCGCTCGTCGAGGTAGCGGCGGATGAAGGCGACGATCTGCGAGCGCTTGCGGAACGTCTCGCGCGATGCGTCGTTCATGATCAGGTCGAGGTAGCGCTGGCGGTAGCGGGTCTCGGTGTCGGTCAGGCCGTGGAACTTCTCCGGCAGCGGACGCAGCGACTTGGTCAGCAGGCGGATGGCGTCGACCTTGACCGACAGCTCGCCGGTGCGGGTCCTGAACAGCACCCCTTCGGCACCGACGATGTCGCCGACGTCCCAGCCCTTGAAGCGCGTGTAGACGCCCTCGGGCAATGCGTCGCGCTGCACGAAGAGCTGGATGCGGCCCGACATGTCCATCAGGTGGGCGAAGCTCGCCTTGCCCATGACGCGCTTGCTCATCAGCCGTCCCGCCACGGCGACGCGACGCGGCTCGGCGTCGAGCGCCTCGGCGTCGTGCTCGCCGTACTCGGCCAGGAGCTCGCCCGCCATGGCGTTACGGCGGAAGTCGTTGGGGAAGGCGTTGCCCTCGTCCTGCAGCGCCTTGAGCTTGCTGCGCCGCTGGGCGATCAGCTTGTGTTCTTCGTCGCGGGCGTCGTTCACGTCGTACCTTGCTCGTTTCGGCGTCCGGCGCGGGTTACAGCCCGTGCTTGAGGCTGGCCTCGATGAAGCCGTCGAGGTCGCCATCGAGGACCGCCTGGGTGTTGCCGACCTCGACGCCGGTGCGCAGGTCCTTGATGCGCGACTGGTCGAGGACGTAGGAGCGGATCTGGCTGCCCCAGCCGATGTCGGCCTTGGACTCCTCGAGCGCCTGCTGGTCCGCGGTGCGTTTCTGCTGCTCGAGCTCGTAGAGCTTGGCCTGGAGCTGCTTCATCGCCGTGGCCTTGTTCTTGTGCTGGGAGCGGTCGTTCTGGCACTGCACGACGATGCCGGTCGGCTCGTGGGTGATGCGCACCGCCGACTCGGTGCGGTTGACGTGCTGCCCGCCGGCGCCGCTCGCCCGGTAGACATCGATGCGCAGGTCGGCCGGGTTGATGTCGACCTCGATGTCGTCGTCGATCTCAGGGGCGACGAACACCGCGGCGAACGAGGTGTGGCGGCGGTTGCCGGAGTCGAACGGCGACTTGCGCACCAGCCGGTGCACGCCGGTCTCGGTGCGCAGCCAGCCGAACGCGTGGTCGCCGTCGACCTTGACCGTGGCGCTCTTGATGCCGGCCACCTCGCCCTCCGAGACCTCGATCAGCTCGGCCTTGAAGCCGCGGCGCTCGGCCCAGCGCAGGTACATGCGCAGCAGCATCTCGGCCCAGTCCTGTGCCTCGGTCCCACCGGAGCCGGCCTGGATGTCGACGAACGCGTTGCTGCCGTCCATCTCGCCCGAAAACATGCGCCGGAACTCGAGCTCCGCGACCCGGCGTTCCATCTGCTCGAGGTCGCGGGCCACCTCGGCCTGGGTCGCCTCGTCCCCCTCCTCGCGCGCCAGCTCGAGCAGCTCGGCGGCCTCGTCGAGTCCCGTACCGACCCCGTCGAGCACCTCGACGACCCGTTCCAGCGCGGCGCGCTCGCGGCCCAGGGCCTGGGCGCGCTCGGGCTCGTTCCAGACGTCGGGATCCTCGAGTTCGCGCTCGACCTCGGTCAGACGGTCGCGCTTCTCCGCGTAGTCAAAGGTACCCCCTCAGGGCTTCGGTGCGCCCTCGGAGGTCGTCGAGCAGGTGCAGGACGGGGTTGATCTCGAACATGAGGCAGGTGCTTCCCTGGGCCGTGACTCGGCGTGGGCGCCGCAGTGTACACCAGCGCCGGAGGGCGCGGAACCGCGCCTGACGGATGCCCGGGCGTGAATTACAGTGGGGGTAGGCCAGTTCGCCCCGCGAGGGGCCGATGGAGCGAGAAACGATGCCTGACAGCGAATCCTACCCGACTGCGCTGCGCCCGGGCGACGCGCTGATCGTCGTCGACGTCCAGAAGGATTTCCTGCCCGGCGGGGCGCTCGGCGTCCCGGACGGGGATGCCGTGGTCCCGGTGCTCAACCGCTACATCGCGCGGTTCGCCGCGGCCGGCCTGCCGGTCTACGCCACCCGCGACTGGCACCCGGCCGACCACTGCTCGTTCGCCGCCCAGGGCGGTCCCTGGCCACCGCACTGCGTCCAGGAGACCCCGGGAGCGGAGTACGGCGACGACCTGGAACTGCCCGGAACGACCCACCACGTGGTCAAGGCCACGACGCCGGAGAAGGACTGCTATTCCGGCTTCGAGGACACGGGGCTCGCCGACATCCTGCGCGCGGCCGACATCAGGCGCGTCTTCATCGGCGGCCTGGCCACCGATTACTGCGTACTGAACACCGTGCTCGACGCCCTGCGCGAGGGCTTCGAGGTGCGCCTCCTCGAGGACGCGATCCGCGCCGTCGAGGTCGAGGAAGGCGACGGCGCGGCGGCGATCGCGCGGATGACCAGCGCGGGCGCCCGGCTGCTCACCCTGGACGCCCTCGGATGAGGGACGATGCGCTGCTGACCGACCTCTACCAGCTGACCATGCTGCAGGCCTACCGCGCCCGGGGCATGGACGGAACGGCGGTCTTCGAGTTCTTCGTTCGCAAGCTGCCGGAAACGCGCGGCGTGCTGGTGGCCGCCGGCCTGGAGCAGGCCGTCGCGTACCTCCGGGAACTCCGCTTCTCCGACGAGGACCTCGCGTTCCTCCGCGCCAGCGGCCACTTCGACGACGCGTTCGTCGACGACCTGGCCGGGTTCCGTTTCACCGGCGACGTCGACGCGATGCCGGAGGGCACCGTCTGCTTCGCGAACGAGCCACTGCTGCGCGTGACCGCCCCGCTGCCCCAGGCGCAGCTGGTCGAGAGCCGGCTGATCAACCTGCTCCACCTGCAGACCCTGGTGGCGAGCAAGGCGGTGCGCTGCGTGATGGCCGCGGGCAAGCGTACGCTGGTCGACTTCGGCATGCGCCGCGCGCACGGGGCTGAAGCGGCCCTGCATGCGGCGCGCGCGGCCTACCTCGCCGGCTTCACCGGGACGGCGACCGTCGCGGCCGGCAAGGCCTACGGGATCCCGCTGTTCGGTACCATGGCTCACTCGTTCATCCAGGCGCACGGCGACGAGCGTGCCGCGTTCCGCGACTTCGCGCTCTGCCACCCGGACAACGTGGTGCTGCTGATCGACACCTACGACAGCGAGGCCGGGGCGCGCAAGGTGGTCTCCCTGGCGCCCGAACTCGCGCGCCGCGGCATCCCGGTCAAGGCGGTGCGCATCGACAGCGGCGACCTCGGCGCGATGTCGCGCCGGGTGCGCGCGATCCTCGACGACGGCGGCCTGCGCGAGACCGGGATCTTCTGCAGCGGCAACCTCGACGAGTACCGCATCGCCCGGCTGGTCGCGGACGGGGCGCCGATCGACGGGTTCGGCGTCGGCACCCACCTCACCACCTCGAACGACGCGCCCTACCTCGACTGCGTCTACAAGATGCAGGAGTACGCTGGCACGGCACGGCGCAAGACCTCGCCGGGCAAGGCCACCTGGCCGGGCCGCAAACAGGTCTGGCGGCGGCACGACGCGGACGGACGGGCCCGTGGCGACGTCGTGACGCTGGCCGACGGTGCGGGCCCGGCACGCGCGCGGGCGCTGCTGGAGCCGGTGCTGCGCGGCGGCGAGCGGGTGGCGCCCGCCGAGCGGCTCGCGGCGGCCCGCGAACGCACCCTGGCGCAGGTCGACGCGCTGCCGGAGACGCTGCGGCGTCTCGCGGAGTTCGCGGACTACCCGGTCGAGATCAGCGACGACCTGCGGGAACTCGCCGAGCGGGTCGACCGCGACCACGCCGCGACCGGCTGAGGCGCGCCAGTGTGTCCCGGCTCAGGCCGAGCCGAACACCATGCGTACCAGGTCGGAGAGCGATTCGGCCTCGAGTTTCCTCATCAGCCTGGCACGGTGCACCTCGACGGTCCGCGGGCTGATGTGCAGTTGCTCGGCGATCTCCTTGTTGGTGCGCCCGGCGACGATCAGGTTCAGCGCCTCCCGCTCGCGCGGGGTCAGTTGCTCGATGCGGCCGGCGACCTTGTCGCGTTCGGTCTTCCGGTAGCGCTGCAGGGCGCCCTTGGTCATGGCGTACTGCACCCGGCTCAGCAGGTGCTCGTCGTCGAACGGCTTCTCGATGAAGTCGAGTGCGCCCTGTTTCATCGCGCGGACCGCCTTGGGTACGTCGGCGTGGCCAGTCAGGAAGATCACCGGCATGCTGATATCGCGCTCCTGCAGGCGCTGCTGCAGGTCGAGGCCGTCCATGCCGGGCATGCGGATGTCGAGCACGATGCAGCCGGTCATCGCCGGTCTGACCGCCTCGAGGAACTCGTCGGGCGCGGCGTAGTCCGCGGTGCGCAGGCCATCCGAGCGGAACAGCATGCACATCGCCCTGCGCACCGCGTCGTCGTCGTCGACGACATGCACCGTAGGTTCATGCTTCATCGCCACCCTCCTCCTCACTTCCGGGCAACGTGAAACGGAAGGTCGCGCCGCCCATCGCGTTGTTGTGTGCCCGAAGTGTCCCGCCGTGGGCCTCGACGATTGTACGGCAGATCGACAGCCCCATACCCATGCCCTCGCCCTTGGTCGAGAAGAACGGATCGTAGAGATGCTCGCCGACGCCCTCGACGAAGCCGCTGCCGCTGTCGGCCACCGCCACCTCGATGCCGCCGTCAGCCGTGCGGCCGGTGTTCAGGGTGACCTGGCGCCGGCCGCGCCCACCCTCCGGTATCGCCTCGATGGCGTTGAGCAGGAGGTTGAACAGCACCTGCTCGATCTCGGTGCGGTTGGCGCGGATCTCGGGCAGGTCCGTGGCGTGGTTGATGCTGATCTCGACCCGGCGCGCGCGGGCCTGGTGCTGGACGAGGCGCACGACCTCCTCGAACAGCGACTTGAGCTCGAGCCGCTGGCGCTCGGCGGGGCTCTTGCGCAGGAAGTTGCGCAGCCCACGGATGATGTCGGCGGCGCGCTCGGCCTGCAGCGACGCGTCCTCGAGCGCCTCGACGAGTTCCGACGCCTCCCAGCGGCCGGAGCGCATCATGCGCAGCGAGGCGCGCGTGTAGCCGCTGATCGCCGTCAGCGGCTGGTTGAGTTCGTGGGCGAGTTTGGCGGCGAGCTCGCCCATGGTCGCGAGGCGCGCGACGTGGGCCATCTCGCTGAGATGACGCTGGGTGCGCGCCTCGAGCAGTTCGTTGGCGCTGACGTCGCTGATCACCACCACCATGATCGGCTGCCCGCCCTCGGCGACCGGGTGGAACGGGATCACGGTTACCCGGGCCCGGCGGCGCAGGTCGGCGGTTTGCGTCTCGATCTCGAAGGTGCTGGCCTCCTCGGACGTGTCCGCCCGGGCCTGCACCGCCTCGACGCGCTGGCTGTAGGCCGGGTGGCCGACGTCGCGCACGCTCGTGCCCGGCAGGCTGTCGCGCGACAGGCCGAACCAGTCGGCGTAGGCCTGGTTGGCATAGCCGTGTCGCGCCTCGCCGTCGACGGTCGCGATGCCGAGCGGGAGCGTGTCGGTCAGGGCGCGCATCGCGACCCGGTTGCGGCGCGCGGTCCGTTCGAGGCGGCGGTAGGCGACGGCCAGCGCGAGGCAGGCCAGCAGCAGGAACCCGGCGAGGAGCGCGAACAGCAGCGTCACGCGGTTCAGCGCGCGAGGAAGTCGCGCACCGCCTCGAGGAACGCCGCGGGTTGCGCGGCATGGACCCAGTGGCCGGCGCCCTCGATCCACGTGATCCCGGCGCGCGGGAAGAGCTCGCGGATGGTCTCCTCGTCCCCGGACTTGAGATAGTCCGAGTCACGCCCGGCGATGAACTGCACCGGGCCGTCGTAGCGGGCGCCGTCGGGAACCGGGAAGCCCTCGATGTCGGCGAGCCGGGCGGCGAGCACCGGCAGGTTGACGCGCCAGCGGAGCCTGCCGTCTGCCTGCTGCAGGTTGGCGAGGAGGAACGCGCGCAGGCCCGGATCGGGGAGCCGGTCGGCGAGGCGGGCGTCGGCCTCGGCACGGCTCCCGAGGCCGTCGAGATCGAGCGCGCAGAGCGCGTCGAAGACCCCGTCCTGGTGGCCGCGGTAGGCGCGCGGGGCGATATCGACCACGATCAGGCGCGCCACCCGGCCGGGGTGCTCCAGCGCGAAGCGCATCGCGGTCTTGCCACCCATGCTGTGGCCGAGAAGCGTCGGCGGCTCGTCGGGCGAGACGCATCCGACGAGCTCCGCGATGTCCTCCGCCATGGCCGGGTAGCCGGCGTCGTCGGCGTGCGGCGAGGCGCCGTGGTTGCGCAGGTCGGCGACGATGACGCGGTGATCGGTCGCCAGGTCGCGCGCGATGCGTCCCCAGTTGGCCGCCGAGCCGAACAGTCCGTGCAGGATGATCAGCGGCGGACCGCTGCCCTGTTCGCGGTAATTGAGTGCGACGCTCACGCTATCCCCCCTGGCCGAGGAGGACAGTGTAAGGAAGAAGCGGGGCCGGGGGTAAGCCGCCTGCGGCCCACCCCTCGGCCCCGCGGATGGCTAGATCGCCTCGGCGTCCATGCGGATCGCGCCGCACGGGCACTCGGCCGCGCACAGGCCGCACCCCTTGCAGTAGTCGTACTTGAACTCGAAGCGCTTGCCCGGGCCCAGCTTGGTGATGGCGTTGTCTGGGCAGATGCCGTAGCAGTTGTCGCACTCGAAGCAGTTGCCGCACGACATGCAGCGCCGCGCCTCGAACAGCGCGTTGTCCTCGTCGAGGTCGCCGAGCACCTCGGCGAAGCCGGACTGACGGCGTATCACCTCGAGCGCCGGCTGCACCGTGCGCGGGGCGTCGGAGTAGTACCAGGTGTTGAGCATGTCGGCGCCGACCACCTCCGCCTTCGGCGGCTTGGCGTAGGTCACACCGCTCAGGAAGGCGTCGATGTGCCGCGCCGCCTTCTTGCCGTGGCCGATCGCGGTGGTCATGGTCCGCTCGGAGGGCACCATGTCGCCGCCGGCGAACACGCCCGGAATCCCGGTGTGCATGTCCTTGCCGACCAGCACCACGCCGTCCTCGATGCGCAGCCCCTCGTGGTCGGCGAGCGCGTCGAGCTCGGCGTTCTGGCCGATCGCCAGGACCAGCACGTCTGCGGGCAGGGTCTCGAACTCGCCGGTGGCGTGGGTGCCCTCCGCGCTGGCGACGTTCACCTCGAGCACCAGCGCGCCGTCCTCGATCCGCGAGACGGAGCGCAGGTTGGCCAGGCGCACCCCTTCGAGCACCGACTCCTCGATCTCGAAGACGTGGGCCGCCATCCGCTCGCGGGGGCCGCGGGTGACCACGGTGACGTCGCGGGCGCCGAGGCGGACCGCCGAGCGGGCGACGTCCATCGCCGTGTTGCCGCCGCCGTAGACCACCACGCGGCCGCGCAGGCCGGTCTGGGCGTCGTCCTCGACCGCGCGCAGCACGCTGACGCCGTCGAGCACCGGCACGCTGGCGTCGCCGGGGATGTCGACCATGCGCGCGCCGTGGGCGCCGACCGCGACGAAGCAGGCGTCGAAGTCCTCCTCCTTCATCTTCGCGGGGATGTCGTCGATGCGTGACTTCATCTGGAAGGTGACGCCCATCTCCTCGATGCGGCCGATGTCGGCGTTGAGCTTCTCGCGGGGCAGGCGGTACTTCGGGATGCCGTAGCGGAGCATGCCGCCCGGCTTCTCGCCGGCGTCGTAGAGGGTCACGGCGTGGCCGAGCCGGCGCAGGTGGTAGGCGCACGAGAGGCCCGCCGGGCCGGCCCCGACCACCATCACGCGCTTGCCGGTGTCCGCACCGGGCTCGATCGTCCAGCCGTACTTGGTCGCCTGGTCGCCGAGGAAACGCTCGACGGCGTGGATGCCCACCGCCTCGTCGAGCGCCTCGCGGTTGCAGGCCGACTCGCACGGGTGGTAACAGGCGCGGCCCATCACCGACGGCATGGGGTTGTCGCGCATGATCACCCGCCAGGCGGCCTCGTAGTTGCCCTCCTCGGCGTGGTAGAGCCACTCCTGGATGTTCTCGCCGGCCGGGCAGGCGTTGTTGCACGGCGGCAGGCGGTCGACGTAGACCGGCTTCTCGGTGCGCCAGGAGCCGGTCTTGTTGAGCAGGCTGCTGCCGACCTCGAGCGTGATCGCGAAGGGCTTGTTCATCAGGCCTCTCCCCCCTCGGTCCTGAGCAGACCGAACTTCTTGATGTTGCGATCGGCGATCGCCTGGATGCCCTCGAGCTGCCACTCGTTGCCGCGCTTGAGCACGTGCGCGAATCGGCGCTGGAGCTTCAGGTACTCCGCGACCGGGATCGGCCGGCGGATCTTGGTCGAGCCGGTGATCTCGCCATGCTCGGCTTCGAACAGCGGGTAGAGACCGCACTCGACCGCGAGACGGGCGAGCTTGACCGTGTCGGCCGGCTTCGAGCCCCAGCCCAGCGGGCACG
>JAWVZO010000050.1:0-14245 GCA_033722135.1 Gammaproteobacteria bacterium | reverse complement strand
GGCCGCACCTGGAAGAACGTGATTCTGCGCGCGAACAAGCTGCTGTATTAGCCTTCACTGCTGCCCCACAAGTCCTGATTCGCGGCGTCGTGAGGGGTTGTTATCAGGCGGCGTTCAGGTGCTGACGGGGTTTTGAACATGATAACCGCCGGCAAAGTTGTCCCTTCTCCCTCCGGGAGAAGGGCAAAATGAGGGATGAGCTGTAGGTCGGGCTTCAGCCCGACATGTCGGACTGAAGTCCGACCTACAGATTGTGCTCCTCGGCCCGGAGTCCGACCGACGAATGACGGCGTTCACGCTGCTTCGGATCACGAGCGGTACAGCCGCGTGTACTGCGATTCGTGGCAGGCGCTGGCGATCGCCAGCGCCGTCGCGCTGGAGCCGAGCGCCGCGTCGTCGGTCGCGAACGCGTCGGCGATCCGCGCCGGCAGATGCCCCGCGAGCCGGTGCAGCACCCGCTGGCCGGCGGCCTGGCCGAGGGGGACCAGCTTGACCGCGGCGATCACCTGGTTCTCGAGCCAGCCGTAGGCGTAGCCCTCGGCGGCCCGCGCCGCCGGGATCGCCCAGCGGGCCGCGGCCCACGCGAAGCCGGCCAGGTAGCCGGAGGCGACGGCGTCGCGCCAGACATCGTCCGGGACGTCGCCGAGGCCGTCGAGGACCGCGCACAGCGCGCGCCCCTTCTGGCGCTCCTCGGCGCGCAGCTCGGCGGTCTCGCGCCAGGCGAGCGTCTCCGCGGCGAGTGCGGCGAAGCGTGCCGGTTCGCCCGCGTCCGCGGCGGCGTGGAGCCGCGCTAGCAGCGGCAGGTCGGTGGCGGCGAGCGGCCCGTCGAGCAGGTCCGCCAGCCACGCCGCCAGCGTGGCCTCGTCGCGGACCCAGTCCCGCTCGACCGCCCACTCGAGGCCCTGCGAGTAGGTGAATGCACCGACCGGCAGCGACGGGCTGACCAGCTGCAGCAGGCGCAGCGTGGCCAGGGCGGGAAGCGGGTCGACGGACACGGCGGTCAGTGAGCGTGCGCGTGCACGTGGCCGGAGCCCGCGTAGGCCCCCGATTCGGGCTGGAACGGGGCCATCTCCTGCAGCACCACCAGGCCGAGCCGTTCGAGCATGGCGTCGAGCACGTGATCGTGCTGGTAGCGGACCCAGGCCGCGGTCACCTGCAGCGGCACGTGGCGGTTGCCGAGGTGGTAGCTGGCGCGGGCGAGCAGCAGCCGGTCGTCGGTGTGGCCGGTCGAGACGCGCTCCACCGCGGCGCGCACCTCGATGACCGTGCCGTCCTCGGCGGCGAGGCGGTCGCCGGCGTGCAGCACCACCCCGCGCTGCAGGCGCAGCGCCGCCTCGCGGCCACTGTCGAGGCGCACGCGCAGCCGGCTGCGAATGCGCGAGGCGTAGGGCAGGGTCAGCGTGTCGCTGGCGGCG
The DNA here is from genome assembly GCA_033722135.1 of Gammaproteobacteria bacterium. Classification (GTDB taxonomy): domain Bacteria; phylum Pseudomonadota; class Gammaproteobacteria; order QNFN01; family QNFN01; genus QNFN01. The sequence continues at coordinate 12,830 of JAWVZO010000050.1, read as the reverse complement.
GCCTGCTCCTCGAGACGTTCGGTCAGGGTGATCATGGCGACCCTCCTCAGAACAGGAAGTAGCGCTGCGCGAGCGGGAGCTCGTGGGCCGGCTCGCAGGTCAGGCGTTCGCCGTCGGCCCGCACCTCGTAGGTCTGCGGGTCGACCTCGATCTCGGGCTGCAGGTCGTTGTGCACCATGTCGGCCTTGGTCACCGTGCGGTTGCCGCGGGTCACGGCGATCGTCTTGGCAAGCCCGAGAGACTCGTGCACGCCGGCGTCGTGGCCCGCCTGCGACAGGAAGGTGAGGCCCGTCGCCGCGCGGGCGCCGCCGAGGGCGGCGAACATCGGCCGGTAGTGGACCGGCTGCGGGGTTGGGATCGACGCGTTGGGATCGCCCATCGGCGCGGTCGCGATCATGCCGCCCTTGAGCACCAGGCTAGGCTTGGTGCCGAAGAAGGCCGGTTTCCAGAGCACCAGGTCGGCGAGCCGGCCGACCTCGACCGAGCCCACTTCGTGGGCGATGCCGTGGGCCCGTGCCGGGTTGATCGTGTACTTGGCGACGTAGCGCTTGACCCGGCCGTTGTCGTGCGCAGCGGGATCGCCGGCGAGGCTGCCACGCTGTGCCTTCATCTTGTGCGCGGTCTGCCAGGTGCGCGTGATCACCTCGCCGACGCGGCCCATCGCCTGGGAGTCCGAGGCGATCATCGAGAAGGCGCCGAGGTCGTGGAGGATGTCCTCGGCGGCGATGGTCTCCCGGCGGATGCGCGACTCGGCGAAGGCGACGTCCTCGGCGATGTTGGGATCGAGGTGGTGGCACACCATGAGCATGTCGAGGTGCTCGTCGACGGTGTTGACCGTGTAGGGCCGGGTCGGGTTGGTGCTCGACGGTAGCACGTTGGCCAGGCCGCAGGCGCGGATGATGTCCGGGGCGTGGCCGCCGCCGGCGCCCTCGGTGTGGTAGGTGTGGATGGTGCGTCCCTTCAGCGCGGCGAGCGTGGTCTCGACGAAGCCCGATTCGTTCAGCGTGTCGGTGTGGATCGCGACCTGCACGTCCATGCGCTCGGCGACGTCGAGGCAGCAGTCGATCGCCGCCGGGGTCGTGCCCCAGTCCTCGTGCAGCTTCAGGCCCATCGCCCCGGCCGCGACCTGCTCCTCGAGCGCGGCGGGCAGGCTGGCGTTGCCCTTGCCGAGGAAGCCGAGGTTCATCGGCAGCGCGTCGGCCGCCTGGAGCATGCGGTGGATGTTCCACGGCCCGGGCGTGCAGGTGGTGGCGTTGGTGCCGGTCGCCGGCCCGGTGCCGCCGCCGAGCATGGTGGTGATCCCGGAGCAGAGCGCATCGTCGACCTGCTGCGGGCAGATGAAGTGGATGTGGGCGTCGATGCCGCCCGCGGTGACCAACCGGCCCTCGCCGGCGATCGCCTCGGTGCCGGGGCCGACGACGATGTCGACGCCCGGCTGGACGTCGGGGTTGCCGGCCTTGCCGATGGCGTGGATGCGTCCGTTCCTGATGCCGATGTCGGCCTTGACGATGCCCCAGTGGTCGACGATCAGCGCATTGGTGATCACCAGGTCGACCGCCTCGTCGGCGGTCGCCTGCGACTGGCCCATGCCGTCGCGGATCACCTTGCCGCCGCCGAACTTCACCTCGTCGCCGTAGACGGTGCGGTCGGCCTCGACCTCGATCCAGAGGTCGGTGTCGGCGAGGCGCACTCGGTCGCCGACGGTCGGGCCGTACATCTCGGCGTAGGCGGCGCGGCCGATGCGGCTCACGACGCCGCCTCCAGCTCGCCCTGCACGCTGCCGGTGAAGCCGAACACCCGCCGCAGGCCGACGTAACCGACCAGCGTGACGGTGCGGCTCTGGCCCGGCTCGAAGCGCACCGCGGTCCCGGCCGGGATGTCGAGGCGCAGGCCGTAGGCGGCCTTGCGGTCGAACGACAGCGCGCCGTTGGTCTCGAAGAAGTGGTAGTGGGAGCCGACCTGGACGGGCCGGTCACCGGTGTTGGTCACCTCGAGGGTGACCCCGGGGCGTCCGGCGTTGAGCTCGATCTCGCCCTCCGCGGGACGGATCTCGCCCGGAATCATGGGTTCGCGCGCGTTCATCGGCAGGCCTCAGACGATCGGTTCGTGGACGGTGACGAGCTTGGTGCCGTCGGGGAACGTGGCCTCGACCTGCACCTCATCGACCATCGCCGCGACGCCCTCCATGACGTCGTCGGCGGTGAGCAGGGTGCGGCCGTGGTCCATCAGCTCGGCGACGCTGCGCCCGTCGCGGGCGCCCTCGAGGATCGCCGCGCTGATGTAGGCGATCGCCTCGGGGTGGTTGAGCTTGAGTCCGCGCGCCTTGCGCCGCTCGGCGAGCAGCGCGGCGGTGAACAGCAGCAGCTTGTCTTTCTCGCGTGGGGTCAGGTCCATGGGGGTCTCGCTTCAGGTGGCCCAGATCCTGGGCACGGTCGGCGCCGCGCCGTCGATCGCCGCGCGGCAGGTCTGCCAGCAGGTCTGGAGGATGCGGCGCAGGGGTTCGCTGGCGTGGCCGAGCAGGCGCACGACCAGCAGGCCGTCGACCAGGGTCGCACCGCCTGGCGTGGGCTGCGCGGCGAGCAGTGCCTGCAGCGCGTCACGCAGCGCCGGCGTCGCCGGCGTCGCCCAGAAGGTCGCGGTCACCGGGTAGCCGCGCAGCGCGGCGGGGCCGGCGAGCCGTCCGGCGTCGACGGCGAGCCGCTCGCGCAGCAGTGGGCGGCCGTCGCGGTCGATGGCGAGGCTCGCGCGCCAGCGTCCGGCGGCGAACGGCGCATCGCTGCCGGGACGGCCGAGGCAGAGGATCTCCCAGCCGCAGTGGCGGGCGTCGGCCGCGAGACGGACACGGGTGGTGCTCGCGACGGCGGCGCCGGAGAAGACGATGGTCTCCTGCGGTAGCCAGTCGAGTCGGGCGCCGGGGGCGACGTGGAGGTCGATCGCCTGCAACGCCAGGGCCCCGGCGCTGCGATAGAACTTCGTGGCGCCGGGCGAGGTGGCCAGCGCGCGGCCGCCGGAGGCCACGTCGACCGAGGTCTCGAGCCGGTCGCCGCTGACCACGCCGCCTGGAGGGTGGAGCAGGTAGGCGTGGCAGCTGCCGTCGGCGGCGTGGAAGGTGCGCTGCACCGCCAGCGGCCCGCGGTGCTCGCGCGCGACCAGCCGGGTCGCCGATCCGCGGGGCGCGAAGCGCAGCCGGAGCGCGGCGTGCCAGCCCGGGGCCGCGGCGGGGTCGATGACGGTGGCGGCCCCGGTCATACCGTCAGGTACTCGCGCACCAGCCCGTCGTCGAGGTCGGCCATCGCCCCGTCGGCGACGACGGTGCCACGGTCCATGATCGCGAAGCGGTCGGCGACCCGGCGGGCGAACGGCAGCTTCTGCTCGACCACGAGGACGGTCAGGCCGTGCTCGGCATTGAGCTTGCGCAGCAGGTCGCCGATCTCGTGGACGATGTTCGGCTGGATGCCCTCGGTGGGCTCGTCGAGGATCAGCAGCTTCGGGTCTAACGCCAGCGCGCGGGCGATCGCCAGCTGCTGCTGCTGGCCGCCGGAGAGGTCGCCGCCGCGCCGCCCCAGCATCGTCTCGAGCACCGGGAACAGCTCGAACAGGAACCCCGGGACCTGGCGCACCTTGTCGCGCCTCGCCGGCAGTCCGACCTGCAGGTTCTCCTCGACGGTCAGCAGCGGGAAAATCTGCCGCCCCTGCGGGACGTAGCCGATGCCGAGCCTCGCGCGCTTCTCGGCCCCCAGTCGGCACAGGTCTTCACCGGCGTAGCGGATCTCGCCCGAGCGCGGCGCGTGCAGGCCCATGACGCAGTCGAGCAGGGTGGTCTTGCCGACGCCGTTGCGCCCCATCAGGCAGGTGATCCCGCCCTCGGCGACCGCGAGGTCGAGGTCGCGCAGCGTGTGGCTCTCGCCGTAGTAGTGGTTGAGGTTCGCGACGTCGATCATCGGTTCACTCTCCGAGGTACACCTCGACCACGCGCGGGTCGTTCTGCACCTCGTCCATGCTGCCCTCGGCGAGCACGCTGCCCTGGTGCAGCACCGTGACTTTCTTGGCGATGGAGCGGACGAAGTCCATGTCGTGCTCGACGACGACCACGGAGCGCTCCCCGGCCAGCCGCTTGAGCAGCTCCGCGGTGTGCTCCATCTCCTCGCCCGTCATGCCGGCGACCGGCTCGTCGACCAGCAGCAGCAGCGGGTTCTGCATCAGCAGCATGCCGATCTCCAGCCACTGCTTCTGGCCGTGGGAGAGGGCGCCGGCGGGCCGCGCCCGGTGCGCTGCGAGGCGGATGATGCCGAGCACCTCGTCGATCCGGTCGCGCTGCTCGCCGGAGAGCTTCGCGGTCAGAAGTTTCCAGCCGCGCCGCTCGCCGGCCATCGCCAGCTCGAGGTTCTCGAACACCGTGTGCTGTTCGAACACGGTCGGCTTCTGGAACTTGCGGCCGATCCCGGACTGGGCGATTTCGGGCTCGGAGAGGCGCAGCAGGTCGACGGTACGCCCGAACCAGGCGCTGCCGGTGTCGGGGCGGGTCTTGCCGGTGACGATGTCCATCAGCGTGGTCTTGCCGGCGCCGTTCGGCCCGATGATGCAGCGCAGCTCGCCGCGGTCGATGTAGAGGCTGAGGTCGTCGATCGCCCTGAAACCGTCGAAGCTGACGGTCAGGTTCTCCAGGTAGAGGATCACGCCGTGGGTGGTGTCGGGCTCCCGCGCCGCCCGTGGCAGCATGAAGTCGTAGACCTGGCCGACGACCGGGTAGGGCGAGTCGTCCTCGATCCGCTGGGCGTCCCGCGGGATCTCTGCCGCGGCCTGCCGCGCGGCGGGCACGGGCTCTTCCGCGGCGAGCGGGGTCGCGGGCTCGAGCGGCTTCATGCCCGCGCCACCTGCCGCCGGCGGAGCAGCCCGGCGAGGCCCTTCGGCAGCAGCACCGTCACCGCGATGAACAGCCCGCCCAGCGCGAACAGCCAGATCTCCGGGAGCACCGCGGTGAACTGGGTCTTGGCGTAGTTGACCAGCGCCGCCCCTGCGGCCGCACCGTACAGCGTCGCGCGTCCGCCCACGGCCACCCAGACCACGATCTCGATGGAGTTAAGCGGCGAGAACTCGCCCGGGTTGATGATGCCGACCTGCGGCACGTAGAGGGCGCCGGCGACCCCGGCGAGCATCGCCGAGAAGGTGAAGATCAGCAGCTTCACGCGGTCGACGCGGTAGCCGAGGAAGCGCGTGCGGTCCTCGGCGTCGCGCACCGCTACCGCGACCCGGCCGAGGCGCGAGGTGACGATGGCGCGGCAGAGGAGGTAGCCGAGCGCGAGCGCCAGCGCCGAGGCGACAAACAGCCCGGCGCGGGTGGCGTCGTCCTGCAGGCTGAAACCGAGCAGGTCCTTGAAGTCGGTCAGGCCGTTGTTGCCGCCGAAGCCCATCTCGTTGCGGAAGAAGGCGAGCATCAGCGCGTAGGTGAGCGCCTGGGTCATGATCGAGAGATACACGCCGGTCACGCGCGACCGGAACGCCAGCCAGCCGAACACGAAGGCGAGCAGCCCGGGCACCGCGACCACCATCAGCATCGCGAACCAGAACATGTCGAAGCCGTACCAGTACCACGGCAGTTCCTGCCAGTTGAGGAACACCATGAAGTCGGGCAGCTCCGGGTGACCGTAGACGCCGCGCTCGCCGATCTGGCGCATCAGGTACATGCCCATCGCATAGCCGCCGAGCGCGAAGAAGGCGCCGTGGCCTAGGCTGAGGATGCCGAGGTAGCCCCACACCAGGTCGACGGCGACCGCGAGCAGCGCGTAGCAGAGGTACTTGCCGAGCAGCGTGACGGTGTAGGTGGAGAGGTGGAACGGGCTGTCGGGCGGCACCGCGAGGTTGAGGAGCGGCACCAGGACCGCTGCGGCCGCCAGCAGGCCGAGTATCACCTGCCCGCCGCGATCGCCCCGCAGGAGACGTGCGCCGACCATGGCTCAGGCCTCCGCCGCGCGGCCCTTCTGCGGGAAGAGCCCGCGGGGCCGTTTCTGGATGAAGAGGATGATCGCTACGAGGATCAGGATCTTGGCCAGCACCGCGCCGGACCAGGGCTCGAGGATCTTGTTCGCCACGCCCAGCGTCATGCCGCTGACCAGCATGCCCCACAGGTTGCCGACGCCGCCGAACACCACGACCATGAACGAGTCGATGATGTAGTTCTGTCCGAGGTTGGGGCCGACGTTGGTCAGCTGCGACAGCGCGACGCCGGCGATGCCGGCCACGCCCGAGCCGAGACCGAAGGTCAGCGCGTCGACCCGCGCCGAGCGCACGCCCATGGCGCGCGCCATCGCCCGGTTCTGGGTCACCGCGCGCATCTGCAGGCCGAGCCGGGTGCGGCGCAGGACCAGCAGCAGGGCGCTGAACACCAACAGGCAGAAGAGGATGATCCAGGCGCGGTTGAGCGTCAGCGAGAGCACGCTGTTGATCTCGATCGAGCCGCTCATCCACGACGGCGTCTCGACGCTGCGGTTGAGCGGCGAGAAGACGGTCCGCACCAGCTGCTGCAGCACCAGGCTGACGCCGAAAGTGGCGAGCAGCGTCTCCAGCGGGCGCCCGTAGAGGAAGCGGATCACGCCGCGCTCGATGGCGATGCCGAACAGGCCCGAGACCAGGAACGCGGCCGGCACAGCGACGAACAGCGAGACGTCGATGTGGTTCGGCATCAGCAGCTGCACCACGTAGGTGGTGTAGGCGCCGAGCATGATCAGTTCGCCGTGGGCCATGTTGATCACGCCCATGACGCCGAAGGTGATCGCCAGGCCGATCGCGGCGAGCACCAGCACCGAGCCGAGGCTCAGACCGAAGAAGAGGGTCTCCAGGCCGGCGTAGAACGCCACCCGCTTCTCGCTGGCGCGCAGCGCGCGGCCTGCTGTGTCGCGGGTCAGGAGGTCGGGGTCGTTGGCGGCGACGGCGTTCAGCCGCGCGCGCGCGGTGGGGTCGAGCACGCCGGAGAGCGCCGCGGCGGCACCGCGCCGGGTGACGGCGTCGTCCGAACCGAGTTCGTGCAGCGCGAGCGCGATGCCGATCGCCTCGCGGACCGCGGATGCCGGTTCGTCCTGCTGACGCTCGCGCAGGCGCGCGGCCGTGGCGTCGTCGAGTTCACCGAACAGCTCGCGCACCGCCCCCCGGCGCACGCCGGGGTCGGGGTTGCCGAGCTGCAGCTCGGCCAGTGCCGCGCGGATCTGCCCGCGCAGCTGGTTGTTGATGCGGACCTTCTTGACGTCCCGGCGTCCGACCTCGCCGAGCGCGTCGCCGCTCACGGCATCGGTCAGCGCGTAGCCGCCGTCCCGGCTCGCGGCCAGGACCAGGCGGTCGTCGGACTTGCGGATGTAGAGATCGCCCTCGAGCAGGGCCTTGAGCAGCGGCGTGGCCGCGTCGCGCCCGCTGTTGGCCAGCGTGGTGACCGCCTCGCCCTTGTCGCGGAACGAGCCCGTGACCAGCTGCTCGAGCGCGGCGTCGAACCCGGCGGCCTGCACGGGCAGCGCCAGCAGCGAGAGTGCCAGCAGCAGGAGCCGGGAGCCGGGACACAGGCGACGGTGGCGTGGGCGGTGAGCCATGCGCGTGATCTCGCTGGATCTGGGGTTGGGGGAGATGGCGGCCGGCACGTGGCCGGCCGCCGCACGGCCCTGGGTCAGTAGTTCTGACCGGAGCACTTGCCGGTCTTGACGTTGAAGTTCCCGCAGTTCACCGGGGCCTCCCAGTAGGCGAGGATGTCCTTGGAACCGGGCAGGTAGTCGGACCAGGCGTCGCCGATGACGGTGTCCGGGGTCTGCCAGACGGTCGAGAACTGGCCGTCCTCCTGGATCTCGCCGATCAGCACCGGCTTCGACAGGTGGTGGTTGGTGTGCATGACCGCGATGCCCCCGGTCAGGTTCGGGTAGGTCATGCCGATCATCGCCTTCTCGACGGCGTCGGTGTCGGTGGTGCCGGCCTTTTCGACCGCCTTCACCCACATGTTGAAGCCGATGTAGTGGGCTTCCATCGGGTCGTTGGTGACCCGGTCGGTGTCGCCGATGAAGGCGTGCCACTTCTCGATGAAGGCGTCGTTCACGGGCGCGTCGACGCTCATGAAGTAGTTCCACGCGGCGAGGTGTCCGACCAGCGGCTTGGTGTCGATGCCGGAGAGCTCCTCCTCGCCGACCGAGAAGGCGACCACCGGGATGTCGTCGGCGGTGATGCCCTGGTTGCCGAGCTCCTTGTAGAACGGCACGTTGGCGTCGCCGTTGATGGTCGAGACCACCGCGGTCTTCTTGCCCGCCGAGCCGAACTTCTTGATCTCGGCGACGATGCTCTGCCAGTCGGAGTGCCCGAACGGCGTGTAGTTGATCATGATGTCCGCGTCGGCCACGCCGCTGTCCTTGAGGTACGCCTCGAGGATCTTGTTGGTGGTGCGCGGGTAGACGTAGTCGGTGCCGGCCAGCACCCAGCGCTCGACGCCGAGGTCGTTCATCAGGTAGTCGACGGCGGGCATCGCCTGCTGGTTGGGCGCGGCGCCGGTGTAGAAGACATTCTTCGAAGACTCCTCACCCTCGTACTGGACCGGGTAGAAGAGCAGGCTGTTGAGTTCCTCGAAGACCGGCAGCACCGATTTGCGCGAGACCGAGGTCCAGCAACCGAAGGTGACCGCGACCTTCTCCTTCTCGATCAGTTCGCGCGCCTTCTCGGCGAACAGGGGCCAGTTCGAGGCGGGGTCGACGACCACCGGCTCGAGCTGCATGCCGAGCACGCCGCCCTTCTTGTTCTGCTCCTCGATGAGCATGAGCATGGTGTCCTTCAGCGTCGTTTCGCTGATGGCCATGGTGCCGGATAGGGAATGGAGGACGCCGACCTTGATGGTCTCGGCGGCGGTGGCGGCCGTGCCGAGGGTCAGCGCGACGGCGGCGGTGAGGCCGCGGAGCCACTGTTTACGGTGTGCAGGTTTGGACATTGATGTCTCCCGTCATTTGGAACTGCGACGATCTGCTCCCCGGCGAGTAGGTGCCGGGAATCCCTGGCCGGATGGCCGGGCCCTGGCGGGCCGGCCGATCCGTGCCTGCCTGTTGCATCGCAAAAGGCGGGCCAATTCGCTAAAGACCAAGGGAGTCAGTCGGTTAAATCAACGGACGTGGAAGCGCAGTCGATAACGGGTCACGGTCTTGCATTGAAACGGTGCGCGGGCGCACTGCGGTGAGGCGTCTCCGGTGTGCGAGATCACCCGCTCGACTGGAATTCGTTCCCGCTGTGCAGGACGAAACGGGCCTCCGGGTGACCGGGGGAGTACCGTCCGGAGGCCTCGTGATTTATCGGCGCAGCCGGGCGTCGCGACCCCGGAGAGGGTGGCTATAAGGGTGCGTGCAGCGGGCAGGCGGCCCCGTTTGACTCGCCGGTCCACGGTGGTCGACCGACACCCCCTCCGTGGTCCGACGGTCGACGCACGTCGTCCCTGCCGCGACCCTTCGGGCTCGATCCCTGGCCGGCTGCGAGGCTAGGCAGGCCATGGGACGGTAAGAATTTCCGCCCCGAATTCATGGGTTGAAATAGCGATTAAAAAGGCCGGAGCCGCTCGCGCGGTCTCCGGCCTTCTCATGCGGGGCCGATTAGGTGACGGCTCAGTGCATGTGCAGCCCGCCGTTGATCGACAGGTTGGCGCCGGTCATGAAGCCGGCGGAGTAGACGTAGGAGACCGCGGCGCCGATCTCGGCGGGTTCGCCGAGGCGGCCGACCGGGATCGTCGAGATGATCTGCTCGCGGACCTTCTCGGGTATCGCCATGACCATGTCCGTGCCGATGTAGCCCGGCGAGATGGTGTTGACGGTGACGCCCTTCGCGGCGACCTCCTGGGCCAGGGCCATCGTGAACCCGTGCATCCCGGCCTTCGCGGCGGAGTAGTTGCACTGGCCGAACTGGCCCTTCTCGCCGTTGACCGAGGAGATGTTGATGATGCGCCCGAAGCCGCGCTCGGTCATGCCGGCGACCACCTGGCTGGTGACGTTGTAGACACTGTCGAGGTTGGTGGAGATGACCGCGCTCCAGTTCTCGGGCGACATCTTCACGAACCGGCCGTCCTTGGTGATCCCGGCGTTGTTGACCAGCACGTCGATCGGACCGCCGGCCGCCTCCTCGGCCGCCTTGACCATGGCCTGGCACGACGCGAAGTCGGTCACATCGCCGGCGGCGAAGTGCATGTCGTAGCCTTCTTCCTTCATCTTGGCCTGCCAGGCCTCGCCTTTCTCGGCACGGGTGGTCCCGGCCACGACCGTGCAGCCGGCGTCGGCCAGTGCCTTGCAGATCGCGGATCCGATGCCTCCCGTCCCGCCGGTGACCAGTGCAACGCGGTTGCTCATGTTTTTCTCCCTGTGCTTTTCGTGGGCAAATGGGTTTCGCCTGATCGAGGCGCGTTCCGAATGTATCAGGCCGGGACGACAGATGCCACGGACCGCAGCGACCTGCCGGGCGGATGCATGCGCGATGGTTCGCGGATGCTCGCAAGGTGGCGACGCACCGCCGTAGGCCGACCGGCGCGATCCGGGCCTGGTCGCCCGATTCCGAGGGCACGCGTCCCGCTTCACGAGCTTGGATGGTCTGATGTTCAGGCCGTTGACGAAACGCTTCCGCCGGGCGTTCTTTGGTTGCTTCGCGTCGCACAAGCCGACGGTGGGCTGGTGCCCGGATGTGGGGCGTGAACGGGGCCTGGAGGGTGGAATCTCCGGTGTCAGACGGATGCGGGGTGATGGATGGTACTCGCCGCAACTGCACGGCCTGGAGTCTATCCCTGGGGAGTCCGGCGGCTCGTGCGGCTCACCGCTGGCCGTGGAGCTCGGACCGGCAGGCCGCGTGGCGCGGCACTCTGGAGGACCGGAAGGGTCTCGGGGGGCCCGGCCCGCGTGCGGGGAACCAAAAGAAAACGGCCGTGCCCCGTTTCCGGGACACGGCCGTCGCAACGGTGAAGTCGTCGCTTAGCTGGCCTTGCGCGCGCGGGGCTTGGCGGCCGGAGCGGCGGCCTCGACCTCGGCGGTGACGCTCTGCAGGCCTTCCTCGGCCAGCTTGGTCAGCTCGGCCTGGGCCTCGAGGACGATGTTCATCATCTCCTGGGCCTGGGCCTTGAACTTCTCGGCGTACTCGATGGCGAGCTTCGGCTGCATGCTGAACAGCTCCTGCACGTCACGGATATCGCGCAGGTTCTGGGCCTGCTCCATCCCCGACTTGACGTTCTCCTCGACGACGGCGAGCTGCTGCTTGGTCAGCTTCTCGGCGACGGCGGCGGAGATCTGGTTCATGCGGACGAGGCGCTCCAGCGCGGCCTGGCTGAAGTCGTTGAACTGGTTGATGGCATCGACGTTGTACATGGTTGTCTCCCGAATCGATTGGGTTGGTTGTGGGGTTGCACCCTATATTGCACTGCAGCATAGCGCAGGAAATGTTGCGGTGCAACAGCGTACAGGTCGGGGTTGCAGTTTTTTTTTTCAGGTCGGACCAACGGCCGCATGTGGCGCTGCAGGAACGCGGTTGGGATGTCCATGAGCCACTCCAGGTTCGCCGGGCGGCTCTGAGTATCGGTCCCCCATCTCGCGGACGTCCCGCGATTCCCGTGGATCGGGCACGACGGGACGGTGAGTGGATCGGGAAGCGGGCATCGCACGCGACGGCGGGACACATCAGCATCCCGCGCGCCCGCTCTCCCCGGTCGGGGTCGCGGGGCCTTCGTTCAGTCAGGGAGCGGGCGCGGGCCGTGGGGGCGGGCGTGACGGGATCACGCCTTGCGGTCGTCCTCGTCGTTCCCGTCGGGAGCGGGAGGCTGAACACCCTTGAGCAGTTCGTGCTGGAGGGTGGTCCAGAGTTCGAGGTTGTGCTTGGTCATGTCGGTCATCGCGGCGACCGGGTCGCCCCCCATCAGGCGCTGCATCTGCTTGGTCATCGCCTGCTGCTGCTCGGTGAAGACCTCGAGGCTGCGCTCGATGAAGTCCCCCATCACCGATTCGACGTTCTTGCCGTAGGCGCGGATGATGTTGGTCAGGGCGTCGGAGGTGAAGATCGGCTGGCCGCTCTCCTCCTGCTCGGTGATGATCTGCAGCAGGATCGAGCGCGTGATGTCTTCCTTGCTGCGCACGTCGATCACCTGGAACTGCACCCCCTCGGTCACCAGCCGGCGAACGTCGCCCAGCGTGATGTAGCTGCTGATCGCGGTGTCGTAGAGACGCCGGTTGGGGTACTTCTTGATGATTCTCTGGTCACTCATGGCGGTATCCTGGGATCGGGACAGGGCGGCCTGTCCTGCGGCGGAAACGTCCATTGGTCGAGGTCGTGATGGTGCACCGCATCACCCTGAAGTGATACTAGCAGAGGCGATCGTGACGCACCAAAAGCGGGCGCGGTTCGGACTCGAGCCGGGGGCGTCGCTAGATGTCGTGGCAGCCGAGGCAGAGAGCCGAGCCGCGGTTCTCGATCCGCAGGAAGGTCGGGGTCTCGGTATGCGGGTCGTGGCAACTGGCGCACTCGACGTACGGCACGGCGAGGTTCTCGCCGAAGTGGCGGCTGTAGAGCTTGATGTCGGTTCGCTGCCGTCCCTCGATGCCGGTATCGACCCACCAGGTCGGGTTGCCGTCGATGATCCCGAAGGTGGTCGGACGGAATTCGGCGTTGGCGATGTTCGCGCTGTTGGCGAAGCGCGCCGGTGCGTTCATGCTCCCCTGGACGTAGGTGATCGAGCCGGAGGAATCGGTGCTGTCGGTCGGGAGGTCGTCGATGTCGACGCCCGGGACCGTCGCACCCCGGTAAACGACCCCGAAGGGGTGGTCGCTCGCCTCGTAGCTCGACACCCCGAACGCCTGGGCGTC
>JAWVZO010000049.1:0-14690 GCA_033722135.1 Gammaproteobacteria bacterium | reverse complement strand
GAAGGCCGGCGCGCCGTCGAGGACGTGGTGCTTGAAGGCGACCATGGCGCAGCCGAACGACACCGCGACGCCGAGGATGGTGCTCCAGTGCGAGGCACTGCGGCTCAGCCAGCGTCCCCCGAGCCCGGCGACGATGGCGCCGACCAGCGGCGCGAGCACGGTGAGAAGGTAGACGTTCTCCATACCGCTAGCCCTTCATCATGTCGAGTTCGTTGACGTTGATCGTGCGCCGGTTGCGGAACAGCACGACCAGGATCGCCAGGCCGATCGCCGCCTCGGCCGCGGCCACGGTGAGGATGAAGAATACGAACACCTGGCCGTCGAGATTGCCGTGGAAGTGCGAGAAGGCGACGAAGTTCATGTTGACGGCGAGCAGCATCAGCTCGATCGCCATCAGCAGGACGATGAGGTTGCGCCGGTTGAGGAAGATCCCCACCACGGCGATGCTGAACAGGATGGCGCCCAGCGTCAGGTAATCGGTCAGAGCCAGCATGGCCAGTGGTCCCCCCGGGTTCGTTCGTTCAGCCGCGTTTCTCGGTCGGTACCTGGACGACGCGCACGCGGTCCTCGCGGCGCACGCTCACCTGCCGCGACGGATCCTGGTAGCGTGTCTCGGGCCGCTTGCGCAGGGTCAGGGCGATGGCGGCGATGATCGCCAGCACGAGTATCACCGCGGCGATCTCGAAGGCGTAGACGTAGTCGGTGTAGAGCACGCCGCCGAGCTCCTTGGTGTTGCTGTAGTCGGCCGCGTGCCGCGTCGGCCCGCCGACCCGGTCGGGACTGAAGGCGCTCGAGCGCACGATCAGCACCATCTCCACGACCAGCACGAGGCCGAAGATCACGCTCGCGGGGGCGAAGCGACGCATCCCCTCGCGCAGCACGGCGACGTTGATGTCGAGCATCATGACCACGAACAGGAACAGCACCATCACCGCGCCGACGTAGACCAGGACCAGCGTCAGGGCCAGGAACTCGGCCTCGAGGAGCATCCACAGGCCGGCGCTGTTGAGGAACGCGAGCACCAGGTAGAGCACCGCGTGCACCGGGTTCCGGCAGGTGATGACGCGCAACGCGGCGAACACGGTCACCGCGGCGAAGACGTAGAAAACCAGCTTGTCGAAACCCATGGCGATCGTTCCCGAGATGTCGTTCAGCGGAACCGTGCGTCGTTGGCGCGATCAGCCGCGATCTGCGCCTCGTGCTCGTCGCCCATGGCGAGGAGCTTCTGCTTGGTCATGATGTTCTGCCCGCGACGGTCGAAGGCGACCTCGTAGACGCGGGTCAGCACGACGGCGTCGACCGGGCACGCCTCCTCGCAGTAGCCGCAGTAGACGCACTTGAACAGGTCGATGTCGTACAGCGTGGTGCGCCGCTGGCCGTCCTCGCGCGGCTCCGCCTCGATGGTGATCGCCAGCGCCGGGCAGACCGCCTCGCAGAGCTTGCAGGCGATGCACCGCTCCTCGCCGTTGGCGTAGCGGCGCAGCGCGTGGATGCCGCGGAAGCGATTGGATTGCGGGGTCTTCTCCTCCGGGTACTGCACCGTGAACTTGCGCGCAAAGAAATAGCGCCCGGTCAGGCGCAGGCCCTTGAGCAGTTCCAGCAGGAACAGGCTACGGAGGTAGTTGGCGATGGCATTCATATCAGCGGCCCCTCAGTCGAACCACCAGGGGAGTTCCACGACCACGGCCAGCGCGACAACCAGCAGCCAGACGATCGTGATCGGGATGAAGACCTTCCAGCCGAGGCGCATGATCTGGTCGTAGCGGTAGCGCGGGAAGGTGGCGCGGAACCAGAGGAAGCAGAACATGAAGAACAGGGTCTTGAGCAGGAACCAGGCCAGGCTCGGCTCGCCGATGACCGGGATTCCCTGGAACGGCGACAGCCAACCGCCGAAGAAGAGCAGCGCGGTCAGCGCCGCGATCAGGATCATGTTCGCGTACTCGGCGAGGAAGAAGACCGCGAAGGTCATCCCGGAGTACTCGACGTGGAACCCGGCGACGATCTCCGACTCGCCCTCCGCGACGTCGAACGGCGCGCGGTTGGTCTCCGCCACGCCGGAGATCAGGTAGACGAGCAGCAGCGGCAGAAGCGGCAGCCAGAACCAGTGCAGGACGCTGCCCGACTGGGCCTGGACGATGTCGCCCAGGTTGAGGCTGCCCCCGGCGATCAGCACCCCGACCAGGGCGAAGCCCATGGCGATCTCGTAGGCGACCATCTGCGCCGCCGAGCGCATGGCGCCGAGCAGCGCGTACTTCGAGTTCGAGGCCCAGCCGGCGATGATCACGCCGTACACGCCGAACGAGGTGAGCGCCAGGATGTAGAGCAGGCTAGCGTCGATGTCGGCCAGGACCCAGGTCTCGTTGAACGGGATCACCGCCCACGCCGCGAGCGCCGGCGCGATCACCAGCAGCGGCGCGCAGACGAACAGGAAACGGTTCGCGTTCGTCGGGAGGATGATCTCCTTGAACATCAGCTTGACCGCGTCGGCGATCGGCTGGAGCAGACCGCGCGGCCCGACCCGGTTCGGCCCGATGCGCACCTGCATGTAGCCGATCACCTTGCGCTCGGCGAGCGTGTAGTAGGCAACGGCGAGCATCAGCGGCGCCACGATCGCGACGATCTTGGCGACGATCACGATGGTCGTCTGCAGTGCCTCGGGCAGCGCGCCCCACAAGCTCTCGATCATCTCAGGTCCCTCGGCCCGCTCAGGCCTTGTCGATGGTCACCGGACCGCAGGCCGGTCCGCGGCTGCTGCCGGGCACCCCGGCCGGAATCCACGCCGTGCCGGGCGCGAGGCGCCCGTCGACGGCCAGTGGCAACGTCGTGCTGTTCCCGCCCTGGGTGACGGTCACCCGCGCACCGTCCTCGAGGCCGAGCCGCTCGGCATCCGCGGGCGCCAGGCCGACCCGCGCGTCGACGTGGTCGACGGTCGCCTGCAGCGCGCCGGAGCGACGCACTGTGGGGTCGGTCGCGTAGATCGGCACCTCGCCGAGGCGCACGAGGCCATCGAGCGTGGCGTCGGCGGGCGCGACTTCGGCGGGGGCGGCATTGTCGGGCGCGACGCCGTCACACGCCGCGCGCAGCGCGTCGAGGACCTCGCGCGAGTCGCGCTGGTCGAAACCGTCGAGACCGAACTCGTTGCCCAGCACGCGCAGCACCTTCCAGCCCTGCCGCGCCTCGCCGGGCGGCGGCACCGCGCCGTTCCACGTCTGCCAGTCGCCGTTGACGTTGACCGCGGTGCCCGAGGTCTCGGCGAACCCGGCGATCGGCAGCAACACGTCGGCCACCTCGAGCAGGTCCTCGCTCGCGTAGGCGGTCAGCGCGACGACGCTGCCGGCCTGGCCGAGGGCATCGAGGGCGGCCGCCGGATCCCAGCAGTCCAGCGCCGGCTCGATCCCCATGAGAAGGTAGCCCTGCCGCGGCTGCTCGAGCATCGCGCGAGCGTCGAGGCCCGTCGTCTCGGCATCGGCGCCGCCCGGCAGGCGGTGCGGCAGCGCCCCGGCCAGCGATGCGCCGACGCTGTTCCCGGAGGGTACGAGGAACCCGAGTTCGGCGCCGCTGGCGTCGGCGATGAAGCGCGCGATGGCGGTCAGGCGCCCGTAGGCCGGGTGCGCCTGGGCCAGGGCGCCGAGCAGCACGCAGGCGCGTTCGCCGTCGATCAGCCGGGCGGCGACAGCGGCATGCGCCTCGCCCATAGCGTTCCCGCCGTCGAGTAGACCGGCAGGGGCCTTCTTGCCGCTCTTCTGGGCGACGGCTGCGGCGACGGCCGCCAGCTCGGCGACCATGGCGGCCGGCGAGACGATCAGCGCCTCCGCCACCGGGTAGTTGAACGCGTAGTCGGCGGGATTCAGGAACGCCACCCGCGCGCCGGCGAGAGCCGCCTTGCGCAGCCGGTGGTTGAGCAGCGGCTGTTCCTTGCGCAGGTGGGAGCCGACCACCAGGGCGGCCTCGACCCGCTCGAGCTCGGCGACCGGCATGCCGAGCCAGGGATGGCGCGGCTCGGCGGCCTGCGCCGAGAAATCGCCCTGGCGCAGGCGGTGATCGATGTGGTTGCAACCGAGGCCGCGGGCGAGCTGCTGCAGCAGGAAGAGCTCCTCGGCGGTCGCGGTCGGCGAGGCCAGGAAGCCGAGGCGGTCGCCCCCCTCCTCGCCGCACGCCTCGCGCAGCCCCTGCGCGGCGGCGGCCAGCGCCTCGCTCCAGTCGCACTGCTGCCACTGACCGTCGCGCTTGACCTGCGGCGCGAGCAGGCGATCGGGGGCGTTCAGCCCGAGATAGCTGTAGCGGTCGCGGTCGGAGAGCCAGACCTCGTTCAGCGACTCGTTGTCGCGCGGCACGGCGCGCATCACGCGGTGCCCGCGGGTGTGCAGCCAGAGGTTGCTGCCGAGACCGTCGTGCAGCGCGACCGCGGCATGCTGGCGCAGCTCCCACGGCCGGGCGGTGTAGCGGTAGGGCTTGGAGGTCAGTGCACCGACCGGGCAGAGGTCGATGACGTTGCCGGACAGCTCCGAGCCGACGGTGTGCTTGATGTAGGTGCCGATCGTCATGTGCTCGCCGCGCCCGGTCGCGCCCAGCTCACGCAGGCCGGCGATCTCCTCGCCGAAACGGACGCAGCGGGTGCAGTGGATGCAGCGGGTCATGTCGGTGGCGATCAGCGGGCCGATGTTGGGGTTCGGCACCACGCGCTTGCCCTCGGCGTAACGCGAGACGTCGCCGCCGTAGCCCATCGCCACGTCCTGCAGCTCGCACTCGCCGCCCTGATCGCAGATCGGGCAATCGAGCGGGTGGTTGATCAGCAGGAACTCCATGGTCCCCTTCTGGGCGCCCCGGGCCAGCGGGGAATCGGTGCGCACGACCATGCCGTCCGCGATCGGCGTCGCGCACGCCGGCAGCGGCTTCGGCGCCTTCTCGACCTCGACCAGGCACATCCGGCAGTTGGCCGCGACCGACAGCTTCCTGTGGTAGCAGAAGCGCGGGATGTCGATGCCGGCCGCGTCGGTGGCCTCGATCAGCATCGCGCCCTTGCGCGCCTCGATCGTGCGTCCGTCGACCTGGATGGTTACCTTGGTGTCGTCTGCCATGGCTCTCTGCCCTGCCCGGGAGCGGCTCAGGCCGCCTCGCTGCCGACCAGGCAGCGGCCGTGGTCGATGTGGTACTGGAACTCGTCGCGGAAGTGCTTGATGAAGCTCGCGACCGGCATCGCCGCCGCGTCACCCAGCGCGCAGATGGTGCGTCCCTGGATCTTGCTGGCGACGTCGTCGAGGAGGTCGAGGTCCTCGGGCCGGCCCTTGCCGTCCTCGATGCGCTGGACCGCGCGCCACAGCCAGCCGGTGCCCTCGCGGCACGGCGTGCACTGGCCGCACGACTCCTCGTAGTAGAAGTAGGCGATCCGGGCGAGCGCCTTGACCATGCAGGTGGTCTCGTCCATGACGATGACCGAGCCCGCGCCCAGCATCGACCCGGCCTCGGCGATGCTGTCGTAGTCCATGGTCAGCTCCATCATCCTCTCGCCCGGCACGACCGGGGTCGACGAGCCGCCGGGGATCACCGCCTTGAGCTTGCGGCCCTGCCAGACGCCGCCCGCCATCTCGAGCAGCTCGGCGAACGGCGTGCCCATCGGGATCTCGAAATTGCCCGGCTTGTTGACGTGCCCGGAGACCGAGAACAGCTTGACGCCGCCGTTGTTCGGCTTGCCGAGGTTCAGGAACCACTCGCCGCCCTTCTCCAGGATCACCGGCACGGAGGCGAGGCTCTCGGTGTTGTTGATCGTGGTCGGCCTGCCGTAGAGACCGTAACCGGCCGGGAACGGCGGCTTGAAGCGCGGCTGCCCCTTCTTGCCCTCGATCGACTCGACCAGGGCAGTCTCCTCGCCGCAGATGTAGGCCCCGGCGCCGAGGTGGACGTGGATGTCGAAGTCGATGCCCGAGCCGCCGATGTTCTTGCCGAGCAGGCCGGCCTCGCGCGCCTCCTCGACCGCGGCCTGGAACCGCTCGTAGGGCTCCCAGAACTCGCCGCGGATGTAGTTGTAGCCGACCGTCGCGCCGATGCTGAAGCCGGCGATGGCCATGCCCTCGATCACCTGGTGCGGGTTGTAGCGCAGGATATCTCGGTCCTTGCAGGTCCCCGGCTCGCCCTCGTCGGAGTTGCACAGGATGTACTTCTGGCCGGGCGCGGTGCGCGGCATGAAGCTCCACTTGACGCCGGTCGGGAACCCGGCGCCGCCGCGGCCGCGCAGCACCGACTGCTTGAGCTCGTCGATGATCGCCTCGGGCTGGAGCTCGCCCTTGAGGATCCGCTCCCAGCTCGCGTAGCCGCCGACCGACCGGTAGCTCTCGAGCGTGTGCGGCTCGTCGAGATGGAGGGTGCGAAAACAGACTTCGTTGGCCATGCCCTACTCCATGCCCTCGATCAGCTGGTCGAGCTTCTCCGGGGTCAGCTCCTCGATGTAGTCGTGCCCGACCTGGGCCACGGGCGCGTTGGCGCAGGCGCCGAGGCACTCGACCTCCTTCAGGGTGATGCGGCCGTCGTCGGTCGTCTCGCCGAGACCGATGCCGAGCCGCTCGCGCAGGTGGGCGACGACCTCCTCCGATCCGCGCAGCAGGCACGAGATGTTCGTGCAGACGCAGATCTTGTGCCGTCCCACCGGCTTGAGCTCGTACATCGAGTAGAAGGTGGCGACCTCGTAGACCGCGATCGGCGGCATGCCGAGGTAGTCGGCGACCGCGTCCATCAGCTCGCGCGGCAGCCAGCCGCCGGTGGCGTCCTGGGCGATGCGCAGCGCGGCCATGACCGCCGACTGGCGCTGGTCGTCGGGGTACTTGGCGAGTTCGATGTCGATCTCCGCGCGCGACTCGGCGGAGAGCAGTTCGGTCTGGTTGTCGGCCATCAGCGGTCGATCTCCCCGAAGACGATGTCCTGCGTGCCGATCACCGCGACCACGTCGGCCAGCATGTGGCCGCGCACCATCTCGTCCATCGCGGCGAGGTGGACGAAGCCGGGGGCGCGGATCTTGACCCGGTAGGGCTTGTTGGCCCCGTCCGAGACCAGGTAGATGCCGAACTCGCCCTTCGGGTGTTCGATCGCCTGGTAGACCTCGCCGGCGGGCACCGTGTAGCCCTCGGTGAACAGCTTGAAGTGGTGGATCAGCGCCTCCATGCTCTCCTTCATCTCGAGGCGCGGCGGCGGCGCGACCTTGTGGTCGTCGGCCATGACGGGACCCGGGTTCTCGCGCAGCCAGTCGATGCACTGCTTGATGATGCGATTCGACTGGCGCATCTCCTCGATGCGCACCAGGTAACGGTCATAGCAGTCACCGGTGACGCCGATGGGGATGTCGAAGTCGACCCGGTCGTAGACGCTGTAGGGCTGCTTCTTGCGCAGATCCCAGGCGACGCCCGAACCGCGCAGCATCGGTCCCGTGAAGCCGAGCTGCATCGCCTGCTCGGGCGAGACCACGCCGATGCCGACGGTGCGCTGCTTCCAGATGCGGTTGTCGGTGAGCAGCGTCTCGTACTCGTCGACGTTGGTCGGGAAGCGCTCGGTGAAGGCCTCGAGGAAGTCGAGCAGCGAGCCCTGGCGGTCGGCGTTGCGCTCCGCGGTCTCGCGCTCGTTGTGCCACTTCGACGGCTGGTAATGGGGCATCCGCTCGGGCAGATCACGGTAGACCCCGCCGGGCCGCAGGTAGGCCGCGTGCATGCGCGCGCCCGAGACCGCCTCGTAGGCGTCCATCAGGTACTCGCGCTCGCGGAAGGCGTAGAGGAAGATGGTCATCGCGCCGAGATCGAGCCCGTGCGCGCCGATCCACATCAGGTGGTTCAGGATGCGCGTGATCTCGGAGAACATCGTGCGGATGTACTCGGCACGCAGCGGCGGCGAGATGCCCAGGAGCTTCTCGATCGCCATCACGTAGGCGTGCTCGTTGCACATCATCGACACGTAGTCGAGGCGATCCATGTAGCCGATGCTGTGGTTGAACGGCTTGGTCTCGGCCAGCTTCTCGGTGGCGCGGTGGAGCAGGCCGATGTGCGGGTCGGCGCGCTGGATCACCTCGCCGTCCATCTCCAGCACCAGGCGCAGGACGCCGTGCGCCGCCGGGTGCTGGGGTCCGAAGTTCAGCGTGTAGTTGCGGATCTCAGGCATCGTCGGCACCCGGCTGGTAACGGTTGTCCTCGCGGATGATCCGCGGCTGCGTCACGCGCGGCACGATGGTGACCGGCTCGTAGACCGTGCGCTGCTTGCTCGGGTCGTAGCGCAACTCGAGATGGCCGCTGAGCGGGAAGTCCTTGCGGAACGGGTGGCCGATGAAGCCGTAGTCCGTGAGGATGCGGCGCAGGTCGGGGTGGCCCTCGAAGACGATGCCGTAGAGGTCGAACGCCTCGCGCTCGAACCAGTCGGCCGAACGCCAGATGCCGGTCACCGAGTCGATGACGGGAAACGCGTCGTCCTCGGCGTAGCAGCGCACGCGCAGCCGCTGGTTGTTGCAGATCGAGAGCAGCTGGTAGACCGCCGCGAAGCGGTGCGGGTGGGCCTGCCCCCCGTGACTCGCCCCGTCCCGCGAAACGCCGCGGCTGAACCCTGTGTCGGGCGCGCTGTCGCTCTCCCACTCGTCGACGCCGTATTCCGAGTAGTCGATGCCGCAGACGTCGATGAGCTCCTCGAAGCCGAGTTCCCCGGCGTCGCGCAACTGGGTGCAGGCCTCCAGCAGGGCGCTGCGCGGGACGATCAGCGTCACCTCGCCGCGATCGACGATGCAGTCGCCGACCTTGTCGCCGAGGATCTCGCGCGCGCGCTCGGCCAACCGTTGTGCTGCGTCGGTCATGGTGATGCTCTCAGCGGGCGATGGTGTTGGTGTTACGGATCTTGTTCTGCAGCTGCAGGATTCCGTACAGGAGCGCCTCCGCGGTCGGCGGACAGCCGGGCACGTAGATGTCGACCGGCACGATGCGGTCGCAACCGCGCACCACGGAGTAGGAGTAGTGGTAGTAACCGCCGCCGTTGGCGCAGGAACCCATCGAGATCACCCAGCGCGGCTCGGACATCTGGTCGTAGACCTTGCGCAGCGCGGGAGCCATCTTGTTGCACAGCGTCCCGGCGACGATCATCACGTCGGACTGCCGGGGGCTGGGCCGGAAGACGATGCCGAAGCGGTCGAGGTCGTAGCGCGCCGCGCCCGCCTGCATCATCTCGACGGCACAGCAGGCGAGACCGAAGGTCATCGGCCACATCGAGCCGGTGCGCGCCCAGTTGATCAGCTTGTCGGCCGAAGTGGTAAGGAAGCCCTTCTCGAAAACGCCTTCTATTCCCATTCCAGCGCCCCCTTCTTCCACTCGTAGATGAACCCGATCACGAGAATGCCGAGGAACAGCAGCATGGCGAGGAAACCGAACATGCCGATCTGGTCGAGGACGACCGCCCAGGGAAACAGGAACGCGATCTCGAGATCGAAGATGATGAACAGGATGGCGACCAGGTAGTAGCGGACGTCGAACTTCATTCGCGCGTCCTCGAACGCCTCGAAACCGCACTCGTAGGGTGAGTTCTTCTCGACGTCTGGACGGTGCGGGCCGAGGATGAAGCCGGCCGCCATGGCGCCGCCCCCGACGGCGAGACCGATCGCCATGAACACCAGGATCGGCAGATAGTTCTCGAGCATCGTCTCTCCACTCCCCCCGTTGGCACCCCGGACCGGGTGCGGGTTGAGACGTGAGCCTCTCCGGCCGGCCCGCGAGGGCCGTCCGCAGAAGTCACCTGCGATGTCACGACAGACAGCGTCACCGGGTCACGGTTTCGCTGTCCAGGCGTGGTGATTCTGGTGCCGAGGGCCGGACTCGAACCGGCACAGCTTGCGCTACCGCCCCCTCAAGACGGCGTGTCTACCAATTTCACCACCTCGGCGAATTCGAGCAACCCATAATATCAGATTATCGGTTGATAATAAAAACTATTGGGGCTGCGACGGCAACGTCGGCAGGTCGCCCTGCTCTGCCGGCGGCGCGGCCGGGGCAGGCTGCTCCGCGGGGGTCTCGACGGTGTCGACCACGCTGCCGGTACGCACGTCGCCCATCCGGGTCGCGAGGAAGGCGAGCCCGATGCTGGAGATGAAGAAGAGCGCCGCGAGCACCGCGGTGGTGCGGGTCATGAACGACCCGGCGCCGCGGGCTCCGAACACGGTGTTCGAGGCGCCGCTGCCGAACGCGGCGCCCATGTCGGCGCCCTTGCCGTGCTGCAGCAGGACCAGCGCGACCAGCGCCAGGGCGATCAGTACGTGGATGACGAGGAGTATGGTCTGCATCGTATTCTCGGCGGGCCGCGCAGCCTCAGGCGGCGCGGCAGATGGTCAGGAATTCCACGGCATCGAGGGAGGCGCCTCCGATCAGGCCACCGTCGATGTCCTCCATGGCGAACAGCTCGGCCGCGTTGCCGCCCTTGACGGAACCACCGTACAGCAGCCGCAGCCCCGCGGCGACCCCCGGATCACGGGCCGCGACCCGGCCCCGGATCAGCCCGTGGACCTCCTGGGCCTGGTCGGGCGTGGCCGTGCGGCCCGTGCCGATGGCCCAGACCGGCTCGTAGGCGATCACCGCCCTCTCGAACGACTCGACGCCGGCCCCGTCGAGCAGGGCATCGACCTGGCGGCCGATGACGCGCTCGGTCTCACCGGCCTCGCGCTGGTCGAGGGTCTCGCCGACGCAGGCGATCGGCACCAGGTCCGCGTTCTGGGCCGCGACCAGCTTGCGTACCACGAGGGCGTCGTCCTCGCCGTGGTAGGCGCGACGTTCGGAATGCCCGACGATGACGAAGCGGCAGCCGAAATCCTGAAGCATCGGTCCGGCGACCTCGCCCGTGTACGCTCCCGAGGTGTGCTCGGAGAGGTCCTGGGCGCCGAGCTGCACCCGGCTGCCCGCGAGGCGTGCCGCCGTCTCGGCGAGGAACGGGTAGGGCGGACAGACCGCGATCTCGGCGTCGCCGACCTCGCCGACGCCGTCGAGCAGCGCGTCGAGCAGGGCAGCCACGCTCACGCGCGAGCCGTTCATCTTCCAGTTGCCGGCAACCAGCGGTTGGCGCATTTCGTGCCCCGGGGTCGGTTTTCACGGGAAAAAAGCGCGCCAAGGATAGCGGCAGGCCCGACGGAAAGCAATCGGATCGGGCCGCTCAGACGGCCTCGCCGACGGTCTGGGCCAGCGCCTCGACGAGCCTCGCGACCTGATCGCCGTCCCGGCCCTCGACCATCACGCGCACCACGGGCTCGGTGCCCGACGGCCGCAGCAGGACCCGCCCGTGAGGGCCCAGCTCGGCCTCGGCCGCGGCCACCGCGGCGGCCACCGACGGGTGCTCGAGCGGATGCTGTCCGTCGCCGACCCTGACGTTGCGCATCTGCTGCGGATAGACCGCCATGCCCGCGACCAGCTCGCTAAGGGCACGCTCCTGGCGCACCAGTGCGGCCAGGACCTGCAATGCCGCCACGATGCCGTCGCCGGTCGTGGTGTGGTCGAGGCAGATCAGGTGCCCGGAGCTCTCGCCGCCCAAGCGCCATCCGCGCTTATGCAGCTGCTCGAGGACGTACCGGTCGCCCACCTTGGCGCGGGCGAAGGGGACGCCGCACGCCTCCAGGCCCGCCTCGAGCCCGAGGTTGCTCATGACCGTGCCGACCACGCCGCCGGTCAGCGCGCCCTGCGCGAGGCGGTCGCAGGCGACGGCGTAGAGCAGCTGGTCGCCGTCGACCACGCTGCCCTCGGCGGTGACCATGAGGACCCGGTCGCCGTCTCCGTCGAGGGCGATGCCGAGATCGGCGCCGACCTCGCGGACCGCGACGCACAGGGCGTCGGGCTGGGTGGAGCCGCAGCCGAGATTGATGTTCAGGCCGTTGGGCTCGACGCCGATCGGGGTCACCGTGGCGCCGAGTTCGCGCAGGACGCTCGGCGCAACCTGGTAGGTCGCCCCGTGCGCGCAATCGACGACGATCGACAGCCCCGCGAGGCTGAGGTGGTTGGCGATGGTGCCCTTGCAGAACTCGATGTAGCGACCGGCGGCGTCGCCGATCCGCGACGCCTTGCCCAGTCGACCCGAATCGACGGTGTGCAGCGGGTGGGCGAGCTCGGCCTCGATGCGGTGTTCGACCTCGTCCGGAAGCTTCAGGCCGTCCGGGCCGAAGAACTTGAAACCGTTGTCCCCGTAGGGATTGTGCGAGGCGCTGATGACGATGCCGGCGCTGGCCTGGAAGGTCCGGGTCAGGTAGGCCACCGCCGGGGTCGGCATCGGCCCGGTCAGCAGCACGTCGAGACCGGCCGCGGCGAGACCCGCCTCGAGGGCGGACTCGAACATGTACCCCGAGATCCGCGTGTCCTTGCCGATCACCACGCGCCCCCCGCCTTCGGGGGCGAGGACCCGCCCTGCCGCCCAGCCGAGGCGTAGGGCGAAGTCGGGCGTGATCGGCCCGTGGCCGACCCGGCCGCGTATGCCGTCGGTACCGAAGTAACTGCGTTCGCTCACGTGGGCCGTTCCTCTCGTCAATCCACCCGGTGGATCGCGCACCAGACGGACAGCGCCTCGACGGTCGCTGCGACGTCGTGCACGCGCACGATCCGCGCGCCGCGTTCGACCGCCAGCAACGCGGCCGCGACGCTGCCGTGAAGCCGCCGGTCCGCCGGGGCGTCGTTCAGGTGGCCGATCATCGATTTACGCGACAGGCCGACCAGCAGGGGCACCCCCACCGTCTCGAACCCACCCAGCCCGGCGAGCAGGGTGTAGTTGTCGTCCAGGGTCTTGCCGAAACCGAAACCGGGGTCGACCAGCAGCTTCCGCACGGGGATGCCGGCGGCCACGCAGGCCGCGACCCGCGCGGCGAGGAACTCCCGGACCTCGGTGACCACGCCACGAGGGTAGACGGGCGACCGCTGCATGGTACCCGGCTCGCCGTGCATGTGCATCAGGCAGGCCGCCAGGCCGCTCCCGGCGACGGCGTCGAGCGCTCCGGGCCGGCGCAGCGCGCGGACGTCGTTGACCAGCTGCGCCCCGGCCTCGGCGGCGGCCCGCATCACCTCCGGCGCGCTGGTGTCGACGGAGATCGGGACGGCGCAGGCCCCGGCGAGCGCCGCGACGACCGGGATCACGCGCTGCAGTTCCTCCTCGACCGGGACCGGCCTCGCCCCGGGCCGGGTCGACTCGCCGCCGACGTCGATCAGGTCCGCGCCGGCCTCGACCATGGCCAGGGCGTGGTCGACGGCGCGGGCAGGGTCGCGCCACATCCCTCCGTCCGAGAACGAGTCGGGGGTGACGTTGAGGATGCCCATGACGCGCGGGCACGCCAGGTCCAGCGAAGCGCTGGTGAGTTCGAGCGTCGCGGAACGCAACGGGAGAGTCGCCGACGCGTCCCTGGCCGGGGACGCCCCGGACGGGGTCAGTGTTGGCTCGCCGGGCCGCCGATACCGCCGTCGCGCGGCGGCTCGGGTGCGACGACCCCGTCGTCGTCGTCCGTGGCGGGCTGGCCCTGGCCCGGCGTGCCGTCGTCGTTCCACCCCTCGGGCGGCCGCGGCTCCTTGCCGGCCATGATGTCGTTGATCTGGTCCTTGTCGATGGTCTCGTACTTCATCAGCGCCCCGGCCATGGCGTGCAGGGTCTCCATCCGCTCGTTCAGGATCTCCCGGGCCCGGTCGTAGTTGCGCTCGATGATGTTGCGGATCTCCTTGTCGATGACGTGCGCCGTCTCGTCGGAGACCGTCTTGTGCTGGGTCACCGCGTGGCCGAGGAAGACCTCGCCGTCGTCCTCGCTGTAGGTCTGCGGCCCGAGCACGTCGGAGAGCCCCCACTTGGTGACCATGCTGCGCGCGATCTCGGTGGCGCGCTGGATGTCGTTCTGGGCACCGGTGGTGACCGCGTCGCTGCCGAAGATCAGCTCCTCGGCGACGCGGCCGCCGAACAGGCTGGAGAGCTGGCTCTCGAGGCGCTTCTTGCTGTAGCTGTAGCGGTCGTCCTCGGGCAGGAACAGGGTCACGCCGAGCGCGCGCCCGCGAGGGATGATGCTGACCTTGTGCACCGGGTCGTGCTCGGGCATCAGGAGACCGACGATCGCGTGCCCCGACTCGTGGTACGCGGTCAGGCGCTTCTCGTCCTCGGACATGACCATCGAGCGACGCTCGGAGCCCATCATGATCTTGTCCTTGGCCTTCTCGAAATGCTCCATCTCGACGACGCGGCGGTTGGCCCGAGCCGCGAACAGGGCCGCCTCGTTGACCAGGTTCGCCAGGTCGGCACCGGAGAACCCGGGCGTGCCGCGGGCGATGATCGACATGTCGACCTTCTCCGCGACCGGCACCTTGCGCACGTGGACCTTGAGGATCTGCTCGCGACCGCGCACGTCGGGCAGCGGCACGACGACCTGGCGGTCGAAGCGCCCCGGGCGCAGCAGCGCGGGATCGAGCACGTCGGGGCGGTTGGTCGCGGCGATGACGATCACCCCCTCGTTGCCCTCGAAGCCGTCCATCTCGACGAGCAGCTGGTTCAGCGTCTGCTCGCGCTCGTCGTGACCGCCGCCGAGACCGGCGCCACGGTGGCGTCCGACCGCGTCGATCTCGTCGATGAAGATGATGCAGGGCGCGTGCTTTTTGCCCTGCTCGAAGAGGTCTCGGACGCGAGACGCGCCGACTCCGACGAACATCTCGACGAAGTCGGATCCGGAGATGCTGAAGAAGGGCACT
>JAWVZO010000048.1:0-14698 GCA_033722135.1 Gammaproteobacteria bacterium | reverse complement strand
TCGCCGCCGGCCCGCTCGGCATCATGCAGGCGTGCATGGACGTGGTCGTGCCCTACCTGCACGAGCGCGAGCAGTTCGGCCAGCCGATCGGCACCTTCCAGCTGATGCAGGGCAAGCTCGCCGACATGTACACCACCCTCAACGCCTGCCGCGCCTACGTCTACGCGGTGGGCAAGGCGTGCGACCGGGGCGAGACCACCCGCAAGGATGCCGCCGGTGCGATCCTCTACGCGGCCGAGAAGGCGACCTGGATGGCGCTCGAGGCGATCCAGTCCCTCGGCGGCAACGGCTACATCAACGAGTACCCGACCGGGCGCCTGCTGCGCGACGCGAAGCTCTACGAGATCGGCGCCGGCACCAGCGAGATCCGGCGGATGCTGATCGGCCGCGAGCTGTTCGGCGAGACCGCCTGAGTCCGCATCGATGGGCGTCCTCCAGACCACCCTCGACATGCGCTCGGACGTGGCCCGGGCGAACGCCGCGCGCATGCGCGAACTGGTCGACGACCTGCGCGCGAAGGTCGCTCAGGTGACCCTCGGCGGCGGTGAGAAGGCGCGCGAGAAGCACCTCGCGCGCGGCAAGCTGCTGCCGCGCGACCGTATCCGCACGCTGCTCGACGTCGGCTCACCGTTCCTCGAGCTCTCGCAGCTCGCCGCCTGGGACATGTACTCGAAGGACGTCGCCTCGGCCGGCGTGATCACCGGCATCGGCCGGGTCGCCGGCATCGAGTGCATGGTCGTCGCCAACGACGCGACGGTGAAGGGCGGAAGCTACTTCCCGCTGACGGTCAAGAAGCACCTGCGCGCCCAGGAGATCGCCGCGGCGTGCCGGCTGCCTTGCATCTACCTGGTCGACTCGGGCGGCGCCAACCTGCCGACCCAGGACGAGGTGTTCCCGGACCGTGACCACTTCGGGCGCATCTTCTACAACCAGGCCAACATGTCGGCGGCGGGCATCCCGCAGGTCGCCGTGGTCATGGGTTCGTGCACGGCCGGCGGCGCCTACGTGCCGGCGATGTCCGACGAGAGCGTCATCGTGCGCAACCAGGGCACGATCTTCCTCGGCGGTCCGCCGCTGGTGAAGGCGGCGACCGGCGAGGTGGTCAGCGCCGAGGATCTCGGCGGGGCCGACGTTCACTCGCGTACCTCCGGGGTCACAGACCACTACGCGTTGAACGACAGCCATGCGTTGGGTATCGCGCGAAGAATCGTATCTAACCTCAACATAAACAAGAAATTGAACGTCAAAGTTCGCGAATCACGCGAACCACTCTACCCGACCGAGGAGCTCTACGGCCTGATCCCGGACGACATCCGCAAGCCCTACGACGTACGCGAAGTGATCGCGCGGGTGGTCGACGGCTCGGAGTTCGACGAGTTCAAGCAGCTCTACGGCACGACCCTGGTCTGCGGCTTCGCCCACCTCTACGGCTACCCGGTCGGCATCGTCGCCAACAACGGCATCCTCTTCTCGGAGTCGGCGCAGAAGGGCGCGCACTTCGTCGAGCTCTGCAGCCAGCGCGGCATCCCGCTGATCTTCCTGCAGAACGTCACCGGGTTCATGGTCGGCTCGAAGTACGAGGCGGGCGGCATCGCCAAGGACGGGGCGAAGATGGTCACCGCGGTGGCCAGCACCCGGGTGCCGAAATTCACGCTGATCCTCGGCGGCAGTTTCGGCGCCGGCAACTACGGCATGTGCGGGCGCGCCTACAGCCCCCGGTTCCTGTGGATGTGGCCCAACGCGCGGGTCTCGGTCATGGGCGGCGACCAGGCGGCCAACGTGCTCGCACAGGTCAAGCGCGACGCCATGGAGGCGCGCGGCGAGGCGTGGCCGGCCGGGGAGGAGGAGGCCTTCAAGGCGCCGATCCGTGCGCAATACGAGACCCAGGGCCACCCGTACTACGCCAGCGCCCGGCTCTGGGACGACGGCATCATCGACCCCGCCGACACGCGCATGGTGCTCGGCCTGGGGCTGTCGGCGGCGCTCAACGCCCCGGTCGAGCCGACGAAGTTCGGCATCTTCAGGATGTAACCGGCGATGTTCGACAAGATCCTGATCGCCAACCGTGGCGAAATCGCCTGCCGGGTCATCAGGACCGCCCAGCGCCTCGGCGTGCGCAGCGTCGCGGTCTACTCCGAGGCCGACGCCGCGGCTCGCCACGTGGCGCTGGCCGACGAGGCGGTCGCGATCGGTCCCGCCCCGGCGCGCGACAGCTACCTGCGCGCGGAGAAGATCGTCGAGGCGGCGCGCCAGACCGGCGCCCGGGCGATCCACCCCGGCTACGGCTTCCTGTCGGAGAACGCGGGGTTCGCCGAGGCGTGCGCCGCGGCCGGGCTGGTGTTCGTCGGCCCGCCGGTCGACGCGATCCGCGCGATGGGCTCGAAGAGCGCGGCCAAGCAGATCATGGAGAAAGCCGGCGTGCCGCTGGTGCCCGGCTACCACGGCGACGACCAGGACGACGCGCTGCTCGCCGCCGAGGCGGAGCGGATCGGCTACCCGGTGCTGCTCAAGGCGTCGGCCGGCGGCGGCGGCAAGGGCATGCGCGTGGTCGAGCGCGCCGCCGATTTCGCCGCCGCTCTGGCCGCGGCGCGCCGCGAGTCGGAGGCCGCGTTCGGTGACACGGCAATGCTGGTCGAGAAGTACCTGGTCCGGCCGCGCCACATCGAGATCCAGGTGTTCGCCGACACGCACGGCGAGGTGGTGCACCTGTTCGAGCGCGACTGCTCGCTGCAGCGCCGCCACCAGAAGGTGCTCGAGGAGGCCCCGGCGCCGGGTCTCGATCCGGAGCGACGCGAGGCGATGGGCCGCGCCGCGGTCGACGCGGCGCGCGCGATCGGCTACGTCGGTGCCGGCACGGTGGAGTTCATCGTCGACGCCGACGGCACCTTCTACTTCATGGAGATGAACACCAGGCTGCAGGTCGAGCACCCGGTCACCGAGCTGGTCACCGGCCAGGACCTGGTCGAGTGGCAGCTGCGCGTCGCGGCTGGCGAGCCGCTGCCGCTGTCGCGGGATCAGCTGCGGATCAACGGCCACGCCTTCGAGGCGCGCATCTACGCCGAGGACCCGGCGCGCGACTTCCTCCCGGCGACCGGCCACCTGGCCCACCTGCGCTTCCCCGACCCGGGGCCGCACGTGCGCATCGATACCGGGGTGCGCGAGGGCGATGCGGTCTCGATCCACTACGATCCGATGATCGCCAAGCTGGTCGTCTGGGACCGCGACCGCGATGCCGCGCTGCGCCGGCTGCAGACCGCGCTGCGTGCCACCCAGGTCGTCGGCGTCACCACCAACCTCGACTTCCTCGCCACCGTCGCCGCCCACCCGCGCTACGCCGCCGGTGACGTCGACACCGGCTTCATCGACCGCCACCGCGACGACCTGGTCACCAGCGACGCGCCGGTCACCGACGCGGTGCTGGCGCTGGCCAGCCTCGACGTGCTGCTGCGGCGCCGCGCCGAGGCGGTGCAGGCGGCCTCGGCCGGCGGCGATCCACACTCCCCGTGGCACCAGACCTCGGGCTGGCGCCTCAACGAGGACAACCACCAGCCGCTCATGTTCCGCGTCGACGGCACCGAGCACGAGGTGACGGTGCACTACCGCGAGGACCACTTCGTCATCGACACGCCGGAACGCACGATCGTCGCGACCGGCCTGATCGACGCCGCCGGCGACCTCGTAGCGACCCTCGACGGCACCCGGCTGACGCTGACCGTGGTGCGCGACGGTCCAGACCTGACGCTGTTCTACAGGGGCGGGAGGCACCGCCTGCAATTGCACGATCCGGCCACGGCGGCGGCCGAGGAGGAGGTCTCCGCAGGGGGGCTGACCGCGCCGATGCCGGGCAAGATCGTCGCGGTGCACGTCGGCGAGGGCGACCGCGTGGAACGCGGTGCGCCGCTGTTGGTGCTCGAGGCGATGAAGATGGAGCACACGATCGTCGCGCCGGCGGCCGGGAGCGTCGCGGCGGTGCGCTTCGCGGTCGGCGAGCAGGTCGACGACGGCGACACCCTGCTGGAACTCGACCTCGATGGCTGAGGATTCAGGCATGCCGCAACCGCTCTGGACGCCCTCCCCGGAGCGCATCGCGCGTGCCGAGCTGACCCGGTTCATGACCGTGGCCGGCGAGCGCGCGGGCCGGCCCTTCGAGAACTACGGGACACTCTGGCAATGGTCGGTCGACGAGCGCGCGGCGTTCTGGGACACGCTCTGGGACTTCTGCGACGTGGTCGGCGACAAGGGCGGCACCGTCGTCGAGGGGGGCGAACGCATGCCCGGCGCGCGCTGGTTCCCCGGCGCGCGTCTCAACTTCGCCGAGAACCTGTTGCGCTACCGCGACGAGAAACCGGCGCTGGTCTTCCGCGGCGAGGACGGCACGCGCATGACCCTGACCTACGGCGGCCTCTACCGCCAGGTCGCCGGCGTCGCCGCGGCGCTGCGCGGGGCCGGCGTGGGTCCGGGCGACCGCGTGGCCGGCTTCCTGCCGAACCACCCGCAGACGGTCGTCGCGATGCTGGCGACCGCGAGTCTCGGCGCGACGTGGTCCTCCTGCTCGCCCGATTTCGGCATCCATGGCGTGCTCGACCGCTTCGGCCAGATCGAGCCGAAGGTGCTGTTCACGGCGGACGGCTACCACTACGGGGGCAAGCGCATCGACTCGCTGGACCCGATCCGCGAGGTGGTCGGCCGGCTCGACAGCGTGAAGGTGGTCGTGGTCGTGCCGTTCCTCGAGCCCCAGCCGGATCTCGCGACGGTGCCGCACGCGGTCCTGCTCGGCGATTTCATCGCCGGGGAGACCGAGCTCGAGTTCGCGAGGATGCCATTCGACCACCCGCTCTACGTGATGTACTCGTCGGGCACCACCGGCATGCCGAAGTGCATCGTCCACGGCGCCGGCGGCACCCTGCTCCAGCACCTCAAGGAGCACCGGCTGCACACCGACCTGACGCGGGACGACGTGCTGTTCTATTTCACCACCTGCGGCTGGATGATGTGGAACTGGCTGGTCAGCGGGCTGGCCAGCGGGGCGACCGTGGTGCTCTACGACGGCTCGCCGTTCCATCCCGGTCCCCGCGCGCTGTGGCGGATGGCGGCGGAGGAGAAGGTCACCGTCTTCGGCACCAGCGCCAAGTACCTCGCCGCGGTCGAGAAGGCTCGGGTCCGTCCCGCTGCCTCGTTCGACCTCGGGCGGCTGCGCGCGGTCCTGTCGACCGGCTCGCCGCTGCTGCCGGAGAGTTACGACTACGTCTACCGCGAGATCGGTGACGACATCCAGCTCGCGTCGATCTCGGGCGGGACCGACATCATCTCCTGCTTCGCGCTCGGCAACCCGGTCGGGCCGGTCTACCGCGGCGAGCTCCAGTGCCGTGGCCTCGGCATGGCCGTCGCGGTCTACGACCCGTCCGGCAACGAGGTGGTGGGCGAGAAGGGCGAGCTGGTCTGCACCAAGCCGTTCCCGTCGATGCCGGTCGGCTTCTGGAACGACCCCGACGGTGCGAAGTACCACGACGCCTACTTCGCCCGCTTCGCGAATACCTGGTGCCACGGCGATTACGCGGAACTCACCCCGCGCGGCGGGCTGGTCATCTACGGCCGTTCCGACGCCGTGCTCAATCCCGGCGGGGTGCGCATCGGCACCGCCGAGATCTACCGCCAGGTCGAGAAGCTCGACGAGATCCTCGAGTCGATCGTCGTCGGCCAGTCGTGGCGGGGCGACGTGCGCGTGGTGCTGTTCGTCAGGCTGCGCGACGGCGAGGTGCTCGACGAGACGCTCGAGAAGCGCATCCGTCAGGTCATCCGCGAGAACACGACGCCGCGCCATGTGCCGGAGAAGATCCTGGCCGTTGCCGACATCCCGCGCACGATCAGCGGCAAGATCGTCGAGCTCGCCGTGCGCAAGGTGATCCACGGCGAGCCGGTCGAGAACACCGACGCGCTCGCCAACCCGGAGGCGCTCGACCACTTCCGCGATCGGCCGGAGCTGCGGGAGTGAAACTTCGCGTGTCGGGCTGAAGCCGGGCCTACGGCCGCTCGGGTAGAGTTTTTTGCAGGTCGGGCTGCAGTCCGACAAACGATAGAGATACGGAGAGAGATAGATGAGCAAGCACGATCCCGTCGTCATCGTCGGCGCGGCGCGCACGCCGATGGGCGGACTGCAGGGAGACCTGTCCAGCCTTGCGGCGTGGCAGCTAGGCGGCGCCGCGATCCGCGCCGCGCTGGAGCGCACCGGGCTCGACGGCGACGCCGTCGACGAGGTGCTCATGGGCTGCGTGCTGCCGGCCGGCCAGGGCCAGGCCCCGGCGCGCCAGGCCTCGTTGGACGCCGGCGTGCCTCTCGGTGCCGGCTGCACGACGGTCAACAAGATGTGCGGTTCCGGCATGAAGGCGGCGATGCTCGCCCACGATCTGTTGCTCGCCGGCACCAACGACGTGGTGGTGGCAGGTGGCATGGAGAGCATGACCAACGCGCCCTACCTGCTGCCGAAGGCGCGCGCCGGTTACCGCCTCGGCCACGGCCAACTGCTCGACCACATGTTCCTCGACGGCCTCGAGGACGCCTACGACAGGGGGCGCCTGATGGGGACCTTCGCCGAGGACTGCGCGGCGCACTACGCCTTCAGCCGCGATGCGCAGGACGCGTTCGCGATCGAGTCGCTGACCCGGGCGATGAAGGCGATCGACGACGGCAGCTTCGCCACCGAGGTGGTCCCGGTGACGGTCGCCTCGCGGCGCGGCGAGACGGTGGTGGACAAGGACGAGCAGCCGCACAAGGCGAACCTCGACAAGATCCCGCAGCTCAAGCCTGCGTTCCGCAAGGAGGGCACCGTGACGCCGGCCAACTCCAGTTCGATCTCCGATGGCGGCGCCGCGCTGGTGCTGATGCGCCAGAGCGAGGCCGAAAAGCGGGGCGTTACGCCGCTGGCGCGGATCCTCGGGCACACCACCCACGCCCAGGAGCCCGGCTGGTTCACCACCGCTCCGGTCGGCGCAATCGGCAAGCTGCTCGAGAAGACCGGCTGGCGCGCCGGGGATGCGGACCTGTACGAGATCAACGAGGCGTTTGCGGTCGTGACCATGGCGGCGATGAAGGAACTCGACCTGCCTCACGACAGGGTCAACGTGCACGGCGGAGCCTGTGCGCTAGGTCACCCGATCGGCTGCTCGGGCGCGCGCATCATGGTCACGCTGCTGCACGCGCTGCAGAAATATGACCTGAAGACAGGCGTCGCGGCGTTGTGCATCGGCGGAGGCGAGGCGACGGCGGTCGCGATCGAGCGGGTGTGACGTCGGACGGTATCTTCCGTATGGGTCGGTCCGAAGCCCGACCCACATATGTTGGGTAGGCGCCAATGTTGCTGAACGAAGAACAGACCATGATCCGCGACATGGCGCGGGAGTTCGCCCGCGAGCAGATCGCGCCGCATGCCGCCGCCTGGGACCGCGACGCGACCTTCCCGCGCGAGGCGCTGGCGCAGATGGGCGAGCTCGGGCTGCTCGGCATGTTGGTGCCGGAGGAATTCGACGGCTCCGGGGTCGACCACGTCGCCTACGCGCTCGCGCTCGAGGAGATCGCCGCCGGCGACGGGGCCACGTCGACGATCATGAGCGTGCACAACTCGGTAGGCTGCATGCCGGTGCTGAAGTTCGGCAGCGAGGCGCAGAAGGAGCGCTTCCTGAAGCCGATGGCGCGTGGCGAGTGGCTCGGCTGCTTCTGCCTGACCGAGCCCCAGGCCGGGTCCGACGCCGCGGCGCTGAAGTGCCGCGCGGTGCGCGACGGGGACCACTACGTCCTCGACGGCACCAAGCAGTTCATCACCTCGGGGGCCAACGCGCAGGTGGCGATCGTCTTCGCGGTGACCGATCCCGGGGCGGGACGGCGGGGGATCAGCGCGTTCATTGTGCCGACCGACACGCCGGGCTACACGGTCGCCGGGATCGAGAAGAAGCTGGGCCAGAAGGCGTCGGACACGGCGCAGATCGTCTTCGACGGCTGCCGGGTGCCGGCCGCCAACCGCCTCGGCGAGGAGGGCGAGGGGTACCGGATCGCGCTGGCGAACCTGGAGGGAGGACGGATCGGGATCGCCGCGCAGAGCGTTGGGATGGCGCGAGCGGCGTTCGAGGCCGCGCTCGCGTACGCCCAGGACCGCGAGGCGTTCGGCAAGCCGATCATCGCCCACCAGGCGGTGGCCTTCCGGTTGGCGGACATGGCGACGGAGATCGAGGCGGCGCGCGGCCTGGTGCTGCGCGCCGCGGCGCTGCGCGACGCGGGGGAGCCGTGCCTGAAGGAGGCGTCGATGGCCAAGCTGTTCGCCTCGGAGATGGCCGAGCGGGTCTGTTCGGGGGCGATCCAGGTGCACGGGGGCTACGGCTACCTGGCCGATTTCCCGGTCGAGCGGATCTACCGCGACGTGCGCGTGTGCCAGATCTACGAGGGCACCTCCGAGGTGCAGCGGCTGGTGATCGGCCGTTCGCTGGCCGCAGGGTAGGGCAGGACCCCGACTGCAGGTCGGACTTCAGTCCGACGGTCGGCGGGAGAATGTCGGGCTGAAGCCCGACCTACATCAGGAATCGGACTGGAGAAAACGGAATGCAGATCGACGGCAACGTGGCGATCGTCACCGGCGGGGCGTCGGGCCTTGGACTGGCGGCCGGCAAGCGGCTCGCCTCGGCGGGTGCGAAGGTCGCCCTGTGGGACCTCGACGGCGACGGCGCGGCCCGGGCGGCCCACGAGCTCGGCGAGAACGCGCTCGGGCTGTCGGTCGACGTCAGCGACGCCGCCTCGGCCGAGACGGCGCTGGCCGCGACCACCGAGGCGTTCGGCGCGGTTCACTTCTGCGTCAACTGCGCCGGCGTCGCGACCGGTGGGCGCGCGGTCGGGCGCGACGGGCCCCTGCCGCTCGAGAAGTTCACGCGGGTCATCGAGATCAACCTGATCGGCACCTTCAACGTCCTGCGGCTCGCGGCCGGCGAGATGGTCAGGAACACGCCCGACGAGGACGGTGCGCGGGGCGTCATCGTCAACACCGCGTCGGTCGCCGCGTTCGATGGCCAGATCGGCCAGGCCGCCTACAGCGCCAGCAAGGCCGGGGTCGCCGGGATGTCCCTGCCCCTGGCCCGGGAGATGGCCTCGCTCGGGATCCGTGTCAACAGCATCGCGCCTGGGGTGTTCGAGACGCCGATGATGGCGGCGATGAGCGACGAGGTCCGCGCCCCGCTCATCGCCACGGTGCAGTACCCCAAGCGCTTCGGCGAGCCGGACGAGTTCGCCTCGCTCGTCGAGCACATCATCGGCAACCGGTACCTCAACGGCGAGACCATCCGCCTCGATGCGGCGATCAGGATGCCGCCCCGTTGATGCGCGGGGTGACGCGGGACGGCGCCTCGGTTACCCTTGCCGAACAGGCGTGTCGGTCACGGTAGCAGGGCCAGGGGACAGGAGATGAGCGTGTCGCGTCAGGTCGCAATCATGGCCGGGGTCGAGAAGGCCATGGCCGACTTCCGGCTGCCCGAACAGCTCGGTTTCGGCGTGGTCATGGTCCCGGTGATGTACATCGCCGAGGCCGTCGACGGCGTCTGGGGGCAGGGACGGATCCAGCCTTACGGGCCGATCGAACTCGACCCGAGCGCCAAGGTCCTGCACTACGCACAGGAGTACTTCGAGGGGATGAAGGCCTACAAGGTCGAGAGTTCCCGCGCCACGCTGTTCCGCCCCGAGCGTCACGTCGCCCGTTTCGCGACCTCGGCGCGCCGGCTCTGCATGCCGGAGGTCCCCGAGGAGGTGTTCATGGAGGGGGTCTGCACGCTGACCGCGTGGGCGGAGCCCTACATCCCGGGGCGGACCTGTCAGTCGCTCTACCTGCGTCCCTTCGTGATCGGTACGCAGCCCAACCTCGGTCTCGGCGTCTCGTCGACCAACACCTTCATCGTCGTGGCCAGCCCCTCGGAGGCCTACCACGCGGGCAGCATGCGCCTGCTCGTCGAGCGCACCGACACCCGCGCCGCGGTCGGTGGCACGGGCGCGGTGAAGGTCGGCGGGAACTATGCCGGAAGCCTGCTCTCGGCGGCCCGGGCCAAGGCCAAGGGCTACGACCAGTCGCTGTGGCTCGATCCCGGGACGCGCACCGCGATCGAGGAGCTGTCGGGGATGAATTTCTTCGCGGTCATCGAGGGGCGGATCGTCACGCCCAAGCTGAGCGGATCGATCCTGCCCGGCATCACCCGCGACTCGCTGATCGAGCTGGCCGGTTCGCTCGGCTACGACGTCGCGGAGGAGACCATGCCGGTCGACGAGCTGCTGGCGG
Organism: Gammaproteobacteria bacterium; assembly: GCA_033722135.1. Lineage (GTDB taxonomy): Bacteria > Pseudomonadota > Gammaproteobacteria > QNFN01 > QNFN01 > QNFN01. The sequence continues at coordinate 4,398 of JAWVZO010000048.1, read as the reverse complement.
ACATCGCCAACGGGCGCTGCAGCGAGGCGTTCGCCTCCGGGACGGCGGCCGTGGTGAGCCCGGTGAGCGTGATCGCCGACGCGGACGAAACAGAGTACCGGCTGCCCGAGGACCCGGGCCCGGTCGCGATGCGTCTCAAGGAGGCGTTGCTCGGCATCCAGGAGGGGCGCCAGGAGGACCCTTTCGGTTGGGTCCGTCCGATCCCCGTGGATTACTACCCGGCCTCGGCCGAGGTCGCCTGACCGCCTGAGAGGCCGCTTCCGCGGATGGCCCGACTAGAGCGGGTAGCCGCCGCGCGCCAGGGTATGGCGCTCCGACTCGTCACTCTCGATTACCCGGTAGCCCGCGAGATGGGCCGCCACGCGATCGACCGGGTAACCGTCGACGACGAGCACCGGTTCGCGGTAGCGGCTGATGGGGGGCTGGGTGGTGATCTCGGCCGGTCCCTGCCAGCCTCCGAACAGCGGCGACGTCGCCTTGATGATCATCGTCTCCTCCTCGATCCGTAACGTCGTTATTCTTGTGGACATCTTGTGGCCACCGCGGTTGTTTTTCTGTGATGCGGTTGGCAAAGAGCGATGCTAACGCAGATGGTTCCGGTTACCAAGGTATTACGCTATTTCAGCAGTGCGGAAACCACGCCGTTCCAGGCCAGCGCGAGGTTGTTCCGGTTGTAGCCGCCGCCGCCCGTGACGATCATGCGCCCGTCGCTGAACTCGTCGGCGACCGCGGCGAGGTCGCGAGCTGCCCGGGCGTGTGCGGCCGGCGTGAAGCGCATGTGGGTGATCGGATCGCCGGCCACGCTGTCGGCGCCGGCCTGCAGGATGATGAATTCCGGCCGCGCGGCGCGGACGAACTCCAGCGCCCGGGGCCAGGCCCGGGCGAAGAAGCGGTCGTCCGCGCCGGGCGGGGCGGGGATGTTGAGCTTGGTGCCCCGCGCCTCGCCGGTCCCGGTCTCGTCGGCGAACCCGGTGCCGGGATAGAGGTAGTGGCCGTCCTCGTGGATGTCTGCGATGCAGACGTCGGGATCGGCCTCGAAGGCGTAGAAGACGCCGTCGCCGTGATGCGCGTCGATGTCGACGTAGGCGATGCGACGGACGCCGTGGAGCGCGCGCAGGGTCTCGATCAGGACCCCCGGGTCGTTGAATACGCAGAAGCCGGCAGCGCGATCACGGCGGGCGTGGTGGAGCCCGGCGATCGGCACGAAGACCTTCGCGACCTGACCGTCCATGATCCTCGACAGGGCATCGAGACCGCTGCCGACCACCGTCGAGCCCGCCTCCCACACCCCGCGGAACGCGGGGGTGTCGCCGTAGTCGAGGAAGCCGGTGCCGGTGACCGACTGCTGCTGCACGAGCGCGAGGTAGTCCGCGGTGTGGAACCGCGCCAGGGCCTCGTGATTGCAGTCGCGTGGGTCGAGCAGTGTGACCCTGCGGTCGAGCCCCTGGCGCACGGTTTCGCGCCAGAAGGCGTCGAGTCGATCCGGGCCGAACGGGTGCCCCTCGCCGAACCCGTAACGCGCCAGCGCCTCGCCGTGGTAGACCCCGATCATGCCTCGATTGCCCATCTGAGGATCCCGCTCCAAGCCTAGTCCAGTTCCCTCGGGCAACTCGGCCCTGGCCTCAAGGCCCGGAATTTGCTAAGATATCCTTTCCGAGGAACCGCTCAAGCGCGTTCCCTGGGCCAGGGAAAGGTTCGATGAGATGGACCCGTCGGGGCTCGCCCCCATCCGTGTATCCGGAAGACCCAGCCGTCGTCTCCGGGACACCGTCCGGCTGCATCCCGCTGCGATACGCCTCGCGGCCGTGAACCGTTTTTAGGGCAAGCATCCCGCCGGCGAGCGGTATACCTGCCATTTTTACCATGACGAGGGAGTTTGGATGAGCAAGGCCAAGATCTGCAGTTCGTGCCAGGAACAGTCCGGCGAGTTCAACATCAAGGGCACGAAGCTGCTGCCCGACGGGGGCGAACTCGACTATCAGCTCTGCCGCACCTGCTGCATCACGCTCGCCACGTTCAACCCGAAGGTGCAGCATCGGCAGCGCCAGGACTTCTGGGCGACCGTCTGGGAGAATATCGGCGCCTGATCACACCGAATCGAGGCACTCGACACGCCGCCCGCAGTCGAAAGGCTGTGGGCGGTTGCGTTTCGCGCCGTGGAATACCCAGCGAGGAGCAGGCCGATGAGCGGTAAGGTGGTCAAGTCAGATGCCGAGTGGCAGGCGCAGCTCACCGAGGAGCAGTACCGCGTCTGCCGTAAGAAGGGGACCGAGCGGGCCTTCACCGGCCAATACCACGACTGCCACGAGGACGGCGTCTACCTCTGCGTCTGTTGCGGCCAACCCCTCTACGACGCCCGCCAGAAGTTCGATTCGGGCACCGGATGGCCGAGCTTCTGGGCCCCGGTGAGCGAGGAGAACGTCAGCTACGAGGCCGACCGCAGCCTGTTCATGCGCCGCACCGAGGTGCTCTGCAGCCGTTGCGACGCCCACCTCGGCCACGTCTTCGACGACGGCCCGGAGCCGACCGGGAAGCGCCACTGCATCAACTCCGCCGCCCTGCGCCTGGCCGAACGTTCCGACTAGGGGTGATCCAGGTCACCTGGCGTCATGGACTGCGCTGGCAGAAGGTGCTGCGGCGCGGCATAATGGCCGCCCTTCCAGGCGATCGACTGGTGATCGCCGTTTCAAGACCGTACACATCAAGGGGAAGCTCATGGCAGACCAGCGAGAAGTAGTCGTACTCAGTGGCGTCCGGACCGCGATCGGTGATTACGGCGGTTCCCTGAAAGGCTTCGGGGCCACGGACCTCGGGGCCATGGTCATCGAGGAGGCGATCTCGCGTTCCAAGGTCGATCCCGGCAAGATCGCGCACGGCGTGATCGGCAACGTCATCCACGGCGAGGCCAAGGACATGTACGTCTCCCGCGTGGCCTGCGTGAAGGGCGGCATGGCGCACGACTCCCAGGCGCTGACCGTCAACCGCCTGTGCGGTTCCGGCCTCCAGGCGATCGTCTCCGCCGCGCAGCTGGTGATGCTCGGTGACGCCGACTTCGCGATCGGCGGTGGCGCCGAGTCGATGAGCCGCGCCGCGTACGCCTCGACGTCGGCCCGCTGGGGCGCGCGCATGGGCGACACCGGCATGGTCGACATGATGGTCGGCGCGTTGACCGACCCCTTCGACACCGTGCACATGGGCATCACCGCCGAGAACGTCGCCGAGAAGTGGGGCCTGTCGCGTGACGACCAGGACGCCTTCTCGGTCGAGAGCCACCAGCGCGCCGCCAAGGCGACCGCCGAGGGCTATTTCAAGGAGCAGATCCTCCCGGTGACCCTGAAGTCGCGCAAGGGCGACACGATCTTCGACACCGACGAGCACGTCCGCGGCGACGTCACGACCGAGGGCCTCGGCAAGCTGCGTGCGGTGTTCAAGAAGGACGGCAGCGTCACCGCCGGCAACGCATCGGGCATCAACGACGGCGCCGCCGCCGTGGTCCTGGCCGAGGCGGGTGCCGCGGCGTCGGCCGGTGCCGAGCCGCGCGGCCGCCTGGTCTCCTACGGCTTCGCCGGCGTCGATCCGGCGTACATGGGCGAGGGCCCGATCCCGGCCGTGAAGAAGGCGCTCGACCGCGCCGGCCTGACCGTCGGCGACCTCGACGTCATCGAGTCCAACGAGGCGTTCGCCGCGCAGGCGCTGGCGGTCTGCAAGGGCCTCGAGTTCGATCCGGCCAAGACCAACCCGAACGGCGGCGCGGTTGCGCTCGGTCACCCGATCGGCGCCACCGGCGCGATCCTGACCGTCAAGTGCCTCTACGAGCTCAAGCGCATCGGCGGCAAGTACGGGCTCGTGACGATGTGCATCGGCGGCGGCCAGGGCATCGCCGCGATCTTCGAGCGGACCTGATCCAAAGGCTGACGATCCCGGCCCTGCTCACGCGGGGCCGGGATTTTCTTTGTCCGGTCCTTTTCCGGTCAGCAGCCGCGAAACGGCGAGGCCAGGGCACAGGCCGCTGGCCGCGGCGACCGGCAGGAAAATCCCTGGCAGGTAGAGAACCCAACTGGCGGCAGCGAAGCCGGTGTGCCATAGGCCGACCCACAGGATCAGGCTCAGTCCGGCAAGAAATACCCGCATCTCGGGCGGAGCCTTGAATAGGTCCATGCAGAAGCTCCTGGGCCGTTTGTCTCGATACCGTGAGACTACACCCCCGGGAGGTGTACGCAAGTTCGCCGGCCTATCACCCCTGGCCGATTGTGATCCCGCTCCGTGCCTCATTAAGATGACCGCACGACCGCGACGCGCGCGGATCTGACTAGGGGAAGCAGGAGGCATGGAACACGACTTCTGGCATCGGCGCTGGCGCAAGAACGAGATCGGCTTCCACCAGGAGACGGTCAACCC
>JAWVZO010000047.1:0-14740 GCA_033722135.1 Gammaproteobacteria bacterium | reverse complement strand
CCCGGGCGACCCCGATGCGCTCGCCGACGCCATCGCCCGCTGGGCCGGCGACCCGGGACGCCTCGCCGAGCGGGGGCGCGCGGCATCGGAACTGTTCTCGAGGCACTTCTCCGAGGCGCGCCTGCGCGAGGGGCTTCACGCCGACCTCGAGCGGCTCGGGGTCGCCTCGTTCGCTCCAGGCGGGGCTTCGTCGTGACGCGCTCAGGCCTATGGCGCGACCGCGATCTCTGGGCCGGCCTGCTGGCGGCTGCCCCGCTCGTCATCTTCCCGTTCTCGCGCGCCTACACGATCTGCTTCCTGCTGATCCTCGCCGTCGCGCTGGTCGCGAACCGCCGGCCCGGGCCCTGGCTGCGCCATCCCGGCCTGCTGCTGGCCGGCGCGGCGACCGGGCTGCCGATCCTGCTGACCATGGTCGTCGCGGGATTCCGGCGGGGCGGGATCGACGGCCTCTGGGTGGAGAAGCTCGCCCTGGTCGGCGTGGCGGCGCTGGTCGGGCTCGCCGTCGCGCTGCTCCTCGACGGCGCGCGCGCGCGGCGGGTCGCCGCGCTGGTGATCACGGCGACCGTCGCGCTGTGGGTCGTCGACGGCCTGGTGCAGCTGCTGGCCGGGCGGGATCTCTTCGGCGTGCCGCTGGCGAACGAGGTCGGCGGGCCGCCGCGGGTGCGAAGCTTCTTCTCGAAGTCGACGCGCTACAGCTATTTCGTCGGGTTCCTGCTGATCCCGCCGGCATTCTGGCTGCTCGGCAGGCCGCGCGGACGCCTGCCCGCCTGCCTGCTGGTCGCCTGCGGCGCCGCGGCCGTCTTCGCCGCAGGGAGCCGCTACGCGATGGCCGGCTACGGCCTGTTCATGATCGTCTTCGTGGCGGTCGTCGCCCGCGCACTCCCGAAACGGCCGCGCGTGGCCCTGCTCGTCGGGGCGCCGGTCGCGCTGCTGTCGCTGGTGGCGCTGATGTACTTCTCCAACGACAGCTTCAGGACGCGCCTGGACCAGACCGCCGTCGTGCTCGAGCAGTTCGACCGCGAGACGGTCAACCGGGCCCTGTCGATGCGCCTCGACGTCTGGGAGCCGGCCGTCGAGATGATCGCCGAGCGGTGGGCGTTCGGGTGGGGCCCGAGCGAGTTCGAGCGGCAGGTCGGCGCCTACCTCGACGCGGACTCGCCGTTTGCCGGCGAGACCCGGATCATGCACGCCCACCAGGTCGGTATCGAGGTGCTGCTCGCCACCGGGCTGGTCGGGCTAGGCGCCTTCCTGGCGTACTATGCCTGGTTGACGCGGACGCTCTGGCTCCGGCGCGAGCGCGCCGCCAGCTTCGGATGGGGGTGCCTGCTCGCCTACCTGCTGCTCTGGTTCCCGCTCGGCAGCCAGAAGGATTTCTACGGGTCCGAGCAGGTGCTGGTCTCGTTCTACCTGCTTGGCCTGGGGTTCGCGTGCCTCGCCGGCGAGGGCGCCGCGACGCGAATGGAACGCCCCGGCGTAACCGGGGAACAGGCGAAATACGAGGAGAGTGGTGATGATTTCGACACTGCGTGACATGCGACGGCGGATGCTCGCGCCGTACCACCGCGCCGACGCGGTGCGCAGATTGATCGAATACCACGCCCACGAGCGCAGCCTCGAACAGGTGGTCGACTGGGCGATGAACTTCGGCGGTAGCGGCTACTACCGCATCAAGTCGCTGCAGATCCGCGACGAGATCCTGGGCCTCGCGCGGCGGGTCCGGGACCTCGAGCCGCGGCTGATCCTCGAGATCGGCACCGCGCGCGCGGGCACGCTGCTGATCTGGTCGAGCCTGGCCAGGGAGGAGGTGATCAGCTGCGACCTGCGCGACCTCTCGACCGCCGAGGATCTCTACCGGCAGCTCCCCCCGCCGGACTCCGACTGCCGGGTCACGCTGCTCTCCGGCGATTCGCACGATCCCGCCTTCAGGGCCCGCGTCGAGTCGGCGGTCGCCGGGCGTCAGGTCGATTTCCTGTTCATCGACGGCGATCACTCCGAGGCGGGGGTCGAGGCCGACTACGAGGATTACCGGCACCTGGTGCGTCCGGGCGGGCTGATCGCCTTCCACGACATCGTCGCGAAACAGCCGCTTTCGTCGACGCGGGTCCACCCGTTCTGGGAGCGCGTGAAGGTCGGCAAGGCGTACGAGGAGATCGTCGCTGACCCGGACCAGACCGGGTTCGGCATCGGCGTGCTCCGGGTCGAGTGACGCCGCGTTGCAAGCCCCCCGGCCGGACCCGGACGCGCCGGTGACGTCGCCGGTCGTCCACGTCGTCTGCATCAAGTGGGGGACCCTCTACGGGGCCGCGGACGTCAACCGCCTGCTGACGATGGTGCGGCGCTTCACGCGTCGCCACGAGGTGCGCTTCCACTGCTTCACCGACGACCCCAAGGGGTTGGACGAAGCGGTCGTCGTCCACCCGCTGCCCGGCCTGGAGATCGACCCGGACCGTCACCCCGAGGCGGTGGCGATCCTCGCCAGCCGCAACCTCGCCTACCGCAAGGAGGCGGCGCTGTGCGCCGACGACCTGGGCGGCCTGACGGGCGAGCGCGTCTGGTTCTTCGACCTCGACGTGGTCCTGGTCGACGGCATCGACGTCTTCTTCGAGTACCCGGAAGGGGAGCGCTTCGTCATCATCGACGACTGGAACACCCGCGGCGACCACGTCGGCCAGGCCTCCTGCTACTCGTGGGTCGTCGGCACGCTCGGCGAGGTGAAGCGCTACTTCGAAGAGCATCCGCTGGCGATGATCCGGAAGTTCGGCACCGCGAGTCAGGAGTACCTCTCCTGGAGGGTCATCCAGAAGCAGGGCCGGCTCGATTTCTGGCCGGAGGCGTGGTGCCGGAGCTTCAAGCAGCACTGCCTGCCCCCGTGGTACCTGCGTCCGTTCCGGGAACCCGCCTGCCCCCCGGGCGCCCGGCTGCTGGCCTTCCACGGCCGCCCTAAGCCCGACGACGCTATCGCGGGGCGCTGGGGGCCACGGCCGGTGCCGATCGCGAAACGGCTCTACAAGACGATACGGCCCGCCCCCTGGCTGCGGGACTACTGGCCGGAGTGACCCGGCACGCCGGTCAGCCCGTCTCGGGGAGCTGGCTGTGCAGCGAGCGGTAGAGGGGGTTGGACTCGATCAGCTCGCCGTGACGCCCCGCCGCGACGATTTTCCCGTGGTTCATGACCACGATGCGGTCGGCGTTCGCGACGGTCGACAGGCGATGGGCGATCACCACGGTGGTGCGCCCCTGGCGCGCCTCCTCCAGCGCGGCCTGCACCAGGGCCTCGGACTTGCCATCGAGCGCCGAGGTCGCCTCGTCGAGGAGCAGGATCGGCGCATCTCGGAGCAGGGCACGGGCGATCGCCAGCCGCTGGCGCTGGCCTCCCGACAGCGATGCCCCGTCCTGTCCGATCACCGTGTCGAACCCTTCCGGCAGCTGCTCGACGAACTCCAGGGCGTTGGCCCGTCGGCAGGCGGTGACCAGCATCGCGCGGTCGACCTCGCCGCGGGCGCCGTAGGCGACGTTGGCCGCGACCGTGTCATTGAACAGCGTCGTCTCCTGGCCGACGTAGGCGTAGCAGGCGCGCAGCGGCGCCAGCGCGTACTGCTCGATGTCGATCCCGTCGAGCAGGATGCGTCCCCTCGTGACGCGGTAGAGCCGCGGCAGCAGCTTGATCAGGGTCGACTTGCCGCTCCCCGAGGGGCCGACCAGGGCGACGGTCTCGCCGGGCGCGATGGTCAGATCGATGCCGTCGAGCGCCGGCAGCTGGCTGTCGCGGTAGTGGAAGCCGACGTCCTCGAGGCGCAGTTCACCGCGCACGCTCGCGGGCACGTGGCGGCCGGTGTCGGGTTCGCCCGGCCGGTCGAGCAGTTCGAACAGGCTGCCGGCCGCGGCGATGCCGGCCTGCAGCGGCTCGTTGATCCGGGTCAGCCGCTTGATCGGCGCCATCAGCATGCCCATGGCGCCGAACAGCGCCACCACCTCGCCGACCGACTGCTGCCCGCCGATGATGCCGCTCGAGGCGATGAAGACCGCCGAGGCCAGCGCGATCACCGTGATCAGCTGCACGGTCGGCGAGAACGCCTCGGCGGCGCTGCGCACCTTGATCAGCAGGTGGTGGAAACGCTTGGCCACGCCGTCGAAGCGCGCCTGCTCGCGCGCCTCGGCGTTGTAGATCTTGACGATCCGCTCGCCGCCGACTGCCTCCTCGAGGGTGTGGGTCAGGTGGCCCATGGTGATTTGCAGGTTCTGGTTCAGGCGCCGCAGCCGGCGGCTGACCCAGACCGAGAGCAGGGCGATCGGCGGGGTGATCAGCAGGATGAACAGGGTCAGTTGCCAGTGCAGGTAGACCATCAGGGCGAGCAGGCCGAGGATCGACAGCGAGTCGCGGACGATCGTCACCAGCACGCCGGTGGTGGTGTTCATCAGCTGCGTCGAGTCGTAGGTGAACTTCGAGATCAGCTCGCCGCTGGTGCGGCTGTCGAAGAACTCGCCGGGTAGCCGCAGCATCTTGCCGAACAGCTCCTGGCGCAGGTCGGTCACCACACGGCTGCCGACCCAGGCCATGCCGACGCCGCTCAGGTAGCTGGCGAACCCACGCACCACGAACAGGCCGACCAGCACCATCGGGTAGAAGCGGATCGCCTCCGGGTCGCGCTCGACGAAGCTGCCGTCGAGCAGCGGCTTCATCAGGCCGGCGATCGCCGGGTCGGTCGAGGCGATCACGGCCGTGGCGAGGATCGCCAGGAAGAACGGCAGCCGGTAGGGGCGCAGGTAGCCGAGCAGGCGGAAATAGAGCTGCTTGGGGGTCGGCTGCTGCATGGGATGCGGCGGCGGTCCGGCCGGGGGAGGGGCGCTCATGGTAACACGCGGTCCGTGGCGTTCCGGCCCGGCGCGTTCTCAGCCCCTGCCGCGCAGCAGGTGGCGGGCGCGGACGTAGGTCGCCTCCGCGGCGTAGCGCACGGCGCGTCCCGGACCGGCGACGCGCACGAGATGGCGCGCGCGGACGGTGCCGCCCGGCGTGCGCGGGCGGTCGCGCGCCTCGCGCGCCTCGATCTCGCGGGCCAGCAGCGCGAACAGGTTGTGGGTCTCGAGCACCCGGCGGCGCGCCTCGGTGACGGCCTCGAGCCGCCGGGCGTAGGCGTCGGCGGTGATCGCCTCGCGGATGGTCCGGATGGCGCGCTCCGGCTGCGAGACGTCGATCGGGATGAAGCTCTCGGCCGGGAAGTCGTCGGCGGCGTCGGGGGCGCCGTGGTAGAACGGCAGGGTGTAGCCGAGGAATGCGTCGGCGAGCTTCTCCGTCCAGTGGCGCGGCGCGAGGTGGTTCTCGATCGCGACGTGGTAGCGGTAGGGATCGAGGGCGTCGCGCTTGTCGTCGATCCGGCGGAAACCGTACCCGTACAGGTCGAATTCGGGCAGCGCATCGCGCAACGCGGTCACGAACGCGTAGCGGCGACGGTGGTGGGTCAGCCGCATCCGCTTGCTCGAGGTTACCGACGCGATCGTCCGCGACTTGGCCGGTGGCCCGGCCGCGCGCAGCGTGTCGAGGTCGGCGGTGGGCTGCCGGTCGTCCATGCGGATCGCGTAGTGCCAGCGCAGTCCGGGCTGGGAGCGGATGGCGTCACGATGGCGCAGCGCCCACGGCTCGTGGCTGGTCAGCACGACGCCGAACTGGTCGAGGAACGCGCTTCCGTAGGTCTTGATCGACGATGGTTCAGCCGTGATGAACAATGTGTTCTCGCGGGGGCACGGCAGGGGCTCGACGTGCCGGTGGCGGTTGCCGGGCGGCACGACCGGGAGGTCGTCGTAGACCACCAGCCAGTCGTAGCTGGTACAGCCTGCGTCGAACTCGAAACGGCAGCGCCCCCAGGTCGGCGCGGCGCCGGGCAGCTGGCGACGCCACCAGGCCGCATCACCCGGGGCGCGCAGACTGTCCTTGGTCAGGAACTTGACGGTGATCGGTGCCGGCAAGGGCGTGCTCGCTGCGGAAGGGGACGGCGCGCGCGGCGAGCGGCGTACTTCCCGTCCCCGCGTGCGGCCCGCCAAGGCTAACCGACGTCCCGGCTCCCGCCAACCGCTCCTGGCCGCGTGCCTATAATGGGCCACTTTCCGGATACGAACCGATGCGCCAGCTCTACACCGCGCTGCTCTACCTCGCCACGCCGCTGATTCTCGCCCGCCTCGCCTGGTCGGGACTGCGCAACCGCGGCTACTGGCGACGCTGGCCGGAGCGCTTCGGCTGGGCGCCGGGCACGCCCGCGGACGACGGCATCTGGGTGCACGCGGTCTCGGTCGGCGAGGTGATCGCCGCGCTGCCCCTGATCGACCGGCTGCGCGGGGCGTATCCGGGGGTCCAGGTCACCGTGACGACCATGACCCCGACCGGCTCCGAGCGGGTGCGCGCCGCCCTCGGCGACGATGTGCACCACGTCTACCTGCCCTACGACCTGCCCGGCGCGGTGCGCCGCTTCCTCGACGCGGTGCGCCCCCGGCTCGGCCTGCTTATGGAGACCGAGCTCTGGCCCAACCTGGTCGCGGGGTGCGCGTCGCGCGGAATTCCGCTGGTGCTGGCCAACGCGCGGCTCTCCGCCGCCTCGGCGGCGGGATACCGCCGGGTCGGCGGCCTCGTCCGCGCGCTGCTGGGCGATCTGGCGGCGGTCGCCGCCCAGGCCGACGCGGACGCGCGCCGGTTCGTCGAGCTCGGCGCCGCGCCGGAGCGCGTGGTCGTGACCGGCAGCATCAAGTTCGACCTGCAGGTCGACGGCGGGGTCGTCGCAGCCGGCCGCATGCTCCGCGAAGAACTCGGTGCGGCGCGGCCCTGCTGGATCGCCGCGAGCACCCACGACGGCGAGGACGAGCAGGTCCTCGACGCCCACGCGCGCATCGTGGCCCGCTGCCCCCGGGCCCTGTTGCAGCTCGTTCCCCGCCACCCCGAGCGTTTTGCGCGGGTCGCGGCGCTGTGCGCCTCCAGGGGCTTCTCGGTGGCGCGGCGCAGTCGGGACGAACCGGGACGCGAGGCGGGCGTCTACCTGGGCGACACCATGGGCGAACTGCTGACGCTGTACGCGGCCGCCGACGTCGCCTTCGTCGGCGGCAGCCTGGTCCCCACCGGGGGGCACAATCCGCTCGAGCCGGCGGCGCTCGGCGTCCCGGTCATCGCCGGGCCGCACATGCACAACTTCGCGAGGATCGGCGAACTGCTCGAGCGGGACGGCGCGCTGCGAACCGTCGCCGACGTGGACGGGCTCACCGACGAGGTGCTGGCGTGGCTGGAGGATCCGGGACGAGCGGCCGAGGCGGGTGCCGCGGGGCGTCGGGTGGTCGAGCGCAACCGCGGTGCGCTGGAACGGCTGCTGGCGATAGTCGGAGCCGTGCTCGACGGGCGCGTTCCGGCCGGAGCCGGCGACTGAGTCAGAAGTCGAACGGACGCTCGTCGGGCTCGTTCTCGAGCCGGGGAAAGACCGCGTCGAACAGGCTCTCGGAGGTCCACTCCTGCGGCCCCACGCGGGTAATCACCTGCGCCTCCATGACCGGATCGGACCCGACCACGAGGAACAGGCGCCCATCGATAGACAGGGCCTCGCGCAGCGCCTGGGGAACGCGCGCGAGCGAGCCGCCGACGGCGATAGCGTCATAGCGCCCGGGGCCCTCGCCGAGGCCGTCGCCGAACAGGTCGGCCGTGGCCAGGGTCACGTTGTCGATGTTGCGCGCGGCGAGCTTCTCGCCGGCCCGCTCGGTGAAGGCCGCGCGGATATCGATGCTGCGCACGTGGCGGGCCAGTGCCGCCAGGCAGGCCGTCAGGTAGCCGCTGCCCGTGCCGATCTCGAGGACGTTGTCGTACTCGCCGAGGGCGAGCGCCTGCAGGATGCGCCCCTCGTACTTGGGATGGAGCATCGCCTGGCCGTCGTCGAGCGGGATGGGGATGTCGGCGTAGGCGAGGTTGCGGTAGGCGGCCGGAGCGAAGTGCTCGCGCGGAACCGAGGCCATGACGTCCAGCACACGCTGGTCGAGGACGTCCCACGGCCTGACCTGCTGTTCGACCATGTTGAAGCGGGCCTTGGCGAAGTCGACAGCGGTCATCTGGGCGTTCCTCGGCTCGTGTTGCGGGGCGGGAACGATAGCCTCCATCCCCTTGCCAGTCAAGATGATAGGGCCGCGATCCAGTGGTCACCGGCGGGCTTTTCCCGCGCCGGGGCGCGCGTTGGCGACCTTGCGGGCCACCCGGGGATGGGCTACCGTGGCCGCGTCAGCTAGGGGTGCCCGCTTGCGGGCTGAGAGAGTCCCTTGAACCTGATCCGAGTCGTGTCGGCGTAGGAAAGCTGAGCCTGCCTGCCCGTTTCCCCGCCGCACGTTGCGGACGCCCAGGCGTCCACCCGCAGGGCCCCCCAGGCCCGCCGCACGGAGACGTGCCATGAGCGCCAGACCCGAAGACCTCCACCTGCCCGATGCCGAACTCGGCCAGGCCGTGACCCGCCCGTTCCCGAACTCGCGCAAGAGCTACGTCACCGGCAGCCGCCCCGACCTGCGGGTGCCGATGCGCGAGATCAGCCAGGCGGCGACGCCGACCCGCGATGGCGACCAGCCGAACCCGCCGATCTACGTTTACGACACCTCCGGGCCCTACACCGACCCGGCGGTGACGATCGACCTCAAGGCCGGCCTGCCAGGGATCCGCGACGGCTGGATCGCCGATCGCGGCGACACCGAGACGCTGGAGGGGCTGAGTTCCGACTACGGCCGCTCGCGCGCGGCCGACCCCGAACTGGCCCACCTGCGCTTCGGACCGGTGCGCGTGCCGCGGCGCGCGGTGGCCGGCGCCAACGTGACGCAGATGCACTACGCGCGGCGCGGCGAGATCACCCCGGAGATGGAATTCGTTGCCCTGCGCGAGAACCAGCGCCTCGACGAGCTGCGCGAACAGTACGCGGCTGCCGGGCTGATCGCGCAGCACCGCGGCCACGCCTTCGGCGCGGCGATACCCGAGCGGATCACGCCGGAGTTCGTGCGCGACGAGGTGGCGCGCGGGCGCGCGATCATTCCGGCCAACATCAACCACCCGGAGATCGAGCCGTGCATCATCGGCCGCAACTTCCGGGTCAAGATCAACGGCAATCTGGGCAACTCGGCGATCACTTCGTCGATCGCCGAGGAGGTCGAGAAGATGGTCTGGGGCATCCGCTGGGGCGCCGACACCATCATGGACCTCTCCACCGGGAAGAACATCCACGAGACCCGCGAGTGGATCCTGCGCAACAGCCCGGTGCCGATCGGCACGGTGCCGATCTACCAGGCGCTCGAAAAGGTCGGCGGCGTCGCCGAGGAGCTGACCTGGGAGATCATGCGCGACACCCTGATCGAGCAGGCCGAGCAGGGGGTCGACTACTTCACCATCCACGCCGGCGTGCGGTTGCGCTACGTGCCGCTGACCGCCGACCGGGTCACGGGGATCGTCTCGCGCGGCGGCTCGATCCTGGCCAAGTGGTGTCTCGCGCATCACCGGGAGAACTTCCTCTACGACCACTTCGACGAGATCTGCGAGATCATGAAGACGTACGACGTCAGCTTCTCGCTCGGTGACGGCCTGCGTCCTGGCTCGCTCGCCGACGCCAACGACGCCGCGCAGTTCGCCGAACTCGAGACCCTCGGCGAGCTGACGAAGAAGGCGTGGGCACACGACGTCCAGGTGATGATCGAGGGTCCAGGTCACGTGCCGATGCAGCTGATCAAGGAGAACATGGACAAGGAGCTGGCCGACTGCTTCGAGGCGCCGTTCTACACCCTCGGCCCGCTGACCACCGACATCGCGCCCGGCTACGACCACATCACCTCGGCGATCGGTGCCGCGCAGATCGGCTGGTACGGGACGGCGATGCTCTGCTACGTCACGCCCAAGGAGCACCTCGGCCTGCCCGACCGCGAGGATGTGCGCGAAGGGATCGTGGCCTACCGCATCGCGGCCCACGCCGCCGACCTCGCCAAGGGCTTCCCGGGCGCGCAGGTGCGCGACAACGCGCTGTCGAAGGCGCGCTTCGAGTTCCGCTGGGAGGACCAGTTCAACCTCGGCCTCGACCCGGAGCGGGCGCGCGAGTACCACGACGCGACGCTGCCCAAGGAGACCGCCAAGGTGGCTCACTTCTGCTCGATGTGCGGACCCAAGTTCTGCTCGATGAAAATCACACAGGAGGTCCGTGACCTGGCCCGCGCCGAGGTCGAGGAGGGGCTCGCGCAGCAGGCCGAGGCGTTCCGCGCCGGCGGCGCGGAGCTCTACAAGAAGGTGTGAACCCGCTTCATGGTCCCGGCACCCCGCGCCCGTCGGGATGCGGGACGTCATGGACCTCGAAGTGCAGGGAGGCGAGATCGCCCAGCACCCACGTCGGCGGGGCGTCGATCCCCGCGGTGGTGCCCGCGTTGACGTAGTACGCGGTGGTGCCGGTCACGGTGCGCGTCGGCTCGACCGCCACCTTGTGGTTGTGGCCGCAGCAGACCACGTCCCAGTCGCCCGTCGTCGCCAGCGCCCGGGCGTAGCGTGGGTAGTGCACCATGAACACCCGGCGGCCGCCGAGGTCTAGCGCGGCTTCCATGCCGTGGTAGACCAACCGTCCGTTCGAGCGTCCGGCCAGGCGGCTCAGCGCATAGATGTCTCCGGTGTTGTTGCCGTGGATCACGTGCATCGGTACCGGCACCCGGGGCAGCCTGGCCAGGGTCACGGCGGCGACCACGTCACCGCAGTGCAGCAACGCCTCGGCGCCGGCCGCCACGGCGGCCTCGAGGGCGGCCGTCAGTCGCGGGATGTCGTCATGGCTGTCCGAGAAGATGCCGATTCGCACGGGTTACGTACCTCCTGTCCGATCGCTGGCCCCCATCTGGCCAGTCAAGCCGTCGATGGGGTAGAATGTCCCGTTGTTTGCCTGATGGGTCCATAAGAAATGCATATGGTCCCGTCGGTCGATTGCGCTGCCGCGGCATTCAGGGAGGGGATTCTAGTCGTGGCCGGCCTGCACGGACAGTAGTGACCCGCCGCCGTGCGGTGGCGACGGGTCGGGTTTGTTTCCGGACTTACGGCTTCGATAACCAAGAGGGGACTTGACGATGACTGCTTCGATGCTGATTCCGCCGATCTTCGGCGTGCTGGGCCTGGTGATGGCGTACGTCATCTACGGCATGGTCATGAAATACCCGGGCGGCGAGGAAAAGGTCGCCAAGATCGCCGAGCAGATCCACATCGGCGCGATGGTCTTCATGAAGCGCGAGTACCAGATGCTCGGCATCTTCGCCGGCGTGCTGATCGTCGTGCTCTGGGTGCTGCTGGGCTGGAAGACGGCCTTCGCGTTCATCGTCGGCGCACTGGCTTCCGGAACTGCCGGTTACATCGGCATGTTCACCGCCACCAAGGCGAACGTCCGCACCACCACGGCGGCCCACACCAAGGGCGCGCCCGAGGCGCTGACCGTCGCCTTCTTCGGCGGCTCGATCATGGGCCTTGCAGTCGCCTCCCTCGGCCTGTTCGGCCTGGGTATCCTCTACCTCGTGTTCGGTGGTGATCCGGCCACGGCCCACGCTATCGAGGGCTTCGGCATGGGCGCGTCGTCGGTCGCGCTGTTCGCGCGTGTCGGCGGCGGCATCTTCACCAAGTCGGCCGACGTCGGCGCCGACCTGGTCGGCAAGATCGAGGCCGGCATACCCGAGGACGACCCACGTAACCCGGGCGTCATCGCGGACAACGTCGGCGACAACGTCGGCGACGTGGCCGGCATGGGCTCCGACATCTTCGAGTCCTACTGCGGCGCGATGATCGCGACCATCGCGATGGCCGCGACCATGACCATGCAGGGTCTCGCCGATCTCGGCGGCAACCAGGCCTCGCTGATGTTCCTGCCGTTGGCGCTGGCCTCGCTCGGCCTGGTGTGCTCGATCGGCGGCATCTTCCTGGTGCGCCAGTTCTCCGACAAGAAGCCCGAGGTGGCGCTGCGCACCGGCACCATCGGCGCGACCATCGCATTCATCGTGCTCTCGTCGGTCGTCATCGGCATGATGGACGTGACCAGCAAGACGTGGTTCGCGGTGCTGGTCGGCGCCGTCGGCGGCATGATCATCGGTCTCGTTACCGAGTACTACACCGCCGGCAAGCCGGTCGAGCACATCGCCAAGTCGGGCGAGACCGGCCCGGCGACGGTGATGATCACCGGCCTCGCGGTGGGCATGCAGTCGGTGGTGATCCCGCTGCTGACCATCTGCGTAATCATCGGCGTTTCAACCGCCCTGGTCGGGCTCTACGGCGTCGGCATCGCCGCGGTCGGCATGCTGGCCACGGTCGGCATCACCATGGCCATCGACGCCTACGGTCCGGTCGCCGACAACGCCGGCGGCATCGCCGAGATGGGCGGTCTGGGCGCGGACACCCGCAAGATCACCGACTCGCTCGACGAACTCGGCAACACCACCGCCGCGATCGGCAAGGGCTTCGCGATCGGCGCCGCGGCGCTCGCCGCTCTGGCGATCATCACCGCCTTCGTGCAGACCGTGCGGCATCACCTGCCGGCCGGCGCCGAGTTCTCGCTTGATATCGGCAGCCCGCAGGTGCTGATCGGCCTGTTCATCGGCGGCCTGATCCCGTTCGCGATCGGCGCGATCACCATGACCGCGGTGGGTGACGCCGCGTTCGACATGATCAAGGAGATCCGGCGCCAGTTCAAAGAGATCCCCGGCCTGCTCGAGGGCACGGCCGAGCCGGATACCGCGAAGTGCGTCGACATCGCCACCACGGCCGCACTCAAGCGCATGATCCTGCCGGGTGTCATCGCGGTCGGCATGCCGTTCCTGGTCGGTTTCGTGCTCGGCCCGTCGAGCCTCGGCGGCATGCTGGGCGGCGGGCTGCTCGGCTGCGTGCTTCTGGCGCTGATGATGGCCAACGCGGGCGGTGCCTGGGACAACGCGAAGAAGCATGTCGAGAAGGGCAACTTCGGCGGCAAGGGTTCCGACGTGCACAAGGCGTGCGTGGTCGGCGACACCGTGGGCGATCCCTTCAAGGACACCTCCGGCCCGTCGATGAACATCCTGATCAACGTCATGGCGATCGTCAGCCTGGTCATCGCGCCGCTGGTCGCCGAGTTCGGTGGTTGGATTTTCTGACCCGGATCTGTATGGAACGCAGGGGCCAGGGATGGCCCCGCAGGTTCTGCTAACCTCATAGCAGGACCACGCAAGGAGGCCGCGCGCCATGAAGATCTTCATGCTCTACACCGGCAGTGGGCCGATCGTCATCATGACGTCGTACGACTCGGTCGAGGATGCCCACCTCCTCGAGAAGCTCGCCTCCAAGGGCATCCACAAGTTCATCGCCCACGAGATCCCGCTCGATCTGGCCAGGGATCGCTACGCCGCCCATTTCGAGAATGTGCAGCGCAACCTCGACGAGACCGACGACCTGCGGGTGCTCGACTACAACGGCGAGCGCGCCTTCAGGCTGTTCCGTTTCGATGAACTCGGCGAGTCGACCCTGCGCGAGCCGGACGTCTACTACGACAAGGAACTGCCCTGACGGGCCGCGTGGACCATCCGCATGACGCGAAGAGGCCGGCATTGCCGGCCTCTTCCTTATCTGCATCTTGCTGTGGGTCGGATTTCGGTCCGAGGGTTCGGTCCAAACGGCCACTCAGTCGGATCGATGTCCGATCGTCGTGGGGCGGCGCCGCCGGCTACACCTCGAAGGCCGTCTCGAGTTTCTTCTTCACGCCGACGTTCTTCAGCATCACATAGCGTGGCAGGCCGTCGCGGTAGGGGGGATAGTCCTCGCCGCGGATCAGTGGCGCGAGGTAGGCGCGGCACTTCGGCGTGATGCCGAAGCCATCGCGGCTGATGAAGCTCTTGGGCATCATCTTCTCGCGGTTGGCGACTTTCGCCAGCGGGGCCTCGGTGATCTTCCAGCGGTAGGGGCTGTCGGAGGTGCGGGTGATGGCCGGCATCACCGAGTTCTTGCCCTTGAGGGCCATCTCGACCGCTGCCTTGCCGACCGCGTAGGCCTGCTCGACGTCGGTCTTCGAGGCGAGGTGGCGCGCGGCGCGCTGCAGGTAGTCGGCGACCGCCCAGTGGAACTTGTGGCCGAGCTCGGCCTTGACCATGTTGGCGATCACCGGCGCCACGCCGCCGAGCTGGGCATGACCGAAGGCATCCCGCGCGCCCTGGTCGGAGAGGAACTTGCCGTCCGGGCCGCGCACCCCCTCGGAGACGACCACCGAGCAGTAGCCGTGCTTCTCGACCATGGCGTCGACCCGGGCCAGGAACGCCTCGCGGTCGAAGGTCACCTCGGGAAACAGGATCAGCACCGGCAGGGGGAGGTCGTCGTCCGAGGCCAGCCCGCCGGCGGCGGCGATCCAGCCGGCGTGGCGGCCCATCACCTCGAGGACGAAGACCTTGGTCGAGGTCTTGGCCATCGAGGCGACGTCGAACGACGCCTCGCGGGTCGAGGTGGCGATGTACTTGGCGACCGAGCCGAAGCCCGGGCAGTTGTCGGTGATCGGCAGGTCGTTGTCCACGGTCTTGGGCACGTGGATCGCCTGGATCGGATAGCCCAGCTTCTTGCCGAGCTGGGAGATCTTCAGGCAGGTGTCGGCCGAGTCGCCGCCGCCGTTGTAGAAGAAGTAGCCGATGTCGTGCGCGGCGAAGACCTCGATCAGCCGCTCGTACTCGGCGCGGTTCTCCTTGAGCCCCTTGAGCTTGTAGCGGCACGACCCGAAGGCCCCGGACGGGGTGT
>JAWVZO010000046.1:0-15010 GCA_033722135.1 Gammaproteobacteria bacterium | reverse complement strand
GGGCTACCGCTACCTCAACTTCGACCGGATCGAGAGCTACCAGGCCGCCGCCGAGGAGGCCGGTTCCTCGGCCTGACCGGGCTTTCCCGGCGGAGACCCCGGAGGGCCGGCACCACCTGCCGGCCCTTTCTTTTTTCGGCCGATCCGCCGACCCGGGAAGCGACGTGCCGGGCCGGGGCCGCGAGAAGGCATCGGCGCGAGCGAACGTGACCTCCGTCCCGTCGATCGGGGGCGGGGACGCTTCCCCGTGACCCGGTGAGCGCGGGAAGCTGGCCGCTCGCACGCGGTTGTCATGGTCTGGACTAGACTGGCAGTTCGGCCGTGGACCACGGTGCGATCGCCAGTCACCCGTGATCTCCCGCCCCTTCAGGGAGGGAGTGATCCACCGGTCTAACTGCCGTCCCCACGGCCGGTCACGGAGAGGCTCGATGCTCTGGATCCAACTCGGGGCCGTTGTCGCCGGCCTCGCGATGCTCGTCTGGTCCGCCGGTCGATTCGTCGATGGCGCCGCGGCGACCGCGTGGCATCTCGGCGTGGCGCCGCTGCTGATCGGCATCCTGGTCATCGGTTTCGGCACCTCCGCCCCGGAACTGACGGTTTCCGTATTCTCGGCGGCCCAGGGCAATTCGGGACTCGCTCTCGGCAACGCCTACGGCTCGAATATCGCCAACATCGGCCTGATCCTCGGCGTGACCGCCCTCGTGGCCCCGATCACGGTGCGCTCCGCGGTCCTGCGCCGCGAGTTGCCGCTGCTGCTCGGCGTCACCCTGCTCGCCTGGCTGCTGCTGGCCGACGGCCGCTTCGGTCGCGCCGACGCGGCATGGCAGCTCGGACTCTTCACTCTGCTGGTCGCCTGGTCGGTGTTCGAGGGGCTGCGAAACCGCAACGACCCCCTCGCCGCCGACGCGGTTCGCGAAATACCGGCACTCTCGCTGCGTGCCGGGCTCGCCTGGACGGGCGTGGGGCTGGTCCTGCTCGTGGTCGCGTCGCGGGTGCTCGTCTGGGGTGCCGTCGGCCTCGCCCAAGCGGTCGGTGTCAGCGACCTGGTCATCGGGCTGACCGTCGTCGCCGTCGGCACTTCGCTTCCCGAACTCGCCTCGGCGCTGGTCGCCGCACGACGTGGTGAACACGAATTGGCGCTCGGCAACGTGCTCGGTTCGAACCTGTTCAACACGCTGCTGGTGGCCTCGACGGCGGCGATGATCGCGCCGGGAGATGTCGAGCCGAAGCTCATCGCCCGAGACCTGCCGATGATGGCCGCGTTCACCGTCGCACTGCTCGCGATGGGACTGGGCCTGCACGGCGAGGGCCGGATCAATCGTGTCGAAGGCACCGCACTGGTCACCGCGTTTTGCGGCTACACGGCGTGGTTGGCGGTAGGGGCCCTGGGCTGACCCGTGAAGGACGGCAGGGCGCTCGGCCGCGCGGGCCGGCCCGGTCCACCCGTCCCCGATCCGCACGGCGCCCGGCCCCGAGCGATCGTCGCACCGGGCATCCTCGCTACCACCGGGCCCTATTCGGCCGCTGGTGGCGTCCGTGCCCAGGACCTGACGACGTCGCGTCAGCGCTCCCGGGCCGGTTGCCCGCCGGTGATACGGTCGACGGGATGTATCATCGGCACACTGTCGCAGGGGGTAGCGTGACGCAACGACCCGACATCCTCGTCCTGTTCGCCCATCTCGCCATCGGCCACTCGAAGATCAACCGGGCGATGCTCGCTGCGCTGGACGATCTCCCGCGGGTCCGCCTGCACGACCTGCTCGAGACCTATCCCGATTTCTACATCGACGTCGAGCACGAGCAGGCGATGCTGCGCGAGGTGGACCTGGTGGTGTTCCAGCACCCGGTCTACTGGTACGGCCTGCCGGCGATCATGAAGCACTGGCTCGACTGCGTGTTCACGCAGGGCTTCGCGTTCGGCTCGGGCGGCGTCGCGCTGCGCGGCAAGGCGCTGCTGCAGGCCTGCAGCACCGGCGCCCAGGCCGACGCGTACCGTCCCGGCGGCATCCACCACTACCCGATGGACCAGTTGCTGCTGCCGATGCGGGCGGTGGCCCGGTTCTGCGGCATGCGTTACCTCGAGCCGCTGGTGGTCCACGGCGGCCACCGCCTTCCGGAGGCGGATATCGCGGACCACGCCGCGCGCTACCGCCGGATTCTGGCCGACTACCGGCACGACACGGACGACGCGGTGGCGTCCGGGGGCGGGTGATGCAGGAGCTCGGCCTGCTCGGCCAGGTCGCGGTCTACCTCGCCGCGGCGGTGATCACCGTGCCGATCTCCAAGCGCCTCGGTCTCGGTTCGGTGCTCGGTTACCTGGCCGCCGGCGTGGCGATCGGCCCGTGGGCGCTCGGCCTGATTGCCGAGGCGCGCGACATCCTCCACTTCGCCGAGTTCGGCGTGGTGCTGCTGCTGTTCCTGATCGGGTTGGAACTGAACCCGAACCGGCTCTGGGCGATGCGCCGGGCGATCTTCGGCCTCGGCGGCGCCCAGGTGGCGCTGAGCACGCTGCTGCTCTACGTTCTGTTCCGCGAGCTCGGCATGGAGTGGCGCTGGGCACTGGTCGGGGCGATGGGCGTGGCGCTCTCCTCGACGGCCATCGCGCTGCAGACGCTGACCGAGCGCAACCTGCTCTCCACGCCGGCCGGCCGGTCGGGGTTCGCGGTGCTGCTGTTCCAGGACATCGCGGTGATCCCGATGCTGATGGTGATCCCACTGCTCGGCGGGGGCGGCGGCGAGACTGTTGACGCCTGGGTGCGGGTGGCCAAGATCCTCGCGGCCATCGGCCTGGTGGTCGTCGGCGGTCGATTCCTCGTACTGCCGCTGCTGCGGTTGATCGCGCAGTCCGGGGTGCGGGAGATCTTCACCGCCAGCGCGCTGCTGCTGGTCATCGTCATCGGGCTGATGATGGAGGCATTCGACCTGTCGATGGCGCTCGGGGCGTTCCTGACCGGGGTGCTGCTCGCCGAGTCGGAGTACCGCCACGCGCTTGAGTCGGACATCGAGCCGTTCAAGGGGCTGCTGCTCGGGCTTTTCTTCATCGCCGTCGGCATGTCGCTCGATTTCGGTGTGCTCCTCGGCCAGCCTCTGCAGGTCCTGCAGCTGCTCGGTGCGCTGCTGCTGGCCAAGGCGCTGGTGCTCTGGCTCCTGGCCTGGATCCACCGCATCCCGCTCCGCCAGCACCTGCTGTTCGTCTGCCTGCTGGCGCAGGGGGGCGAGTTCGCCTTCGTGCTGTTCGCCGCCGGGGTCGACAGCGGGGTGCTCGATGGCGAGTGGCGCGACCTCCTGATCGGCGCCGTGGTGCTGTCGATGGCGCTGACCCCGTTGCTGCTGTTCGCCGTCGGGCGCTGGTTCGACCCGCTGCTGACCGGACGCGACAGGCGGCCGATGGACACCATCACCGAGCCGGAACAGCCGGTGATCATCGTCGGCTTCGGCCGCTTCGGGCAGATCGTCGGGCGCCTGCTGCACGCGAACGGGATCGATACCACGATCCTCGACCACGACCCGCAGCACATCGACCTGATCCGCAGGTTCGGCTTCAAGGTGTTCTACGGCGATGGCAACCGCCTCGACCTGCTCGAGGCGGCCGGCGCGGCACGGGCCAAGCTGCTGGTGCTGGCCATCGACGACCAGGCGGAGACGGTGCGCATCGCCGGGCTGGTGCGGGAGCGCTTCCCGCAGCTGCGCATCCTGGCGCGTGCCTGGGATGCACGGCACGTCCTCGAGCTCCGCGAGGCCGGGGTCGACCTGGTCGAGCGCGAGACGTTCGAGGGGGCATTGCGGCTCGGCGAGACCGCGCTGCGCCAGCTCGGCCTGACCGCCTGGCGCGCCAACCAGGCCGCGCACCAGTTCCGCAGGCATGACGTCGACCTGGTGGAGCTTCAGTTCCGGCATTTCCACGAGGAGATCGAGGTGCGCGGCAGGATCTCGGCCGACGCGCGTGAGCAGCTGCGCGAGCAGATGCAGATCGACGTGGAGACCTTCGCTGTCCACCGCGACAGCGCGTGGGACCCGGACGAGGCGGGCGCTCGGAGCGACGCGGAAGGCGGGGAGCGCGGCGGTTCTTGACCCGGGCGGCGGGCGCCGTCAGGCCGGGATCTTCTGCTCCTCGCCGAACAGCATGTCTTCCTGGTAGATCTCGGAGGCGATCTGGCAGAGCCGACGGACGTTGGGCCTCTCGAGGCTCTTGTGCGTGGTGACCATGCTGAACACGCGGATCATCGGTTCGTCGTTGATCTGCAGCATTACCAGGTCCTTGCTTGCCGTGCTCTGCGACATCACCAGGCGGGAGACCAGGCCCACCGCGTGGCGGTTCTCGGTCATCTGCCGCACCAGGTCGATGCTCTGCAGCTCCATGATGATGTTCAGGTCGCCGTCGTGCTTCTCGTAGAGGTCGAGGCGTTCGCGGAGCATCTGGCGCGTGCCCGACTTCGGGCTGTTGGTCACCAGCGGTTCGCGACAGAGCTGCTCGATACTGATCCGGCCCTGCTTGGCCAGCGGGTGGTCGGGCAGGCAGATGATCACCACCTCGTCCTTGAGCAGGGGCGTGACGTGGAAACGCTCCTCGTCGACCGCCTGCTCGACGATGACCGCGTCGAGGAAACCGTACGAGAGGCGTTCGAGAAGCTGGTCCGGGGACTGCAGCTCGGTGCGGATGCGGACGTCGGGGCAGGCCTGGTTGAAGTGGCTGAGCAGCGACGGGAGCATCACCGACGTCGCGGAGCGGTTCGCGCCGATGTAGAGGTGGACGTCGTCGCCCTCGGAGATGTCCTTGACCGCGCGTTCCGCCTCGGCGACCAGCTGCTCGAGGCGCTGGGCGTAGTCGAAGAAGATCTTGCCGGCCGCGGTCAGGCGCAGGCCGGCCGGGGTGCGCTCGAAGAGGTCGGCGTCGAAGTACTCCTCGAGCCGCTTGATCCGCGCCGAGACGGCCGGCTGCGAGATGTAGGTCTTGCGCGCCGCCACCGAGAAGCTCAGGTGGCGCGCGGCGTGCAGGAAGCTGCGTATACTCGTGTTCAGGATCATGGCGTTACGTCCTTGCCCGTCTCCGTGCCGCGTCTCTGTTCGGTCCCTCGACCCGGTCGGTCCCGGCACGCCGGATAATTTGTTGTAACCCGAATATAACGAATTTTTATGCCCCCTGCCAGAAGTGTGGAAATCCATCCATCGCGCTCGATCCGGGTCTCGCTCGGCGAGCAGCGTCTCTGGCTGGAGGAGGCGGGTGCCGTGATCGCCGAGTACCCGGTCTCGACCGCGGCCAACGGCGCGGGGGAGCGCGAGGGAAGCTTCTGCACGCCGCGCGGTCGCCACGTGATCCGGGCGCGGATCGGCGATGGCTGTCCTCCCGGGACCGTGTTCGTCGGCCGCCGTCCGACCGGCGAACGCTACGGCCCCGAACTGCGCGACCGTCACCCCGGCCGGGATTGGATCCTGACCCGGATCCTCTGGCTGAGCGGCTGCGAGCCGGGCCGCAACCGGCTGGGATCGGTCGACACCATGCGGCGCTACATCTACATCCACGGCACCCCGGACGACGTCGAACTCGGGCGGCCCGGGTCGCACGGCTGCATCCGCATGGCCAACGCCGACGTCATCGATCTGTTCGACCGCGTGGCGGTCGGTACGCCGGTGGTGATCGAGGCGTGACGCGCCGCACGTCGGGCTGTAGCCCGACTCACACCACGCCGGGGAGCCGTTTGAACCGGCGCTCCGGGTTGCGGCGTTCCCGCAGGTCGGTCTTCAGCGAGACCCGTGGCCGCTCCGGTGGCTACGCGTCCTGCTGGGCGAGGGCGTCGAGGTACTTCTCGGCATCGAGCGCGGCCATGCAGCCGCTGCCCGCCGAGGTGATCGCCTGGCGGTAGACGTGGTCGGCGACGTCGCCGGCGGCGAAGACGCCCGCCACGCTGGTCGCCGTCGCGTTTCCCTCGAGGCCCGATTTGACGACGATGTAGCCGCCCCTCATCTCGAGCTGGCCGTCGAAGATCGCGGTGTTCGGCGTGTGGCCGATGGCGATGAACAGCCCGTGGACGTCGAGCTCGCGGGTGGTGTCGTCCAGGGTACTGCGCAGCCGCACCCCGGTGACCCCGCTGTCGTCGCCGAGCACCTCGTCGACGGTCGCGTCGAGCGCGAGGTCGACGTTGCCGTTCTCGACCTTGTCCATCAGCTGGTCGAGCAGGATCTTCTCCGCGCGGAAGCCCTGGCGCCGGTGGATCAGGGTGACGTGTTCGGCGATGTTCGACAGGTAGAGCGTCTCCTCGACGGCGGTGTTGCCGCCGCCGACCACGGCCACCTTGCGGCCGCGGTAGAAGAAGCCGTCGCAGGTCGCGCAGGCCGAGACCCCCTTGCCGCGGAACGCCTGCTCGGAGTCGAGCCCGAGGTAGCGGGCCGAGGCGCCGGTGGCGACGATCAGCGCGTCGCAGCTGTAGCTGCCCGCGTCGCCGGTCAGCCGGAACGGGCGCTGGCCGAGATCGACCGTGTGGACGTGATCGAAGATGATCTCGGTGGCGAAGCGCTCGGCGTGACGGCGCATCTCCTCCATCATCTCGGGCCCCTGCAGGCCCTCCTTGCCGCCGGGCCAGTTGTCGACGTCGGTGGTGGTAGTCAACTGGCCGCCCTGCTCGAGGCCGGTCAGCAGCACCGGCTCGAGGTTGGCGCGGGCGGCGTAGACCGCCGCGGTGTAGCCCGCGGGACCCGAACCAAGGATCAGCAGTCGGCAATGCTTGACGTCGCTCATGTGTATAATCGTCCCCGATTTCCGGGCCGGTCGGGACGCTCCGAAACGCCTTGCCGGACCGGGCGAAATGGCTGTCCGAAAGGCCGCAGATACTACGCAAACGGCCCTGACCGGTAAAGTGACCGTCGGCCGCCGGTTCTCCCGGGCGGTGCCGCCCGGGCCATCGACCGGTCGCCGCGCCGCCGGGCGGGCCGCAGCCGCACGGAGCGCGGCGGTCCGCCATCGCGCCGGTTATCACGACCGCCGCCCCCGGGACTCCGGGGCGCGGCACGGCATGGGCATGCAACGGGACTTCAGGCATTGGTGAGCCAGGCGAGTCAAAAGCGGGCCGAGGGGAGCCGTTTCACGCGTCACCTCTCGCGCGCGGCCCGCGAGGGCACGCTGTTCATCGTCGGCGCCGTCGCCCTCTACCTGCTGATCGCGCTGCTGACCTACCACCCGGGCGACCCCGGCTGGTCCTACAGCGGCCCGACGGGGGAGGTGCGCAACACCGGCGGTGTGGTCGGGGCGTGGTTCGCCGACATCGCCCTCTACCTGTTCGGCTACATGGCCTTCCTGTTCCCCGTGCTGGTCGCCCACGCGGGCTGGCTCGCGACTCGGCGCACGCTCCCCGACGGAGGCGTCGACTGGCCGCACCTCTCGCTGCGCCTGGTCGGGTTCGTGGTGACCATGGCCGCCGGCAGCAGCCTGGCCCGGCTGCACTTCGAGAACCCCACGCTGGCGATGCCCCTCAACGCCGGCGGCGTGCTCGGCGACGTCATCGGCGCGGCGCTGGTCGGCGCGTTCAGCTTCTTCGGCGCGACGCTGTTCCTGCTGGCCCTGTTCCTGACCGGGGTGACCCTGGCCACTGGCCTCTCCTGGCTCCATCTGATGGAGCAGACCGGGCGCCACACGCTGGCGCTTGTCGCCTGGCTACGGGCCCGCGGCGAGGCGCTCCGCGAGGGTCTCGCCGGGCGCCGTGCGCGGCGCGATCGCGAGAAGGTGGCCAGGAAGGAGACCAGGAAGCGCAGCCAGCGCAAGCCGACGCGCATCGAGCCTGTGGTCAAGAAGATCGAGCCGAGCGAGCGGGTGGAGCGCGAGAAGCAGGTGCCGCTGTTCCAGGCCGAGTCGGGCGAGACGCTGCCACCGCTGGCCCTGCTCAACGGGCCGCCACCGGCCAAGGGCGGCTATACCGCCGAGACCCTCGAGGCGATGTCGCGCCAGGTCGAGCTCAAGCTGCGCGATTTCGGCATCGAGGTCGAGGTCGACGCCGTCCACCCGGGCCCGGTGATCACCCGCTTCGAGCTGAGCCTCGCCGCCGGCACCAAGGTGAGCAAGATCACCAACCTCGCCAAGGACCTGGCGCGTGCGCTGTCGGTGATCAGCGTGCGCATCGTCGAGGTCATCCCGGGCAAGCCGGTGATCGGCCTCGAGATCCCCAACGAGCGCCGCGAGATCGTGGTGCTCAGCGAGATCCTCAACTCCAAGACCTTCGACAAGGCGAGTGGTCCGCTGACCCTGGCGCTCGGCAAGGACATCAGCGGCAACCCGTTCGTCGCCGAGCTGGCGAAGATGCCGCATCTGCTGGTCGCCGGCACCACCGGCGCGGGCAAGTCGGTGGCGCTGAACGCGCTGATCCTGAGCCTGCTCTACAAGCAGTCGCCGGAACACGTGCGGCTGATCATGATCGACCCGAAGATGCTCGAGCTGTCGGTCTACGACGGCATCGGCCACCTGCTCACCCCCGTGGTCACCGACATGAAGGAGGCGGGCCACGCGCTGCGCTGGTGCGTGGCGGAGATGGAGCGGCGCTACCGGCTGATGGCCTCGCTCGGGGTGCGCAACATCGCCGGCTACAACCGCAAGGTGAAGGAGGCGGCGGGGAAGGGCACGCCGATCACCGACCCGCTGTTCAACGCCGCCGAGAACCCCGACGGGGAGCCGGAGGAGCTCGCGACGCTGCCGTACATCGTCGTCGTCGTCGACGAGTTCGCCGACATGATGATGATCGTCGGCAAGAAGGTCGAGGAGCTGATCGCGCGCCTGGCGCAGAAGGCGCGCGCCGCCGGCATCCACCTGATCCTCGCCACCCAGCGTCCGTCGGTCGACGTCATCACCGGCCTGATCAAGGCCAACATCCCGTCGCGCATCGCCTTCCAGGTCTCGTCGCGGGTCGACTCGCGGACCATCCTCGACCAGCAGGGCGCCGAGCAGCTGCTCGGCCAGGGCGACATGCTCTACCTGCCGCCCGGCAGCGGCATCCCGCACCGCGTCCACGGTGCGTTCGTCGCCGACGAGGAAGTGCACAAGGTGGTGCGCCACCTGCGCTCGCTCGGCGGGCCGGTCTACGTCGACGGCATCACCGACGGCAGCGCAGACGTGCCGGGCCTGCCCGGCGAGAACGGCGGCGGCAACGGGGGCGATGCCGAGAGCGACCCACTCTACGACGAGGCGGTGGCCATCGTCGCCGATACACGCCGGGCCTCGGTGTCCGGCATCCAGCGCCGGCTCAAGGTCGGCTACAACCGGGCGGCGCGCATGGTCGAGGCGATGGAGCAGGCCGGCGTGGTCGGTCCGCTCGAGGCCAACGGCCAGCGCGAAGTGCTGGTCCCGCCGCCGCCGAAGGGGTAGCGATGCGCCGGCTCCTGATCCTGGCGCTGGGCCTCTGGCTGCCGTGCGCGGGCCTCGCCGGCGGGGCCGGGGCGCAGCTGAGGTCGTTCCTCGAGGAGACCGTGAGCCTCGATGCCCGCTTCGTCCAGGAGCGGGTCGGCGAGCGCGGCACGGCCCCGGAGCGTGCCACGGGGCGGCTGCGGCTGCAGCGGCCGGGGCGCTTCCGCTGGGACTACGACACCCCCTACGTCCAGACCATCCTCGCCGACGGCGAGCGCCTCTGGATCCACGATCCGGACCTCGAGCAGGTGACCGTGCGGCCGCAGGCGGAGGCGCTGGGCCGTTCTCCGGCGCGCCTGCTGAGCGGCGGGCTCGACCTCGATGCCCACTACGGCGTGGTCGAGACCACCGACCGCCGGGAGGCGGGGCTCGACTGGGTCGAGCTTCGCCCGCTGGGGGGTGAGGGCGAGTTCGAGTCGGTGCGCTTCGGATTCGCCGGACCGCGCCTGGTCCGCATGGTCATGAGCGACAACCTCGGGTTCGTCACGACGATAGAATTCAGTGACATAAATATCAATCATGATATAGATCCTGAGGTATTCACCTTCACGCCGCCGCCTGGGGTCGATGTCCTTGGCGAGTGATCCCGACCAGGGTCGCCTGTTCGAGTCGCCGACGGCGGAGGGTTCGCGGGACGCGACCGTGCCGGACACCCGGCCGTTGGCCGACCGCATGCGGCCGGCGACCCTCGGGGAGTTCACGGGCCAGGCCCACCTGGTCGGCCCCGACAAGCCGCTGAGGCGCGCGATCGAGGCGGGCCGCCTCCACTCGATGGTGCTCTGGGGGCCGCCGGGCACCGGCAAGACCACGCTGGCCAAGCTGGTCGCGAGCTACTGCAACGCCCGCTTCCTGCAGCTCTCGGCCGTGCTCTCCGGCGTCAAGGAGATCCGCGCCGCGGTCGATACCGCCCGGGCGACGCGCGCTGCCGACGGGCGTGCGACGCTGCTCTTCGTCGACGAGGTGCACCGCTTCAACAAGTCGCAGCAGGACGCCTTCCTGCCGCATGTCGAGGACGGCACCTTCATCTTCATCGGCGCGACCACCGAGAACCCGTCGTTCGAGCTCAACAACGCGCTGCTCTCCCGTGCGCGCACCTACGTGCTCAAGGCGCTGGACGTCGACGACGTCCGCGAGGTGATCGACCGCGCGCTGGCCGACCCGGAGCGGGGACTGGGTGGGCTGCGCCTGGCGATGGCGCCGGAGGTGCGCGCGCGCCTCGCCGAGCTGGCCGACGGCGACGCGCGGCGGGCGCTGAACCTGCTCGAGATCATGGCCGACCTGGCCGGCGAGGGCGGCACGATCGACGAGGCGCTGCTCGGCGAGGTGGCCACCGGTGCCACGCTGCGCCGCTTCGACAAGGGCGGGGAGGCCTTCTACGACCAGATCTCGGCGCTGCACAAGGCGGTGCGCGGCTCGTCGCCTGACGCCTCGCTCTACTGGCTGGCGCGCATGCTCGACGGCGGGTGCGACCCGCTCTATGTCGCCCGCCGCGCGGTGCGCATGGCCAGCGAGGACATCGGCAACGCCGACCCGCGCGCGCTGGCCATCGCCCTCGACGCCTGGGACGTCGTCGATCGGCTCGGTAGCCCCGAGGGCGAGCTCGCGTTGGCCCAGGCGATCGCCTACATGGCGTGCGCGGCGAAGAGCAACGCCGTCTACACCGCGTTCGGCGCGGCGCGACGCGACGCCGAGAACCTCGGTTCGCTGGAGGTGCCGCTGCACCTGCGCAACGCGCCGACGAAGCTGATGAAGGAGCTGGGCTACGGCCGCAGGTACCGCTACGCCCACGACGAGCCGGACGGCTACGCGGCGGGCGAGCACTACTTCCCGGACGCCATGCAGCCGACACGCTACTACCGCCCGGTCCCGCGCGGTCTGGAGAAGCAGATCGGCGACAAGCTCGCCGAGCTGCGCCGCCGCGATGCCGCGGCGCGCGACGGGGAGGAGGAGGCGTGAGCCAGGTGCTCGCGGTCGCCGCCGGCGGCGCGCTCGGCGCGCTGTTCCGCTACGGGGTCTCGCTCGGCGTGCACGGGCTGCTCGGCCGCGGCTTCCCCTACGGGACCCTGGCGGTGAACGTCAGCGGCAGCCTGGCAATGGGGCTGCTCTACGTGCTGCTCCTCGAGCGCTCGGCGCTCGGTCCCGAGTGGCGCCTGGCGCTGCTGGTCGGCCTGCTCGGCGCCTTCACGACCTTCTCGTCGTTCGCCCTGGAGACGCTGGTTCTGGTCGAGGAGGGCGCGCCGCTGAGGGCGCTGCTCAACGTCGTGGCCAGCGTCGTGACCTGCCTCGCCGCCTGCTGGGCCGGGCTCTGGATCGGGAGATCGCTCTGATGCCCATCGAGATTACCGTCGCGCGCCTCTACCTGACCGAGCGCAAGGCCCACCTCGACCGCCTGGTGGAGCACCTGCGCAGCGAGGAGCAGGTGCGCGGCCTGACCGTGTTCCGCGCCATCGCCGGATTCGGACCGTCCGGCCACGTGCACTCCGCGCACCTGATCGACCTCGCCGCCGACCTGCCGCTGGTGGTCGAGTTCTTCGACGAACCCGAGCGGGTGGCGGCGATCCTCGCCCAGCTGCGCGGCTGGCTGCCGCCCGGCCCGGTGGTGACCTGGCCGGCGACGCTCGAACTCCCGAACGGACCAGAGGAATCCGAACGCGATGCTTGACCCGAAACGTCTCCGCAACGATCTGCCCGACGTCGTCGCCGGCCTCGCCCGGCGCGGCTTCGCTTTCGACGAGGCGGCCTTCGCGGCGCTCGAGGCCGAGCGCCGCGAGCTTCAGGTGCGCACCGAAACGCTGCAGGCCGAGCGCAACCGACGCTCCAAGGCGATCGGCCAGGCCAAGGCGAAGGGCGAGGACGTCGCGCCGCTGCTCGCCGAGGTCGGCTCGCTCGGCGATGAGCTCAAGGCGGCCAGCGCGCGCCTCGACGTGCTGCAGGGCGAGCTCGAGGCGTTCCTGCTCGGCCTGCCCAACGTGCCGCACCCCGACGTGCCGGTGGGCGACGACGAGGCGGACAACCTCGAGATGCGGCGCTGGGGCGAGCCGCCGGCATTCGATTTCGAACCGAAGGATCACGTGGATCTCGGCGAGGGGCTCGGCCTGCTCGACACCGAGGCCGCGGCCAAGCTGACCGGAGCCCGCTTCGCGGTGATGCACGGCCCGCTGGCGCGCCTGCAGCGTGCGCTGGTCCAGTTCATGCTCGACCTCCACACCACCGAGCACGGCTACGTCGAGACCTACGTGCCGTACATGGTCAACGCCGACAGCCTGCAGGGCACCGGGCAGCTGCCCAAGTTCAAGGAGGACCTCTTCGAGGTGCCGCGCGAGGGCAACCCCTCCTATTTCCTGATCCCGACCGCCGAGGTGCCGGTGACCAACCTCGCGCGCGACCTGATCTTCGACGACCTGCCACGCCGCTACGTTTGCCACACGCCGTGCTTCCGTAGCGAGGCGGGCTCCTACGGCAAGGACACCCGTGGCCTGATCCGGCAGCACCAGTTCGAGAAGGTCGAGTTGGTGCAACTCGTGCCGCCGGAAGACTCCTACGCGGCGCTGGAGGCCCTGACCGGCCACGCCGAGACGGTGCTGCAGCGCCTCGGACTGCCGTACCGCGTGGTGACGCTGTGCACCGGCGACCTCGGCTTCTCGTCGGCCAAGACCTACGACATCGAGGTGTGGCTGCCGGGCCAGCAGGCCTACCGCGAGATCTCCTCGTGCAGCAACTTCGAGGCGTTCCAGGCGCGGCGCCTGCGCGCCCGCTGGCGCAACCCGGCCACCGGCAAGCCCGAGCTGCTCCACACCCTCAATGGCTCCGGGCTCGCGGTCGGCCGCACACTGGTCGCGATCATGGAGAACTTCCAGCTGGACGACGGGCGGATCGAAGTCCCCGAGGCGCTGCACGGCTATCTCGGCGGGACCGCGGTGATCGGTTAGCCCCAAAGCGGTATTGCTGCCCACGGGGGCGCCCGCTAGGGTCGGAGGATCACCCCGGGACCGCTGAGCGATGGACTTCCTGCCGATCTTTCTCGACGTCCGCGACCGGCCCTGCGTGGTGGTCGGCGGGGGCGAGGTCGCCGAGCGCAAGGCCTCGCTGCTGCTGCGTGCCGGGGCGCGCGTGACCGTCGTCGCCCCGGAGGCGTGTCAGGGGCTGCGACGGCGCGAGGCCGCCGACGAGCTGGTCCTCGAGGCGCGCCGCTACGTCGAGGGCGATCTCGACGGCTGCTGCATCGCCTTCGCGGCCACCGACGACCGCGCGGTCAACGCCCGCGTCTCGGCCGACGCGCGGGCGCGGAACATCCCGGTCAACGTCGCCGACGACCCGTCGCTGTGCAGCTTCATCATGCCGTCGATCCTGGACCGCTCCCCGGTGGTCGCGGCGGTGTCGACGGGCGGCGCCTCTCCGGTCCTGGCACGGCTGATCCGGATGCGCCTGGAGCAGCTCATCCCGTCGGCCTACGGCCGGCTGGGCACGTTCGTCGAGGCGTTCCGCGACAAGGTGAAGGCGCGCTTCGCGGAGGGGCGCGAGCGCAAGGCGTTCTGGGAGAGGGTGCTGCAGGGCCCGATCGCCGAGCGGGTGCTGGCCGGCCAGGAGCCGGCCGCGCGCAGGATGATGGACGAGGCGCTCGCGTCGGAGGACGTCACCCTGGCCGAGGGCGAGGTCTACCTGGTCGGCGGCGGTCCGGGCGACCCCGATCTGCTCTCGTCGAAGGCGCTGCGCCTGATGCAGCAGGCCGATGTTGTGGTCTACGACCGGCTGGTATCGGCGCCGGTGCTCGACCTGACCCGGCGCGATGCCGAGCGGCTCTACGTCGGCAAGGAGCGCGACCGCCACGCGCTGCCGCAGGAGGAGATCAACGCGCTGCTCGCGCGGCTGGCCAAGGAGGGCAAGCGGGTGTTGCGCCTGAAGGGCGGCGACCCGTTCATCTTCGGGCGCGGCGGCGAGGAGATCGAGACGCTGATGGCCGAGGGCGTGCCGTTCCAGGTGGTGCCGGGCATCACCGCGGCCGCCGGCTGTGCCGCCTACGCCGGCATTCCGCTGACCCACCGCGACCATTCCCAGGCCTGCCTGTTCGTTACCGGCCACCTGAAGAACGGCACCACCGACCTCAACTGGACCGCGCTGGCGCAGCCCGACCAGACCGTCGTCATCTACATGGGCCTGAACGGCCTGCCGATCATCTGCCGCGAGCTGCAGGCCCACGGCATGCCGGCCGAGACGCCGATCGCCCTGGTCGAGAAGGGCACCACACCCGACCAGAAGGTGATCATCGGCACCCTCGCGGACATGCCCGATCGGGTCGCCTCGGCGGCGGTGCGCGCGCCGACCCTGATCATCGTCGGGCAGGTGGTCCGCCTGCACGAGAAGCTCGCCTGGTTCGAGCCCGCCGGCTGAGGCCGCGCCGCCGGGCCCGGGTTGCAGCCGCGGCGACCCGGGTGGCAAGCTCCCGGGGGCCGCAGGCGCCGCGGCCCGGGACAACGACCAACGGCGCCTGGACCACCGCATGCAAGCCGACGATCAAGCCACAGGCGATCTCGCCCGGCGCCTCGCGCGCGCGCTGCCGGCGCATTACGGCTGGATCATCGTCGTCACCGGGCTGCTGATCGTCTTCGCCTGCCTCGGTATCGGGCGCTT
>JAWVZO010000045.1:0-15204 GCA_033722135.1 Gammaproteobacteria bacterium | reverse complement strand
CCACGTCGGATTCGTCGCGGGGAGTCCCTGGCGACCCGGGTACTGGCTGGAGAGCGCGGTGCCCCGGTTCCTCGCGATGCGCCTGGCGGAGACGACCGGGGACGAGGCCTGACCCGCGCGGAAGCCGGGTCGACTCCGGACGCGCGTCCGACGGACCCCGGCGCCAGGGGGGAGTTCCACCACGACGCGACCGAGGCCGCAGTCCGGCCGTCCGCCTAGCCCTCGACCACCCGGTTCCGCCCACCGTGTTTTGCGGCGTAGAGCGCCTTGTCGGCGCGGTTGAGCAGTGCGTCGAACGACTCGTCCCCGTCGAGGGTGCAGATCCCGATGCTGACAGTGAACGCGAGCTCACCTGACGGGAGCGGAATGCGCATCGCCTCGATACGGCCGCGAATGCGTTCCGCGAGAATCGCGCCCCCCTCGCGGGACGTCGAGGGCAGCAGCAGTGCGAACTCCTCGCCGCCGAGCCGGCCGAGCAGATCGCTGGCCCGCAGTGCGTGGCCGCACTCGGCGGTCAACGCCTTCAGCGCCTGGTCGCCGACGTCGTGGCCGTGGGTGTCGTTGATGCGCTTGAAGTGGTCGACGTCGAGCATCATCACCGACAGCGGCTGGTCGTAGCGCAGGGCACGCGCCTGCTCGGCGCGGCCGCGCTCCATGAAATAACGGCGGTTGGCAATGCCGGTCAGCGGGTCGGTGCTGGCGAGGTGGCGCAGCCGCGCCTCCATCTCCTTGTGCTCGGTGATGTCGCGCACCGCGAGCACCAGCGCGTCGGCGCCGCGGTAGTGAATCTCTCGGATCCGCAACTCGACCGGCACCACCGTGCCGTCCCGCCGCAGGTGGTGCGCTTCGAAAGGCTCGCTGCGCGCGCTGGCCAGCTGACGGTCCATGACCTCCACCGAGGCGGGCTCGACGAGCTGCAGGATGGAGTTGCCGACCAGGCGCTCCTTCGGGTAGCCGTAGAGCTCTGCGGCCGCGTCGTTGCAGTCCAGGATCACCGTGCCCTCGCAGACCAGGATCGCCTCGAACGCCGCCTCGGCGAGCTGGCGGAATCGGGTCTCGCTCTCCTCCAGTTCCTCGGTGCGGGCGCGCAGCGCGGCGCGCGCCTCCTCGAGTTCATGGATGCGGGTGTTCAGCAGGTGCTGGTTCCGGTCGACGATGCGCTCGTAGTCGACCAGCCGCTCCTCGGCACGGGACAGCGCGCGCTCGAGCTTGCGCCGGCGCTGCCGCTCGGCCTCCGGATCCTGGGCCTGCCCCGGCCCCGTCATCAGTGGGTGCCCAGCAGCAGGGTCACGAAAGTGGTGTTGTGGTAGCGCGCGCCGCTCAGGCTCGACAACGGCCCGATCTCGCCGAAGGTGTAGAAGCCGCAGACCGGGACCGGCAACGGGAGGGCCTCGCGCGCCAGGGCGATCTCCTCGCGGGTGCGCGTTCCCAGGGCGATCTTGCGGCCGGTGCACGAGAAGAGCATCGCCGCTTCGGGCGCCACGCCGGGGTAACCGCCCAGCGCGCTGCCGACCGAGCGCCGGACGCCGTTGATGATCTCCTCGCGGATCGCCTGGGTGATCTGCACCTCCGCACCCTCGGGGATGTCGGCGAGGAACTTGATGCTCCCGGTCTCGGGATCGGCCTTGCTCGCGACGCGCAGGTAGTAGCGGTCGCTGCCGCGCTCGTAGACCGCCAGCGGGTAGGCGCGCAGGCCGGCGAGGTCCTCGACGAGGTCACCGAGGTAGTGGCGGTAGAGCTCCAGCGCCGGACGGCCGTCGAGCTCGTGCAGCACCTGCTCCTCGGCACGGGTGACGCGCATGCGCTTGCCGATCGGGCTCCAGCCGCTCTCGACGCCTAGCGAGTAGATCAGGTTGCCGGCGAAGAGCAGCACCGGCACCGCGTCGCTGAGCACCCGGCGGCCGCAGAACTGGTAGCTGCTGTACCAGTCCTTGCTGCCGCCGACGCGGTCGGCCGACATGCCGCCGATCACCGGGACGACGCGACCGAGCCGGGTATTGAGGGCATCGAGCACCTGCCGCGCGTTGGCGGTCAGGCCGTCGGGGAGCGTGATGGCGAGCTTCACCGGCGACCCGAGCCGGCCACGTGCCATCGACACGGCCTCGTCGGCCGCCTTCTCCGGCTCGGCGCCGGCGTCGCGCCCGAAGCCGGCTGCGAACTCGACCTCGTCGGAGCAGAAGAGCGCAAGCGTGATCGCGTCCTCGGTGAATCCCAGGCCGCTCGACATCTCTCCGTCGGTGGTGCAACCGATCAGCTGCAGGTCGGGCCAGGCGTCCATGATCCCCTCGAGCATTGCCTCGCGGTCGTACTCGGTGCCCGAGAAGAGAAGGCCGGCCTGCGGCGCGCGTTCGCCCAGACCGTTGCGGCAGGTGGCGAGAACCTCCGCGACGGCCTCGTCGGTGTCGACCTCGTCGCTGTGGCCCACGATGACCTGGAACATGCGACCCTCCTGTGGAAAATGGATCGAGTCTAGTCCACGAGGTTCCCTCGGGTTGCGTGACCCGCGACCGGCGTCGCCCGGTGCGGCACCCGCCAGGATGCCATGGTGGCCAGGCTTAAACCCGGCCTACAGGAGGCGTGGAAGGCGACCGCGGCATGGCTTTGGCGTGCGGGCGGCCCGTTCCCGAACTGCCGGAGGGGGGCCAACGGGAAGGCACCGTGCGGGTCGGTTTCCAGCACGGCGCGATGTTTCACGACGGGCTGGAACCCGACCCGCGGAGTTTTATCAGATCAGATCTGCATCGCCGCCCGCGTCCCCTCGGCGATCGCCCGCTTGGCGTCGAGCTCGACGGCCTCCTTCGCGCCGCCGACCAGGTGCGTCTCCATGCCGCGGTCCCGCAGCGCGTCGTACAGCGCCCGGTTCGCCTCCTGACCGGCGCAGATCACCACGTGGTCGACCTTGAGCCGCAGCGGTGCGCCGTCCACCGTGACATGCAGGCCGGTGTCGGCGACGCGCTCGTAGACCACGCCGGCGAGCATCTGCACGCCGCGACGCGCCAGTTCGGTACGGTGGATCCAGCCGGTCGTCTTGCCGAGCCGGGCACCCGGCTTCTCGATCTTGCGCTGCAGCAGCCACACCTCGCGGGCGGGCGGCGCCGGCCGCGGCTTGATGCCCTCGATGCCACCGCGGGCCTCGATGTCGCGGTCGATGCCCCACGCCCGCCAGAACGCCTCGGGCTCGAGCGAGGTGGCCGGGCCGGCGTGGGTCAGCAGCTCGGCGACGTCGAAGCCGATCCCCCCGGCGCCGACGATTGCCACACGCCGGCCGATCCGCTCCGGCTGGCGGATGGCGTCGACGTAGCCGACGCACTTCGGGTGGTCGATGCCGATGATCGGCGGCACGCGGGGGGTGACGCCGGTCGCGACGACGACGGCGTCGAATCCCCCTTCGGCGAGGTCGTCGACCGCGACCTCCCTGCCCAGGGCGAGCGTCACGCCGCGGAGCTCGATCTGGCGCGCGAAGTAACGCAGCGTCTCGTGGAACTCCTCCTTGCCCGGGATGCACCGGGCGAGGTTGAACTGCCCGCCGATCGCGTCGGCCGCGTCGAACAGGGTCACCCGGTGGCCCCGCTCGGCCGCGGTCACCGCGGCCGCCATGCCGGCCGGCCCGGCGCCGACGACCGCGATGCGCCTGGGTCGTTGCGACCGCGCGATCGACCACTCGGTCTCGTGACAGGCGCGCGGGTTGACCAGGCAGGTGGCCGGCTGGCCGGAGAAGATGTGATCGAGGCACGCCTGGTTGCAGGCGATGCAGGTGTTGATCTCGTCCGCGCGATCCTCCCGCGCCTTGGCGACGAAACCGGGATCGGCGAGGAACGGCCGTGCCAGAGAGACCATGTCGGCGTCGCCGCGCGCCAGCACGGCCTCCGCGGTCTCCGGCGTGTTGATGCGGTTGGTGGCGACCAGCGGGATCCCCACCTCGCCCATCAGCTTCGCCGTGACCCGGGTGAACGCGGCGCGCGGCACCATGGTGGCGATGGTTGGGATGCGCGCCTCGTGCCAGCCGATACCGGTGGTGATCAGCGTGACGCCGGCCGCCTCGAGGGCTTGCGCCAGCGCGACGACCTCGCGCCAGGTGCTGCCGCCCGCGACCAGATCGAGCATCGAGAGCCGGAAGATGACGATGAACGCGTCGCCGACCTCGGCCCGCACCCGGCGCACCACCTCGAGCGGCAGGCGGATGCGGTTCTCGAAGCTGCCGCCCCACCGGTCCTCGCGGCGGTTGACCCGGGCGGCGATGAACTGGTTCAGGAAGTAGCCCTCGGAGCCCATGATCTCGACCCCGTCGTAGCCGGCATGGCGCGCCAGGGCGGCGCAGCGGGCGAAGTCGTCGACCTGCTTGGCGATCCCGGCCTCGTCGAGCGCGCGGGGCGCGTGGCGGTTGATCGGCGAGCGGACGGCAGAGGCGGAGACGGCGTGCTCGTGGTAGGCGTAGCGCCCGGTGTGCAGGATCTGCAGGCAGATCCGGCTCCCCTCGGCGTGCACGGCGTCGGTGATCACGCGGTGGCGCGCCGCCTCGTCCTCGCTGTCGAGCACCGCCTCGCCCTCGAAGCCGGCGCTCTCCCGGTTCGGGAAGAACCCCCCGGTGACCATCAGGGCGACGCCGCCGCGCGCCCGCTCGGCGTAGAACGCGGCCAGGCGGTCGTAGGCGTCCGGCAACTCCTCGAGGCCGGTGTGCATCGAGCCCATCATGATGCGGTTCGGCAGCTCGACGAACCCGAGGTCGAGCGGACGGAAAAGGTGGGGATAGGGGGTCATGGAGAGTCCTGGACGCGGGTCAGGGGATTATTGACGTTTACGTAAACGTTACCTTAAGCTCGGTGGCCCGTGAAGCTACGCGGATTCTCAGGGCAGTAGCGGCGAGACTCAACCGCCCGCGAGTCCCCGTCCCGGTTCACGGTATACTGCCCGGATTGGTGCACTGCAGCGTAGCGGTGCGCGATCCGATGCGAGCGGCGCGTCCGGTCCCGGCGCCCCCTTCGTGACGGTCCAGGGACCCCACCGAATTGCGACGAGGTTGCCATGTCCGATTCCGCCACCCTCACATACGACGGCAAGAACTACGACCTGCCCGTGGTCACCGGAACCGAGAACGAGCGCGGTCTCGACATCTCCAGGCTGCGCGCGGAGAGCGGCCTGATCACGCTCGATCCCGGCTACGGCAACACCGGCAGCTGCCGGAGCGCGATCACCTACATCGACGGCGACCAGGGCATCCTCCGCTACCGCGGGATCCCGATCGAGCAGTTCGCCGAGTCGCCCAACTTCAGCGAGGTCGCCTGGCTGCTGATCTTCGGCCACCTGCCGACCCAGGACGAATACGACGCGTTCTCAAAATCGCTCGGCGAACACGCCTTCCTCGACGAGAGCATGAAGCACCACTTCGAGGGCTTCCCGCGCAGCGCGCCGCCGATGGCGATGATGTCGGCGATGATCAACGCGCTCTCCTGCTTCCACCCCGAGTTCCACGAGATCGACGACGCGGTCTCCATCCGCCGCGCCGCCGCACGCCTGATCAGCAAGGTGCGCACCATCGCCGCCTACGCCTACCGCCAGTCGAAGGGACTGCCCTACATCTACCCCGATCCTAACCTGCGCTACGTCCCCAACTTCCTGCACATGATGTTCTCGTCGCCCTACGAGCAGCACATCTGCGACGACATCGTCCGCGACGCGCTGAACCTGGTGCTGATCCTGCACGCCGACCACGAGCAGAACTGCTCGACGTCGACAGTGCGCATGGTCGGCTCGAGCCAGGCCAACCTGTTCGCCTCGTGCGCGGCCGGCGTCTGCGCGCTGTGGGGGCCGCTGCACGGCGGCGCCAACGTCGAGGTTCTGCGCATGCTCGACGCGATCCACACCGGCGGCATGAGCGCCGACGAGTACGTCAAGCTCGCCAAGGACAAGGACAGCAAGGTGCGCCTGATGGGGTTCGGCCACCGCGTCTACAAGAACTTCGACCCACGGGCGAAGATGCTCGGCGGCATCGCCGAGAAGCTGCTCGCCCAGCTCGGCGTCGACGACCCGCTGCTCGACATCGCCCGCCGCCTCGAGGAGATCGCGCTCGAAGATCCCTACTTCGTCGAGCGCCGGCTCTACCCGAACGTCGACTTCTACAGCGGCATCATCATGCGCGCCATCGGCATCCCGACCGACATGTTCACGGTGATGTTCTCGATCGGTCGGATGCCCGGCTGGATCGCCCACTGGTGGGAGCAGAAGCAGCAGGACGGCGGCAAGATCGCCCGGCCGCGCCAGATCTACACCGGCGAGCGGCAGATCGACTACGTGCCGATCGACAGGCGCTAGTCGGGCGCCTTGATCTCGTCCTCCCCGACCGGGTTGCCCCCGGTCGGGCAGCAGCCGTCGTCGGCGCACGGCGTCGGCCCGGGCAGAGGCGCGTGACCCACGCGCCGCGCGTCCGCACCGTTCTCCGAAAAGTCGATATCGAGCGGCTCGATGCCCTCCGACGGGAACGGCACGACCCTGGCCCGGGTCGCCTCCGCGGCGAGTACCTGGTAGGTCTCGCCCTGGAAAAGGACGACGTCGCCCGGCTGGAACGGCGTCTCGCTCATGTTCGCCTCCTCGATCGCTGCGCGGCGCGCCCGGCGTGGACGGTCCGCGGGTTCCGGCTCCTCCCGGGCAGTGTAGACTGCCGCGCGTGAGCCACCGTTCCGCCCCCCGGCGCCAGCCCCCCGTCGTCGAAACGGAGCAGGGGTCCGTACGCGGCCACGCCGCCGGCGGCGTGCTGGCGTTCCACGGCCTGCCCTATGCCGCGCCGCCGGTGGGGCCGGACCGCTGGCGCGCGCCCGGCCGGGCCGCGCCGTGGCCGGGCATCCGCAATGCCACGGCGCCGGGACCGATCGCCCCGCAGGCCCCCTCCCCGTTCGACGAGATGCTCTTCCCGGGACGCGGGATGGCGCAGGACGAGGACTGCCTGACCCTGAACCTGTGGACGCCCTCTCCGGTAGGACGGCGGCCGGTCATGGTCTGGGTCCACGGCGGGGGGTTCACGCTCGGCGCCGGCTCCCAGCCGCTCTACGACGGGCGGCGCCTGGCGCAGGCCGGGGACGTCGTCGTGGTCACGCTGAACTACCGCCTCGGCGCACTGGGGTTCCTGCGCCTCGACGGCGTCACCGGCGGGCGCCTTCCGGCGACCGGCAACGAGGGGCTTCTCGACGTCGTCGCCGCGCTGCGCTGGGTTCGCGAGCATGCCGCCCTGTTCGGCGGTGACCCCGGCAACATCACGCTGTTCGGCGAGTCGGCCGGCGGCATGATCGCCGGGACCCTCCTGGCCATGCCGGCCGCCCGCGGGCTGTTCCACCGCGCGGTCCTGCAGAGCGGTGCGGCCCACGCCGCCGCCGGTGCGGCAGCGGCCGACCGCGTCGCCGAGCGGTTCCTCGCCCTGGCGGGCGTTCGCGCGGACGACCCAGCCGGCCTGCAGGCGCTGCCGTCCTGGCGGCTGCTCGCCGCGCAGCAGGCCCTGCTCGCCGAGTCGCCGCGCACCGGGCTCGGCTACCTGCCGTTCCGGCCGGTGGTCGACGGGAGCCTCGTGCCTGTCCCGCCGATCGCGGCCGTCCGGGACGGCGCGGCGGACGGCATCCCCATGCTCGCCGGCACCACCGCCGACGAGTGGACGCTGTTCGCCAACCTCAACCCCCTGCACGGGACGCTCGACGAACGCGGCCTGCGTCGCCGCCTCGGGCACCTGTTCCGCGACGACGAGATCGACGCGCTGCTGCCGCTCTACAGCGACCACCTGGCCGCGCGCGGCATCGAGCCGACCCCGGCCGAGCAACTGACCGCGATTCTGGGCGACGCCTGGTTCCGCGCCCCGTGCGAACGTCTTCTCGACACGCACGCCGCGCGCGGCCAGCAGGCCCACGGCTACCTGTTCGACTGGCCGGCCCGCCACCGCCGGCTGCGCGCCTGCCACGCCATCGAGCTCGGCTTCCTGTTCGGCTGGCGCGACCGCGGGTTCCACGGCGACGGCCCGGCAGCCGAGCGGCTGGAGGCCGCGATGCAGAGGGCCTGGACCGCCTTCGCGTGGGACGGCCGGCCGCACGCCGCGTCGCTGGGCGATTGGTCCGCACGGCACCCGGACGCTCCCGCGACCATGCGGCTCGGCGCCGCGCCGGGCGTCGCCGACGACGGCTGGGCGGCACGCGCCGCGTTCTGGGACACGCTCGAAGACGACCGCCTCGGCGCGGCCTAGCTCAGAGGCGATCGGTCGCCGCCCGGGTCGGGGCGAAAGGCTCCCCGGTGCGTCGGAACGCGGTCAGAAGGCGTAACGGAATGCCGCGCCGGCCCGGATGCGTGGCCCGTCGTCGACGCCCGGGAGCGCCCCGTCCTCGGCGAGCGTGTGATGGATGCCGAACATGCCGACCAGGCTCCAGGCGGAGCCGAAGCGGTAGCTGGCGTTGAACCGGAGCCCCAAGTCGCCGAGCCCGCCGCGGCCGGGGATCGTGACGGCGAGGTGCGGGTCGTCGAGCATCCGCTGCTCGAGGTAGTCGTCACTGGCGTAGGAGGCGCTGCCCGAGAAGACCAGGGTCAGGCGGTCGCCCCCATGGAGCGCGTAGCTGCCGGTCAGGCCGACGAGACCGGTGTCGCCGGCGAACGGATTGCCGCCGAGCGCACTTCCCTGGACCCGCCACGGTCCGCTGCGCCACGCGAGGAAGCCGCCGCCCTCGATGACGTCGCGCCCGCTCCCGCCGGGGAACGCGTCCCGCGCCGGATCGCCCGGTGCGCTGTAACGCAGCATCGGCCCGTAGAGCAGGCCCGAGGTCTCGTCATGGAATGCCCGGAACGGCAACCGCAGCAGCGGCGAGTCGTCGCCCTCGAACAGCGCGGCGTAGCCGCGCTCGTGCTCGATCCCGGCGAAACCGACCGTCTCCGTGTCCTGGCCCGGCAAGGTCGCCAGCAGGCCGCCCCCGTGCACGGCCGCGCCGACGGTCCCGGCAAGC
Organism: Gammaproteobacteria bacterium; assembly: GCA_033722135.1. Classification (GTDB taxonomy): domain Bacteria; phylum Pseudomonadota; class Gammaproteobacteria; order QNFN01; family QNFN01; genus QNFN01. Next base: position 6,241 of record JAWVZO010000045.1, on the reverse strand, counting down.
GGGAGGCCGAGGGCGGCGAGCATCCAGCGGAGAAGGTACCTGGGCATCAAGGTCGGAACTCGTCTGCAATACTTCCATTACAGACCATCGACCGGGGCTCGGCAACAACAAAAAGTCACCGCGGACCGCGACCCCCTCCCCGGAGCTGCGGGGCCACCGTCGGATTCGTTCGAGGGATGACCCGATCCGCGCCATCGGAGCGTTCGCGTGGCCGTCACCGTCACGTCGTCGTGAGCGGCGCCGTGGCAGGTGCGCTCCCGGCACGCCCGGCCCTCCGCGACATCCAGATAGACGGCGGACGCTTCGGCCATGGGATCCCCTGCCCACGACGACCGATGGCACAGGGCTCGGGAGTGGACGCTCGCCCGGCCGGGAAGGCGTCGGACAGCACGCGGCTCGGGGGCCTTGCCACATCCCGCCGCACCTGCCTGCGTGCACTTCACCGGGTGGTGCTCTTGCCGGTCGGCGCCAGGATCTCACCGGTGTAGTAACGCCCCTCCTCCGAGGCGAGGAAGACGTAGCTCGGCGCGATCTCGGCCGGCTGCGCGGGCCGTTCCCAGAGCGTGGCCGCGCCGAAGCGCGCGACGTGCTCCTCCTCGAGGGTCGCCGGGATCAGCGGCGTCCAGACCGGACCGGGCGCCACGCAGTTGACCCGGATGCCACGCTCGGCGACGGCCTCGGCGAGCGATTTCGTGAAGTTGTGGATCGCGCCCTTGGTCGCCGCGTAGTCGATCAGCCCGACGTTGCCGCGCAGCCCGGTAACCGAACCGGTGTTGAGGATCACGCCGCCCTCGCCCATCTGCTCGAGCGCCGCCTGTGAGACGAACAGAGTCGCGAGGATGTTGGTGCGGAAGGTCCGCTCCACCTGGTCGACGGTCAGCGCGAGGAAATCGGGCTGCTCGCACTGGTAGGCGGCATTGTTGACCAGCAGGTCGATCCGGCCGAAACGGGCGACGGTCTCGTGCACGGCTTTTCGGCATCCCTCGACGGTGGCCAAATCGACGCGCAGGCAGAGGGCTTCGCGGTCCGCGTCGTGGACCCAGGCGGCGGTGCACTCGGCATCGTCGTCCTCCTCGAGATAGGCGATCGCGACGTCGCACCCCTCCCTGGCGAAGGCGATCGCGATCGCCCGACCGATCCCGGAGTCGCCGCCGGTGATCAGCGCCACGCGCCCCTCCAGGCGGCCCGCGCCGCGGTAGCTGCTCTCGCCGTGGTCCGGCCGGGGACGCATCTCCGAGGTCTGGCCCGGCCAGGCCTGGCTCTGCGCGGGCGGTCCGTCCTGCGTGCCGCGGTCATTGCGTCGCGGATCGGGTGAGCGATCGGCTGCGTTATCTCGTTTGCTCATGGTCTCTCCTGATCGGATGGGATTCGCGACCGGTCGTGAATCGCTGCGCCACGGCGTGCCCCGCCGTGACCGGGTTCTCAGTCGTCGGGCCCTTCCTCTTCCCCGGGCCAGGTCTCGAGCCCCAGCACGCGCCGCCAGGCCAACGGGTAGCCGACGTTCTCGAAACCACCGAGCCCCAGGCTCTCGACCAGTGAACCGAGTCGCACGGCATCCTCGGACTCGACGGCGGCGGAACGGATCGCGGCGCCGTTCACCAGGAGCTGGTCGATTTCCGCGGGGCAGCCTTCGAGCTCGAATCGGAATCGACGCTTGAAGACGTTCGCGACGAAGAGGGTGCCACGCGGCCAGCGCAACGCCGCACAGAACGCGTCCAGGGTCCAGGTCGCGTTGTCGCCAGGATCGGCGTCGCAGCCAAGCTCGGGCAGCAACTCCTCCGAGACGAACCGCGCCGGCAACGGGAAGGCCTGACGCGCGACCGGTTCCCAGCGTTCCAGGCCGTCTCGCACCTCGATGCGCCGCTTGATCTCGAGGTGGCCGTCTCGCGCCTTGACGTTGTGCGCCGCCCCACTCGTGCCGAGCAGGTAACGTTCCCGCGACTCGGTGATCTCGGGAAAGCCTGCCCGGGCGCGCAGCACGGTCTCCACCCGTTCGAAACCCTGTGCGAACGCGCGGAACTCGAACCTCGGGGTCGGCGATGCCATCACCCCCGAGTGTAGGAAACTTCGCGGACCGCCGGTCCGGCCCGGACAGCCCCGGTGACGTCGAGATGCGATCGACTCGCAGTTTCGGGGTGCTGTGCTAGTTTCAGTGCGGGCGCGGACTGCCCGGTCCGCATGCTGCCATCCATCCCGAGGACACCCCTTGCGCACCGCCGTTCGTCTCCTCGTCGCCCTCGCGCTACTGGCCGTGATCTTCGGCGGCATCTTCGGCTGGAAGCAGTGGCAGCAGCAATCCGCGGGCCAACAGCAGGGACCGCCACCGGCGACGGTCACCGCCGTGTCGGTGAGCGAGGCGACCTGGCGCCGTACTCTCAACGCGGTCGGCAGCCTGGTCGCGACGCAGGGGATCTACGTCACCACCGAGGTGGCGGGCCAGGTCGACCGCGTGGCCTTCGATTCGGGCCAGGCCGTCGACGCCGGGGCCCCGCTCGTGGAACTCGAGAAGAGCGTCGACCTCGCCGACCTCGAGGGCCTGGTGGCCGAGCAGAAGCTGGCCGAGATCGCCTACCGCCGCGCCGACGAGCTCGTCGAGCAGCGCAGCGTCTCCCGCGCGGAGTATGACCGCACCTTCGCCGAGCTCGAGTTCGCCAGGGCGCGGGTCGCCGCCAAGCGGGCACAGATCGCCAAGAAGACCGTGCGCGCGCCGTTCGACGGGCTGCTCGGGATCCGCCAGGTCGACCGCGGCGAGTACCTAGCACCGGGCGCGCGCATCGTCCAGCTGCAACGCCTGTCACCGATCCACGTCGACTACGCCCTCCCCGAGCGCCACCTCGACACGCTCTCGCCCGGGCTCGAGGTCGAGATCACGGTCCAGGCCTACCCCGACGAGCGGTTCACCGGGCAGGTCACCGCGCTCGAGCCGGGCGTCGACCCCGGCACCCGCTCGATCCGCGTGCGCGCGACCCTCGACAACGCCGACGAACGGCTGCGTCCCGGCATGTTCGCCGAGGTCGCCACCGTCCTGGAGCGCAGCGAGGTCGTGCGCACCCTGCCGCGCTCGGCCATCACCTATGCACCCTACGGCGATTCGGTGTTCGTCGTCGAGATGCGCGACGGGACGCCGGTCGCGCAGCGCCGCCCGGTGCAGACCGGCGAGGTGCAGGGCGACCGGGTGGAGATCGTCGCCGGCCTCGAGGCCGGCGAGCGCGTCGTCGGCGCCGGGCAGGTCAAGCTGCGCAACGGCCAGCCCCTGGACCTCGTCGACGGGAGCGGTGACGGCACGGCTTCCGCCGAGGCGAACGGGACCGGCGGGTCGTGAGGTTCACCGACCTCTTCGTCCGGCGCCCGGTCCTGGCGAGCGTCGTCAGCCTGCTGATCCTGGTCGTCGGCCTGCGTTCGCTGGTCGAACTCGACCTCCGCGAGTACCCGGAGACGCGCAACACCGTGGTCACCGTGACCACGGCGTTTCCCGGCGCCAGCGGCGAGCTGATGAAGGGCTTCATCACCACGCCGCTGCAGCAGGCGATCGCCGAGGCGCGCGGCATCGACTACATCGCCGCGACCAGCCGCCAGGGCGTGTCGGTGATCCAGGCACACATGGAACTCAACTACGACCCCAACGCCGCGGTCGCCGAGATCCAGGCCAAGGTCGCGAGCCAGCGCAACGTCCTGCCGGCCGAGGCCGAGGACCCGGTCATCGACTCGACGACCGGCGACACCACCGCGCTGATGTACATGGCCTTCTACAGCGCGACCATGACCCCCTCGCAGATCACCGACTACTTGCTGCGGGTGGTGCGCCCGCAGCTGCAGGCTGTGCCAGGCGTCGCCAAGGCGCGGCTGATCGGCGACAAGACCTACGCGATGCGGGTCTGGCTCGACCCGCGGCGCATGGCCGCGCTCGGGGTGACGGCGCGCGAGATCGTCGACGTGCTGCGCGCCAACAACTTCCAGGCCAGCGTCGGCCAGAGCAAGGGGCGCGACGTGGCCATCGACCTCGCGACGACGACCGACATCGGCGACACCGACGCCTTCCGGCGGCTGGTGGTCAGCACCACGGACGGGGTGCTGGTGCGCCTCGAGGACGTTGCCCGCGCCGAGCTTGGCGCGCGCGACTACGAGAGCCTGGCGCTCTACAAGGACAACGTGGCGATCTACGCCGGCATCGAGCCGGCGCCCGGCGCCAATCCGCTGACCGTCGCGCAGCGCGTCCGCGAGCGGTTGCCCGACATCCGCGCCCAGCTGCCCCAGGGGCTCGAGGTGCGAATCCCCTATGACGCGAGCCTGTTCATCGAGGACTCGATCCGCGAGGTGTTCCGCACCCTCGCCGAGGCGGTGGCGATCGTGCTGGTCGTGATCTTCCTCTCCCTCGGCTCGGCGCGGGCGGCGCTGATCCCGGCGGTGGCGGTGCCGCTCTCGCTGATCGGTGCCGGCTTCGTGATGCTCGCCCTCGGCTACTCTGTGAACCTGCTGACGCTGCTCGCCATGGTGCTCGCGATCGGCCTGGTGGTCGACGACGCGATCATCGTCGTCGAGAACGTCCATCGCCACGTCGCCGACGGCATGCCGCGCCGGAAGGCCGCGCTGGTCGGTGCGCGGGAACTGGCGCTGCCGATCATCGCCATGACCACGACGCTGGTCGCGGTCTACGCCCCGATCGGCTTCATGGGCGGGCTGGTCGGCACGCTGTTCACGGAATTCGCGTTCACGCTGGCCGGCGCGGTGCTGGTCTCCGGCGTGGTGGCGCTGACGCTGTCGCCGATGCTCTCGGCCGCGGTGCTGAGCGAGCGGGCGTCGCGCTTCGAGGAGCTCGTCGAGCACTTCTTCGAGCGGCTCGCGGCGTTCTACGGCGGGTTGCTGCGCGTCGCCCTCGATGCGCTGCCGGCGACGCTGCTGTTCGGCGTCGGCGTGCTCGCCAGCATCTGGTTCCTGTTCAACGGCGCCAAGAGCGAGCTCGCCCCGGTCGAGGACCAGAGCATCCTCTTCTTCGCGGCCACCGCGCCGCAGACCGCGACCATCGACTACGACCGCCGCTACGTGGCGCAGATCCACGAGGCCTTCACCACCATTCCCGAGTACGACGAGAGCTTCTTCCTGCTCGGCCAGGGCGGCGACCCGACGTCGATCTTCGGCGGCTTCAAGATGCCGCCCCCGTCGCAGCGCGCCCGGTCGCAGGGTGCGATCCAGCCCGAGCTGCAGGGCAAGCTCGCGGCCGTGCCGGGCCTGCAGATCGCGGTCTTCCCGCGACCGAGCCTCCCGGGATCCGGCGGCGGGCTGCCGGTCCAGTTCGTGATCACCTCCGACGCCAGCTACGAGCGCCTCGACGACGCCGCCGGCGAGCTGATCGGCCGGGCGATGGAGAGCGGACGTTTCGCGTTCCTGCGCAAGGCGGTCGAGTTCACGCGGCCCAAGGTGACCGTGATGATCGATCGCAACCGCGCCGGGGACCTCGGCATCAGCATGGAGGCGATCGGCCGCAATCTCGGCGCGCTGCTCGGCGGCGGGCAGGTCAACCGCTTCAATCTCTCCGGCCGCAGCTACGAGGTGATCCCCCAGGTGGAGGATCGCTGGCGCAACGACCCCGGCCAGCTCGACGCCTACTACCTGCGCGCCGCCAACGGGGAACTGGTGCCGATGTCGTCGCTGGTCAGGCTGGAGTCATCCGTCGAGCCGAGCCGACGGACCCAGTTCCAGCAGCTCAACTCGCTGACGGTCGAGGGCGTGATGGCGCCCGGCGTGACGCTCGGCGAGGCGCTCGCCTACCTCGAGACGCAGGCCGCGGAGATCTTCCCGCGCGGCTTCGGCCACGACTACACCGGCGCGTCGCGCCAGTACGCGCGCCAGGGAAGCGCGCTGATCGTCACCTTCTTCGTCTCGCTGGTGGTGATCTACCTGGTCCTCGCCGCGCAGTTCGAGAGCTGGCGCGACCCGCTGATCATCCTGGTCTCGGTGCCGATGTCGATCGCCGGCGCGCTGGCCTTCCTGACGCTCGGCTTCGCCACGATCAACATCTACACGCAGGTCGGGCTGATCACGCTGATCGGGCTGGTCTCGAAAAACGGCATCCTGATCGTGGAATTCGCGAACCAGCTGCGCAAACAGGACGGCCTCGATCGCCGCGAGGCGGTCGAGCGAGCGGCAGCCATCCGGCTGCGCCCCATCCTGATGACCACGGTCGCAATGATCGTCGCCATGGTGCCGCTGTTGCTCGCGAGCGGTCCGGGCGCCGTCAGTCGCT
>JAWVZO010000044.1:0-15683 GCA_033722135.1 Gammaproteobacteria bacterium | reverse complement strand
CGCTGCATGCGGTACGGCGAGGTCATCACCAGGGTCGCCGCCAGCGCGGTGATCGCCCCCCCGGCGAGCACGAAGGGCACGATGCGCACGCCGCCGAGGAACAGCATCGCCGCCGCCGTCGCCATCATCACGACGGTGGCACCGAAGTCGGGCTCCATCAGCAGCAGGCCGCCGCCGAAGCCGAGCAGCAGCATCGGCTTGGCGAACCCCCACAGCGACCCCTGCACCTCGTGCTGGCGACGTACCAGGTAGCCCGCCACGAAGATCACCGCGATCAGCTTCATGACTTCGGAGGGCTGCAGCGTCATGAAGCCGAGGTTCAACCAGCGCATCGCGCCGTTCACCTCGCGCCCGATGCCCGGCACCAGGACCAGCGCGAGCATCAGGTAACCGATCAGCAGCAGGCTGCCGCCGTGGCGTTCCCAGAACGCGATCGGGGTGCGGTAGACCGCCCAGCCGGCGAAGAAGCCGAGCCCGGCGTGGGCCAGCTGGCGCCAAAGGAAGTAGAGCGGCTCGCCCTGGCGACTGTCGGCCAGCGACATCGACGCCGAGGTGACCATCACCAGGCCCAGGCCGAGCAGCCCGAGGGCGAGGCCGAGCAGCCAGAAGTCGTGGCGCGCCTCGACGGGTCGGCGCGCCAGCGGGCGGGACGCGGCCTGGGCCTGGAGACCGCTCACGTGGCCACCTCCGCGCCGGCGAGTTCGCGGCGCACCGCCTCGGCGAAACGCGCACCGCGCGCCTCGAAGTCGCGGTAGCGGTCGAAGCTCGCGCAGGCCGGCGACAGCACCACGCTGCCCCCGCGCCGCGCCAGCGCGCGGGCCCGCGTCACCGCGGCATCGAGGTCGGCAACGCGCTCGACCGGGACCGCCGCCGCGAGCGTCTTTTCCAGCGCGTCCACCGCGTCCCCGACCAGCAGCGCGTGGGTCACCTTGCCCCGGGCCGCCTCGCCCACCGGGCCGTAATCGACCGGCTCGGGCACGCCGCCCGCGATCAGCACCAGCGGGCCGTCGAGTCCGCCCAGGGCCGCTGCCGTGGCACCGGGATTGGTCGCCTTGGAGTCGTTGTACCAGCGCACCCCGTCGGCCTCGGCGACCCATTCCAGGCGATGCGGCAGGCCGCGGTAGGACTCGAGCGCGGCGAGGCACGCGCTCCCCGGCAACGCCAGCGCCTCGCCGAGCGCGAGCGCGGCGAGCGCGTTGGCGAGATTGTGGCGCCCGGGGATGCGCAGCGCGCCCGCCGGCAGCAGGGCCTCGCCGCCGCGGGCAAGCCAGGTGGCGCCGTCGCGGACGAGCGTGCCGTAGTCGTCCCCCGATGGCGTGCCGATGCCGAAACGGATCACCTCCCGCCCGGGACGCGCCAGCGAGGCGACCGCCGGGTCGTCGCGGTTGATCACCATCACGCCGTCGCCGTCGTAGATGCGCGCCTTCGTGGCCAGGTACTCGGCGAAATCGGCGTAGCGGTCGAGGTGGTGGGGCGAGGCGTTGAGCACCACCGCCGCGCGGGCGTTGAGCGAGCGCGTCGTCTCGAGCTGGTAGCTCGACAGCTCGATGACGAAGAACTCCGGCGCGGGTGCGTCGAGCAGGTCGAGCGCCGGCGTGCCCAGGTTGCCGCCGACCCGCACCCGGCGACCCGCCGCCTCGGCCATCGCGCCGAGCAGCGTGGTCACGGTGCTCTTGCCGTTGGTTCCGGTGACCGCGGCGACCGGGGCGTCGACCGCCTGGGCGAACAGCTCGATCTCGCCGACCACCGGCACGTCCCCGGCCAGGGGGAGCCGGCGCCGGTCGAGTCCCGGGCTGACCACGACCCGGTCCGCCTGGCCGAAGAGCTCGCCGGGGAAGCCCCCGAGCACCGGCTCGATGCCGGGAAACTCCATGCGCAGCGCCGCGAGCAGCGGGGGCGCGTCGCGGCTGTCGCAGACCGTCACCGCCTCGCCGCGCGCGACCAGGTGGCGCACGCAGGCCAGCCCCGACTTGCCGAGGCCGACGACGAGGTTGTGGCGGGGCGCGTCCATGTCAGCGGATCTTCAACGTCGCGAGGCCGATCAGCACGAGGATCACGGTGATGATCCAGAAACGGACGATCACGCGCGGTTCGGGCCAGCCCTTGAGCTCGAAGTGGTGGTGCAGCGGTGCCATGCGGAAGATGCGCCGGCCGGTCAGCTTGTAGGAGGCGACCTGGAGAATCACCGAGACGGTCTCGACGACGAACACCCCGCCCATGACCAGCAGCACCAGCTCCTGGCGCACGACCACGGCAACGATGCCCAGCGCCGCGCCGAGCGCCAGCGCGCCGACGTCGCCCATGAACACCTGTGCCGGGTAGGCGTTGAACCACAGGAAGCCGAGCCCGGCGCCGACCATCGCGCCGCAGAAGACGACGACCTCGCCGACGCCGTGCAGGTACGGGATCTGCAGGTAACCGGCGAACTTCACGTGGCCGGTGACGTAGACGAAGATGCCGAGCGCGCCGGCGACCATCACCGTGGGCAGGATCGCCAGCCCGTCGAGCCCGTCGGTCAGGTTGACCGCGTTGCTCGAACCGACGATGACGAAGTAGACCAGCGGCACGAACAGCCAGCCGAGATCGATCGCCACGTCCTTGAAGAACGGCACGATCAGCTGGGTCTCCATCGGGCTGGCCGCGGTCGCCATCAGCACCAGGGCGGCCGCCAGGCCGACCAGCGACTGCCAGAAGTACTTCCAGCGCGCCGGCAGGCCGCGCGCGTCGCGCAGCACCAGCTTGCGGTAGTCGTCGACCCAGCCGATGGCGCCGAACATCAGCGTGACGATCAGGACCATCCAGACGTAACGGTTGCCGAGGTCGGACCAGAGCAGCGTGCTGACCGCGATCGAAACGAGGATCAGCGCCCCGCCCATGGTCGGCGTGCCGGCCTTGGTCAGGTGGCTCGCGGGGCCGTCGTCGCGCACCGTCTGGCCGATTTGGTAACGGCTGAGGCGGCGGATCATCTCCGGCCCGACCAGGAAGCAGATCAGCAGCGCGGTCAGCACGCCGAGGATCGCGCGCAGCGTCAGGTACTGGAACACGTTGAACCCGCTGTGCAGATCCACGAGGTACTGGGTCAGGTGGTACAGCATCAGCCCTCTCCTTCCCCGTGGCTGGCCAGCGCCTCGACGACGCGTTCCATGTGCGCCGAGCGCGACCCCTTGACGAGCAGCGTGGTCCCGGCGCCGAGCTCGTCGCGCAGCACGCCGACCAGCGCCTCCTGGTCCGCGTACACCTCGCCCCGCTCGCCGAACGATTCGGCGGCGCGCGCGGCGAGCGTGCCGACCGCGAGCAGACGGTCGATGCCCCGGGCCCGCGCCTGGTCGCCGACCCAGGCGTGCCAGCGCGGCGCGTCGTCGCCGAGTTCGGCCATGTCCCCGACCGCGAGCCACCGCTGTCCGGGTCGGGTGGCCAGCAGCTCGATCGCCGCGGCGAACGCCGTCGGGTTGGCGTTGTAGGTGTCGTCGATGATCAGCGCCCCGCCGGGGCCGGGGACCCCCTGCAGGCGGCCGGGAACGGCCGGCGTCGCCGCCAGGCCGTCGCGCACCGCGTCGAGGTCGGCGCCGGCGACCATCGCCGCGGCCGTCGCGGCGAGCGCGTTCGCGACGTTGTGCCGCCCGGCGAGCGGCAGCTCCGCCGTGATCGACCCGAGCGGGGTGGCCAACGGAAAGCGCAGGCGCGGGTGCAGCCCGTCGCTCTCGGCGATCTCCCCGGGGTCGGTGGTGACGTCGGCGTCGGCCTCGATGCCAAAGGTGAGGATGCGCCGGTCGGCGGCGAGCTCGTGCCAGAGACCCGCGTGCGGATCGTCGACGTTGATCACCGCCGTGCCGGTGGCCGCGAGCCCCGCGAAGAGCTCCCCCTTGCCACGCGCCACCCCCGCGACCGTGCCGAATCCCTCGAGGTGCACCGGCCCGGCGTTGGTCACCACGCCGACGGTCGGCCGGGCCAGGCCGGTCAGGTAGGCGATCTCGCCCGTGTGGTTCGCGCCCATCTCGATCACCGCGGCGCGGTGGCTCGGGCCGAGCTCGAGCAGCGTCAGGGGCAGGCCGATGTGATTGTTCAGGTTGCCGCGCGTGGCGAGCACCGGACCGCCGCGACCGAGCATCGTCGCGGCCATCTCCTTGACCGTGGTCTTGCCGGTGCTGCCGGTGATGCCGATCAGCGGCAGGTCGAAGCGGGCGCGCCAGCCGGCGGCCAGCCGGCCGAGCGCGGCGACGGTGTCGTCGACCCGCAGCAGGGGGCCGTGACCCGGCACGTCGCGCTCGACCAGGGCCGCGACCGCCCCGCCGGCGAAGGCCGCGCCGACGTGGTCGTGGCCGTCGAACCGCTCGCCCCGGAGCGCCACGAAGAGCGACCCGGCGCGCACCGAGCGGCTGTCGGTCGACACGCCGCGGAACCCCGGGCCCGCGCCCTGCAGCCGTCCGCCGATCAGCTCGGCGGCATCGCGGAGTTCGAGGGCGACGCTCATCCCGCCGCCTCCTGCAGGCGGCGCACCAGGGCGCGGTCGCTGAACGGGCGCATCTCGTCCCCGACCTGCTGTGTGGTCTCGTGGCCCTTGCCGGCGACCAGGACCACGTCGTCCGGACCCGCGCCGGCCAGCGCCCGCTCGATCGCCGCGGCGCGATCCCGGATCACCGCCACGCCCGCGGGGTCCCGGACCCCGGCGACGATCGCCCCGGCGATCGCCGCGCCGTTCTCGTGGCGCGGGTTGTCGTCGGTGACGATCACGACGTCGGCACCGCGTTCGGCGACCGCGCCCATCAGCGGCCGCTTGGCCTGGTCGCGATCGCCACCGCAGCCGAACACGCACCAGAGCCGTCCCCGGCAGTGCTCGCGCACGGCGCGCAGCGCCACCTCGAGCGCATCCGGGGTGTGCGCGTAGTCGACCACCGCGAGTGGGCCACTGTCCCGCGCGAAACGCTCCATGCGCCCAGGCACCGTGCGCACCTGTTCCAGCCGCGACAGCGCCTCGTCGAGGCCGATCCCGGCGAGCAGCAGCACGGCGAGCGCGGCGAGCAGGTTGCTGGCATTGAAGCGGCCGAGCAGCGGCACCCTCAGTGTCCCTCGCGCGCCCTCGAACACGACCTCGAGCGCGAGCCCTTCGGCGTCCAGGTCAAGGGCGACGCCGCGCACCGCAGCGCGCCGATCGAACCCGAAGCCGAGCGACTCGATGCCGGCACCGAGCCCGTCGAGCCACGTCGCGCCGAGCGGGTCGTCGAGGTTCAGCGCGGCGCGGCGCAGTCCGGGCTGGTGGAACAGGCGCCGCTTGGCCCTGGCGTAGCCGGCCAGGTCCCCGTGGTAGTCGAGGTGCTCGTGGGTCAGGTTGGTGAACACCGCGGTGTCGAAGCGCACCCCGGCCACCCGCGCCTGGTCGAGGGCATGCGAGGAGACCTCGACCGCCACCCGCCGTGCGCCCGCGTCGCGCAGCCGGGCCAGGCCGCCATGCAGGGCCACGGCGTCCGGCGTGGTGTGGGTCGCCGGCTCGAGCGCGCCCAGGAAGCCGTTGCCGAGGGTCCCGATCAGCCCGCAGCGCGCGCCGGGCTCGTCGAACGCCTGGGCGAGGAAGTGGCAGACCGACGTCTTGCCGTTGGTCCCGGTCACCCCGAACACCGTCAGCCCGCGCGAGGGTTTGCCGAAGAACCGGTCGGCGAGGGTCCCGGCCAGTTCGCGAAGCCCGGGCACCGCGAGCAGGGGAATGCCTGACGAAGGTGGTGCCCCTGCTCCCTGTGGATCGTAGAGCGCCGCCGCCGCGCCGGCACGTTCCGCCTCGGCCAGGTGGGCGAGGCCATGCTCGCGCCCGCCCTGCCAGGCGAGGAAGAGGTCGCCGGGTGCGCAGCGTCGGCTGTCGCTGCACAGCCCCCCGATCGGCAGCTCGCCGCCCGGCCAGGAGACGAGACCGTCGAGCAGCCGGGCCGCGGTCCAAGCATCACCGTTCGCCCGCGCGGCCATCATGTCGCCCCGTCCCGCGGGCCGACCGCCTCGCCGGCCTGCCAGGCGGCGGGGTCGTCGGGCGCCACATTCATCAGGCGCAGTGCGCCGGTCATGATGCGGGCGAAGGCGGGGGCCGCGACGAGACCTCCGTAGTAGTCCTCGCCGCGCGGTTCGTCGACGACCACCACGGTCACCAGGCGCGGCCGCGTGGCCGGGGCCAGGCCGGCGAAGAGCGCGACGTAGCGGTCGTCGGCGTAACCGCCGGCGATCGACTTCTTGACCGTGCCGGTCTTGCCGGCAACGCGGTAGCCGGTCACCGCCGCCCGCTGGGCCGTGCCGACGGGGCTGACCACGGTCTCCATCATCTGCAGCAGGTCGTCGACCACCCGACGGGGCAGGACCCGCTCCCCTGCCGGAAGCTCCTCTCGGGCCAGCAGCGTGGGGGTCACGCGCATTCCGCCGTTGGCCAGCATGGCGTACGCCTGGGCCAGCTGCAGCGCGGTCACCGAGACGCCGTAGCCGTAGGAAAGGGTCGCCACCTCGACCTCGCCCCAGCGGCGCGGGGAGGTCAGCAGCCCCGGTGATTCGCCCGGGTAACCGACGCCGGTCGAGGCGCCGAAACCGGCTCCGTCGAGCACCTTCCAGAGCCGCTCGGCCGGCAGGTCGAGCGCGATCTTGCTGGCACCGACGTTGCTCGACTTGGTGATCACCCGGGCGACGTCGATCAGGCCGTAGTCCCGGTGGTCGCGCACCGTCAGGCGGCCGACCTGGTACCAGCCCGGGGTGGTGTCGATCGGTGTCCCGGGACGGTAGCGACCGCTGTCGAGCGCCGCGGCGATGGTGAACGGCTTCAGCGTCGATCCCGGCTCGAAGACGTCGGTCACCGCCCGGTTGCGGTACTTGTCGCCCTGCAGCAGACGGCGGTTGTTGGGGTTGAACGACGGCTGGTTGACCATCGCGAGCACCTCGCCGGTGCGCGCGTCGAGCACCACCGCGGTCGCGGAACGGGCCTGGTGCTTCTGCACCGCGGCCTTCAGCTCGCGGTAGGCGAGGTACTGGATGCGCCGGTCGAGGCTCAGCCGCAGGTCGTGTCCAGGGCGCGGTTCGCGGAGCCGGCCGACCTCGTCGACCACGTGGCCGAGACGATCCTTGATGACCTGCTTGCTGCCCGGTTCGGCGCGCAGGTGTTCGTCGTAGGCGAGCTCGATCCCCTCCTGGCCGACGTCGTCGATGTTGGTGAAGCCGATCACGTGCCCGGCGACCTCGCCCGCCGGGTAGTAGCGGCGGTACTCGCGCTGCAGCGCCACGCCCGGGAGGTCGAGTGCCATCACCTCGCGCGCCAGGTCGGGCGCCACGTGGCGGCGCAGGTAGACGAACTCCCGGTCGCCGCGCCCGGCCAGCAGCTGCTGCAGCGCATCGGTCGTGAAGCCGAGCCGCCCGGCGAGTTCCGGCAGTCTGTCGCGGACCACGCTGAGTTCCCGCGGGTTGGCCCACACCGAATCGACCGGAGTGCTGATCGCCAGCGGCTCGCCGTGACGGTCGGTGATCATCCCGCGGTGCGCGGGCACGCTGACCACCCGGAGGTGGCGGGCCTCGCCCTGGCCACGCAGGAACTCACGGTCCTCGAGCTGCAGCTCGAAGGCGCGCCAGACCAGGGCCGCGAGCCCGACCAGAAGCACGCCGAGGACGAACCGCCGTCGCAACGCGCCGATCGTCACGGAGGCGGTCTCCTCCTCGGCGTAACCGCGATGCGCTTCGGGATGCGTCCTCACGGGCCGATCCTCAGCAGGTGGGGACGCGCGGGCAGGACCATGCCGAGCTCCCGGTGGGCGGCCTCCTCGATCCGCGCGTGCTGGGCCAGGGTGCTCTGCTCGAGCTGCAGCCGCCCCCACTCGATGTCCATCGCATCGCGTTCGGCATGCAGCGACTGCAGCCGGTTGAACTCGACCCGGCTGGCGTGCTTCGCCTGCACGACCCCGAGCGCCGTGGCCAGCGCGACGAGCGCCAGGAGGAACGCCACCAGACGCTCCGTGATCATGCCCCCAGCCTCTCGGCGACGCGGAGCACGGCACTGCGCGCGCGGGGGTTGGCGGCCACCTCGTCGGAACCGGGACGGCGCGGCTTCCCCACCAGGTGGAGTTCCGCGGCCGGCGGCGCGCCACGTACCGGGAGGTCGGGAGGCAGGTCGTCGACGGGCCGGCTGCGGTCGCGCAGGAAACGCTTGACGATGCGATCCTCCAGGGAGTGGAAGCTGATCACCGCGAGGCGCCCGGATGGCGCCAGCGCCGGCACGGCGGCCTCGAGCCCCTGCCGCAAGGCATCGAGTTCCCGGTTGATGTGGATCCGGATCGCCTGGAACGTGCGGGTCGCGGGGTGTTTGCCCGGCTCGCGGCGCGGCACCGCACCGGCCACCACAGAGGCCAGCCGTGCCGTGGTCTCGATCGGCGCCAGGTCCCGCGCGGCGACCACCGCGCGGGCGATGCGCCGGCTGTAGCGCTCCTCGCCGAGCCGCCAGAGGACATCGGCCAGCTCCTCGGCGCCGATCCGTGCGAGCCAGGCCGACGCCGGCTCGCCACGCTCCGGGTCCATACGCATGTCCAGGGGGCCGTCGTGCTGGAAACTGAACCCGCGGGCGGCGTCATCGAGCTGCGGCGAGGAGACACCGAGGTCGAGCAGAATGCCGTCGACGGCACCCTGCACCCCGTGGTTCTGAAGCATGTCGCCCATGTCGGCGAAACTCCCGCGTTCGATAACGAACCTGCGGTCCTCGATCCGCATCCCGGCCGCGACGGCGTCCGGGTCCCTGTCCATGGCCAGCAGCCGGCCCCGCGGACCCAGCCCGGCGAGAATCGCCCGGCTGTGGCCGCCGCGCCCGAAGGTCCCGTCGAGGTAGATCCCCTCCGGGCGCACCCGCAATGCCGCCAGCACCTCAGCCAGCAGAACCGGCTGATGGAGGTCGTGCACGGCCACCGCGATCAGAACGCGAGGGAACCGAGGTCCCCGGCGAGATCGCCGTCGTCGTCGTCCTCCTCTTCGGCCAGCCAGCTCTCGCGGCGGGCGATCCAGGCCTCCTCGTCCCAGAGTTCGAACTTGTTTCCCTGGCCGATCAGCACGGCCTTGCGGTCGAGAGACGCGATCTCGCGCAGGACGGCGGGCAGCAGGACCCGGCCATGACCGTCGAGCTCGATGTCCGTGGCATGCCCGATCAGCAGCCCCTGCAAGCGGCGCACCTTGCGGTTGAGGGTCGGCAGGCGCATCAGGCGGCGCTCGATCTCTTCCCACTCGGGCAGGGTGTAGAGCAGCAGGCAACGCTCGCGGTCGACGGTGACCACGAGGCGTCCGCCCGACTCGGCCTGCAGGCGCTCCCGGTACTTGGTCGGGATCGCCAGGCGGCCCTTGCTGTCGAGCGTCAGCGGGTTGATACCGCGGAACACCGCGTCTCCCGTTGCACTATTTTCCCCTTTATCCCACTCTCTCCCACTTCGGAACACTATAGGGAGCGGTTGTTCCACCTGTCAAGCGCGATAAAGAGGATTTCCTTCTTAAAACACAGGAACTTAGAGCATGATCATCCCTCTCTCGCCGCGATGGAGCAAGACAAGAATTGACAAATCAGGCGGTTGGGGTTGAAAGCTTGAAAACCGCTAAAGAGGCGCGGGTCACTCGCGTATCAACCGGGGCAGCGGGCGATAAAGGTGGGGAGCCGGCCTGTAAGCCGGGTTCTGTCGTGGGCAGCCATTCATCTGGGACGCGCCTCGCGACGCGCCTCGAGCGACCTACCCGGGAACCGTGCGGACCACACGTGGCGGCGAACCGCCCGTTCCCCTACTTGGTCTTGCTCCGGGTGGGGTTTACCGTGCCGCCGTGTGTTGCCACCGGCGCGGTGCGCTCTTACCGCACCTTTTCACCCTTGCCGGCGCTCGCGCGCTTGGGCGGTCTGTTTTCTGTGGCACTTTCCGTGGGCTCGCGCCCCCCAGGCGTTACCTGGCACCCCGTCCTGTGGAGCCCGGACTTTCCTCCGCGCCCCGGATGGACGCAGCGGCTGCCCGGCCGACTCCCCGCGCCACGATACTCCCGGTGCGATGGCCCGACAACAGGCGAAGCTATTCCCCGCGACCGCCCCGGGTGTCGTGTAGCTCCTGGGCGCGGGCGTAGAGCCGTCGTTTCGGCACGTCGCAGATCCGGGCCGCGACGGCGGCGGCACGGCTGACGGGCAGACCCTCGTCGAGCAGCACGCCCAGGAGCCTGTCGGTTTCCCGGTCCCGGTCGGAGTCGGGCGCGGATGCCCCGGCCACCACGAGGACCGACTCCCCCCGGGCCTGGTCGGGATCGTCAGCAACCCTCGTCTCGAGTTCGCCGAGTTCCGCGGCGATCACGGTTTCGTGCAGCTTGGTCAGCTCACGCGCCAGCACCGCGCGCCGGCCGGCACCGAAGCAGCGACGCAGGTCCGCGAGGCACGCGGCGAGCCGGCGTCCCGCCTCGTAGAAGACCAGCGTCCGCGTCTCCCCCGCCAGCTCTTCGAGACGGGCGCGGCGCGCGGCCTCGCGCGCGGGCAGGAACCCCTCGAACGCGAACCGGTCGGTCGGCAGCCCGGCGACGGAGAGCGCGGCCACCGCCGCGCACGGCCCGGGCACCGGCACCACCTCCACGCCCGCCTCGCGCGCCGCGCGCACCAGACGAAAACCAGGATCGCTGACCAGCGGCGTTCCTGCGTCGCTGACCAGGGCCAGGGATGCGCCCCCGAGGAGCTTCGCGGCCAGGCCGTCGGTCACCTCCCGCTCGTTGTGCTCGTGGCAGGCGGTCTGCGGGCGATCGATCCCGAGGTGGCGCAACAGCCGCCCGGTGTGGCGGGTATCCTCGGCGACGACGAGGTCGACGGCCGAGAGGACCTCGATCGCGCGCCGGCCGATGTCGGCCAGATTGCCGATCGGGGTCGCGACCACGTAGAGTACGCCGGCCTTATTTGACACCCCTCGACCCCGTCCCGATACTTGCCGCTGCCGTCCACGGAAGCCCACGCAGACCCCGCGTGGCATCCTGCCCGGAAACATCCGACCGTGCAATCGAACGCCACTCCGCGCCTGATCGTTCTCCTGCTGCTGCTCCTGCTGGCCGGTTGCGCCGGCGTACCCGAAGAGCGCCCATCCCGACCCGAGGCCGGTGTCGAGGCGGCACGCGCCCTGGAGTCGCGGGGTGAGTTCACCGGGGCCGCCGTGGCCTACCTCGCCGCGGCCGCGGAGGCGCGGGACGCGCGGGACCGGGCCACGCTGCGCCTCGCCGCCGCCAAGTTGCTGATCCGCGCGGCGGAGCTCGATCGCGCCGGGCAGGTCGTGCGATCCACCGAGCTTCCCCCCGAGGCGGACGATCTGGCGCTGCGGCGCAACCTGCTGCTCGCCGAGATCGACCTCGGTCGCTCCCGACCCGCCATGGCCCTGCGGCGCCTGCCGCCGACGGTCTCCGACCGGCTGCCGCTCCCGTTGCGCCGCCAGCACCTCGAGCTTCGCGCCCGCGCGCTACTCCACTCGGGGGACACGCTGGCGAGCGCGCGCGAGCGGTTGCTGCTCGACTCCATGCTCGAGGAGCCCGAGGCCATCCTGACCAACCAGCACGCCCTGCTTGGAGCGCTGCGCGATCTCGGACCCACGCTGCCCGAGGCCAAAACGGTCGAGTCCGGGCTGGCCGGGTGGATCGCGCTCGCGCGCATCGCCTCCGGCCCGCCCCGCCACGAGGTTGCGCTGGAGGCCGAGCTGGCCGAATGGCGTGCCGCCTACCCGGACCACCCCGCCCACCCCGAACTACTCGAACGGGTGATCGCCGACCGCGCGGCCGAGCCGACGCCGTCGAACATCGCGGTGCTGCTGCCCATGCACGGCCCGGTGGCGAGCGCGGCAGAGGCGATACGCGACGGTTTCCTCGCCGCGCTGTTCGCCGGGGCCGAACCTCCTGAACTCGCCGAGCCGGGCCAACGGGTCTCCGTCAGGTTCTACGACAGCAGCGGCAGCAACGTCCTGAACGCCTACGGCGACGCCATTGCCGACGGCGCCGAGATGGTGGTCGGGCCGCTGCGCAAGGAGGCCGTGGCCGAACTGGCGTCGACCACGCTGCCGGTGCCCGTCCTCGCCCTGAACCGCCTCGCGCCGCTGGAAGCCACGCCCGGGGGATTCCTGCGCCAGTTCGCGCTGGCCCCCGAGGACGAGGCCGGCGAGGTGGCCCACCGCGCCTGGTACGACGGCCATCGCCAGGTCGTGGTGCTGACCCCGACCACCGACTTCGGGCAACGTGTCGCCGCTGCCTTCCGGGCCCGGTGGGAGCAACTCGGCGGCACGGTGCTCGAGACCCGCGGCTACGACCCCAGCGAAAACGACTTCTCGCAGCCGATCACCGATCTCCTCGGGCTGAACGCCAGCCAGGCCCGCTACCGTGAACTGCGCGGCCTGCTGCGCCGCTCGATCGAGTTCGAGCCTCGCCGGCGACGCGATGCCGATGCGGTCTTTCTCGTCGCGCTGCCGCTTCTGGCTCGCCAGCTGAAGCCCCAGCTGGCCTTCCACCACGCCGCCGAGCTCCCCGTCTACGCCACCTCGCACGTCTACGCTCCGGGCAGCGGGCCCGAGGCCAACCGCGACCTCAACGGCGTGCGCTTCTGTGACATGCCATGGACCCTGGGCGCCGCCGACCCCGCGCTGGCGGGCGGGCTGCCCGCTGCGAGCGGTCCCCGCGAACGCCTGTTCGCGCTCGGCGCCGACGCCTTCCACATCCTGCCCTACCTGTCGCGGATGCAGGCCGACCAGGGCAGCCGCCTCGACGCCCAGACCGGGCTGCTGTGGCTCGACGAAGCCGGCGTCGTGCACCGCCAGCTGCTCTGTGCCGAGTTCAGGGAAGGGCAACCGCAGCTGCTCGGCTACACCCCGCCGCTGGAGATGGCGAACGCCCGGTCGCCAAGCGCCGACCGCTAGCCCGGCCGGGCACCCTCCGAGATGCCTTCCCTCGACGGACCTTCGGCCGAAAACCTCGCGCTGGAGCACCTGCGCGACGCGGGTCTCTCTCTCCTGGCACGCAACCACCGGTGCCGCGGTGGCGAGCTCGACCTGGTGATGGCCGACGGGGGCGTGGTGGTGTTCGTCGAGGTCCGTTACCGGCGGGATACCCGCTTCGGCAGGGCCGAGGAGACGGTCACCGTGACCAAGCAGCGCCGGCTGATCACCGCGGCCCGCCACTACCTGCAGCGCCGTGGCGAGTCGGCCCCGGCACGCTTCGACGTCGTCGCGATCCACCCCGCGGCCGACGGCGGCCATGAAGTAGAATGGATCCGCGACGCCTTCGGCACCTGAACCGTCCGAACGTCCGCAATGCAAGGAGAAGCGCAGATGAGAATCCCCCTGATCCTGTTGGCTCTGGTCGTCGTGGTGCTGCAGGGCTGCGCCGCCGCGGTCGTAACCGGCGCGGCCACCGGCGCGACGGTCGCCTACGATCGCCGCACGACCGGCATCATGCTCGAGGACCAGAGCATCGAGCTGAAGATCGCCTCACGGATCCGCAACGACTCGGCGCTCTCCGGCCAGGCGCACGTCAACGCGACCAGTTTCAACCTGACGGTGCTGCTGACCGGCCAGGCGCCCTCCCCAGCGCTGCGCGCCCGGGCCGAGGCGATCGCGCAGGAGGTCGAGCACGTCAAGCGGGTGGTCAACGAGATCACGGTCGCCGCGCCCAGCGCGATGACCGCCCGCGCCAGCGACACGTTGATCACGTCGAAGGTCAAGACCCGGCTGCTGAGGATCAAGCTGCCGTCCTTCACGCCCGCCCGGGTCAAGGTGGTCACCGAGTCGGGCTCGGTCTACCTGATGGGCCTCGTCACCCGCGCGGAGGCCCAGGCCGCCATCGAGGAGGCGCGCCGGGTCGGCGGCGTGCAGCGGGTCGTGAACGTCTTCGAGTACGTCGACTGACTTCCAGGCACTGGCCCACCCGCCCCGCGGGGCGCGCTTCGGCACGGCGCCCCCGCAGCCCGCATCGCGCCGGACTCCAGCGCGGCCTACAAAAGACCGCGAGCGCGCCGTCCGGCGACGAGAGCAGCGCGGCAGCAGCCGCGCCCCTCCTCAGGCGAGCAGGTTAAGGTAGATCTCCGCATCGGCGGCGCTGAAGCAGCAGGCGACCAGACGGTCGAATCCGGCCTCGCGGGCACGCAATTCGGTCACGGCGATCGCCGCGGCGCGCGCCTTCGGGAAACCGTAGACCCCGGTGCTGATCGCCGGGAAGGCGACGCTGCGCGCGCCGTGCGCCTCGGCAAGTTCCAGGGAGCGCGCGTAGCAGGAAGCAAGCAAGGTCTCCTCGCCGCGATCGCCGCCGTGCCACACCGGGCCGACGGTGTGGATCACCCATCGCGCCGGGAGCCGGAAACCGGGCGTGATGCGCGCCTCGCCGGTTGGGCAGCCGCCGAGCGGGCGGCACGCCTCCAGCAGCTCCGGTCCCGCCGCCCGGTGGATCGCCCCGTCGACGCCGCCGCCGCCGAGAAGGCTGCTGTTGGCCGCGTTGACGATGGCGTCGACCTCGAGCCGGGTGATATCGCCCTGGACGACCTCGATCACGCTTCGCCCCCTACTTGACCACCTTGAGCGCCGGGCGGCTGCCGTCGCCGGACGGCTTGTCCGGGGGCGGCTCGTCGTCGCCTCCACCCCCCTCGTCGGGCGGGAACATCATCCCCTGGCCGTTCTCCCTGGCGTAGATCGCCAGCACTGCGCCGACCGGCAGGTGCACGGCGGTCGGCCGCCCGCCGAACCTCGCCCGGAAGCTGATCGTCTCGTCTCCCAGTTCGAGGTGCTCGGTCGCCCGGGGGCTGATGTTGAGGACGATGCGGCCCTCCTCCACGTGTTCTGTGGGCACGGCGACGCCCGCGGCGTTCGCGTCGACCAGCAGGTAGGGCGTGCAGTCGTTGTCGACGACCCAGGCATGGATCGCCCGGATCAGGTAGGGACGGTTGGAGGTCATCTGGGCCTGGTCGGCCATCGTCGCTCCGGGACTTGCAGGCGTTCCGCGCGCGCGTTACTCACGCATCTCGCGCTCGGCGGCGCTCAGGCTCTCCCGGAACGCGGGCCGCGCGAACATGCGTTTCATGTAGTCGAGTGCCGGGCTGCGCGCGGGGAGCTCGACCCCGTAGACGGGCAGCCTCCAGAGCAGCGGCGCGAGGATGCAGTCGATCATCGTCAGCTCGGCGCTGAGGAAGAAGGGCATCGCCGAGAACACGTCCCCGCTCGCCTGGAGCCCGTCGGCAAGGGTCTTGCGGGCCTTGCTGGCCCGTTTCTCACTGCGCGAGCCGAGGTCGGTGATCAGGCCGTACCAGTCGTTCTCAATGCGGTACTGGACGAGCCGGGACTTGGCGCGCGAGACCGGGTCGACCGGCAGCAGCGGCGGATGAGGGAAGCGCTCGTCGAGGTACTCCATGATCACCCTGGAGTCGTACAGGACGAGGTCGCGGTCGACCAGCGTCGGCATCGAGTTGTAGGGGTTGAGGTCGATCAGGTCCTCGGGGAGGCGGCCGGGCTGGGAGTCGATGATATCGACGTTGATGCCCTTCTCGGCGACCACCAGTCTCGTGCGATGGCTGTAGGGGCAGGTCGGATCCGAGTAGAGGGTCATGCCGGAACGCCGTGCGATCACCTGGGTCATGTACGGGTTACTCCTGGGAACCCCCGCGGGGGCAAATGACGGCTGTCCGGCGGGCGAGGATGCGCGGGTCAACCGCGCATCCTCCGTGCCGG
>JAWVZO010000043.1:0-15729 GCA_033722135.1 Gammaproteobacteria bacterium | reverse complement strand
GTGGCGGACGGCTCGCCGGCGCAGCGGGCCGGTCTCCGTCCCGGCGACGTCATCGTGACCGTCGACGGCGTGCCGCTCCGCGGTGTCGCCCAGCTGCGCAACATCGTCGGCCTGCGGCGCATCGGCGAGACGGTCGAGCTCGGCATCCTGCGCGATGGCCGGCCGCTCGCGCTGACCCTCGAGATCGCCGAACCAGTCATCGGTCACCTGGAAGGTGCAGGCGTGGATCCGCGTCTCGCCGGCGCGCGCTTCAGCGATCTCGGACCCGATCACCCCCTGCGCGGCCGGGTCGAGGGGGTGCTCGTCAGCGACGTGGAACACGGTAGCCCCGCCTGGTCGAGCGGCCTGAGGGAGGGTGATATCGTGCTGTCGATCAACCGTGTGGCGGTGCCATCGATCGACGCCATGGCGGCGCTCGAAACCTCGGGCGAACGCCTGCTCCTGAACCTGCAACGCGGGCGCAGCGCGCTGTTCATCCTCGTGAACTGACCACAGGCCACGGCGTGCCCCGGACCGGCATGCCTATAATCGGGACAAGCGCGGCCGGTGAACAGGAGGAGACGACCGCTGCCCGCTCGACCGCCCCGACCCGGCCAGGACTGCCTGCAAGTGCGTCGCTACCTCGATTTCGTCCGGCGTGTGCTCTCCGACTTCGCCCGCAACCGTGGCCTGCTGCTGGCCGGCGGCGTCGCCTTCAACGTCCTGCTCTCCGTGATACCGCTGCTCGCGGTGGTCACGGTCGCGCTGTCGCACGTGGTCAGCGAGGAGCGGCTGCTGGAAGTCGTGACCACGCAGCTCCGGCTGATGGTGCCCAGTCAGGCGGAAAGCCTCGCGACGACGGTCGGAGCACTGCTCGACGAACGCCAGGTCATCGGCTGGGTCGGCTTGTGCGTCATGATCTTCTTCAGCTCGCTGGCGTTCCGCATGCTCGAGGACGCGATCGCGATCATCTTCCGCCGCCACGCGCACCACGCCGACCGCCGCGTCTGGGTGTCGACGGTACTCCCCTACCTCTACGTGCTGGCGCTGTCGCTCGCCCTGGCCGTCCTGACCGCGCTGATCGTCGCCATCGACTGGCTCTCGCACCACGAGCTCACCCTGCTCGGGCTGCACGTGCCGTTCTCGGGCGCCGCGGTCTTCGTCCTCTGGACTCTCGGATTTCTCGGCGTGGCGCTGCTGTTCGCATCGATCTACAAGGTCCTGCCGGTGATCAACATCCCCGTCTCGCGTGCAGCGGTCGGCGGTGTGGTCGCCGCCGCGCTCTGGGAGATCGTCCGCGGGCTGTTCACCTGGTGGCTCGATCACGTCTCCGTGGTGGACACGGTCTACGGTTCGCTCGGGACGGCGGTGATCGCCCTGCTCTACCTCGAGGCCGCCGCGGTGATCCTGCTGCTCGGCGCGCAGGTGATCGCCGAGTTCGAGCGCAGCGACAAGGCGGGCGTGCGCTGGTACGAGGATCCCGGGTCGGCGGCTGCACGACCCCTGCAGGGGAAGGAGGTCGACACGGACCGCAGCGCGACCGACCGCTGACCGCCTGCCCCCAATGCGGCGCCACGGTGCCAGACCCGGACGGCGCATCACCGGACTACGCGCCGGGTGGCCGCCTCGCTTCCAGCCGCCGCTTGAGGTCACGCGCCGCGAGCGCGTATCCGCCGTCACTGCCGTCGACGAAGTGCAGGTGGTCCCGCTCGTAGGAGCGCACGATGCAGGTGACCAGCGCCTCGCGCGACTTGTGCAGGCCGTAAACCAGGTCGCCCCGAGCGCAGGCCTCCTCGAGGAACGCCTGCAGCTGCGCGGCCTGCGCCTCGCTGCCGTCGATGACCAGGCGCAGCATGCCGTCGAACTTGCGGAAGTCGGTGTTCTCCACCAGGTCGTCCCGGTAGCGGCTCCACGCGACCGCCGCGGTGTCCATGTCGCGCGCGAAGAGCACCCGTCCGGCGAGGTTCAGCAGCAGCAGCCGCAGGAGGTAACCGATCCGCTGCCAACCCCGCCGCCGCCCGGTGCGCACCCGCCCCTCGTGCGACAGCAGGGCCGGGCTGAAGGTCAACCGCATCCGCTCCGCACGCAGTGGATGGTAGTGCGCGACCTCGCCGTAGATCCGGCCGATGTGCTCCAGAACGCGCCGGTAGGTGGCGTGGTTTACTTCCGCATCGCGCGATGTCGCCGAGACCAGAAGCGAGAGCTTGTGATCCCGGAAGCTCGGCACGTTCTGCCAGCGGCACTCGAAGCCGGAGAAATCGGCCTCGGCCGGCCCGTCCTCCTCCGCCACGCGCCGGATCCCGGGCGCCGCCGGGTCCTTGAGCCGCCGCTCGGCCTCGTCCCAGCCGCGTCCCGACAGGACCGGCTGGGTGACGTGGCGCGACAGGCGCACCTTCGCCAGGCGCACCCACAGGCTCTCCGCCTGCAGCTCCCCGATGCGCACCAGGCCGGCGCGCAGGTCCAGCCCGAAACTTTCGCGCGCCAGGCGCTGAGCGCCGCGCAGCGCGACGACGGTCCGATCATGGAGCGCGTCCGGGATCGCCATCGTGGCCCCGTCGCCACCGAAGACGAATGGCAGCTCCAGGGCGCGGTCGATGTTGGCGACCGCGGCGATGCACGCCACGCCGACCGTGTTGACCTTCTTGTAGGCACCGGTCTCGATCGCCAAAGTGGAACCGGCGACGTCGGTGATCACCACCCACCATGCTCCGGGCAGGTCGACGTGACGCGACGCCTCGGTCGACTCCGTGAAGGAGCGCAGTGCCGGCAGGTCCCGGTAGAAGTCGACCGTGGCGTCGGTCGCGCGCGCGGCGGTCATGACCGCCTCCCGTTCAGGAGGGATGCGCCATCATGCCACGGGCGATGTGCCCGCGACGGGAGGGCGGAAACCCCGGCGGCCCGGCTGTCGCGGGCTACCCCGCCTCGCCGGCCGGCAACGGCGTATCGCGGTCTCCCGGCGGGAGGGGGAGCAGGATCATCGCCCCGGCGTCATCGAAGCGCTCGCGTGGCGGGTTGCCGTCGTGGATCAGGTATCGGCGTCGCTGGCGGTAGGCCTCGCGCGTGAACAGATAGGGGTCGAGGGCGGCCTGTTCGCGGATCTTCATCGCCGTGCCGCGGTTCGCCCGCTCGTTGATCACCCGCAGCACCGTCAGCGGCAACGCGACGCTGCCTTCGAAATAGTAGAGCAGGTTGGTGAACCCCTCGACCAGCAGGCCCGGGGCGTCGCGCACCGAGTTGGGACCGATCAGCGGCAGGTGCAGGTGAGCCACCTCGTCGGCGCCCCAGACCGCCAGGGTCTGGCCGAAGTCCTCCTCGCGCCGCTCGATGCCGAGGTCGCTGGCCGGGTCGAAGAGGCCCAGGATGCCGACCGTGCTGTTGACGAGGAACCGCCCGGTGTCCGACATCGCGTGGTCGACCTTGCCCTGCAGCAGGTCGTTGAGCACCACGCCGGGGTAGGCGAGGTTGATGAAGAAGTTGGTCACCCCGGCACGGACGGGGCGTGGCGTCACGGCGACGTAGACGTCGGAGACCGGCTCCAGCAGCACCTTGTCGAGCGCGTCGTTGAACGCGTACATGGCCCGGTTGGTTGGCTCCAGGGGATCCTTGTCCTCGGGGTAGGGGTTCGATGCGCAGCCGGCGAGCCCGAGGAGGACGGCCAGGAGGACGGCCGCCCGGCCCCGTCTCGACGGGGCGGACCGGCCGCCCGGATTCATTTCGTCAACGTACATGATTCACCATCGGTCCGTGCGTCTCGCGCTCGCCCCGCCCCCGTCGTCTGGAGGCCCGGACGCCGCCGGTAAGTAGGGATCCGCCCGGGCCCGGCGCCGGCCCGGCGGGTCGAAGCACGCATTTTGGCAGGAAGCCCACGACGCGGACAACGCGGGGCACGCCCCGCTAGAGCGTGATCACCTGGTCCGGCATGTTGCCGGAGAGGGCCTTGTAGAGGTTCGGGAAGCAGCCGATGGTCGCACCGTCGACGAGTTTTTCGTGGATCTCGCGCTCGTAGCAGCACTGGTCGCAACCCATGAGAAGGATGCCCTGGCGCTTGGCCACCGCGGCCAGCCGCTCGCCGAGCGGGTCGCCCTTGACCAGGACGTAGTTGTTGTCCTCGAAGAAGAACATGCCGACGACGTCGACGCCGTGCGCGTCCTCCTCGAGCTGCGGAAGGATCATCTTGCCGAGCTTGTAGGAGACGGTGTGGCCCTGGCTGGAGAAGATGTAGGCGACTTTCATGTGTTGGTGGCGCTATCCGGGTTAAGCGGAGCGCTGATTCTAGACCACCCGGGCCGCCCCCGGGTTGACCTCACTCACGGCCACCGGGAAACGGCCGGGTGGCGCGCTTGGCTAACGCGGAGGGCAGCGGCGCACGCGACGCACTATGCTTGCGCCGGGACCCCCGGTCCCCGGACGCGGCCCCGACGAGGAGAACGGACGTGGGCGTGAAGAAGATCGCGACGATCGCGGCGGGCCTCGTGGCCGTCCTCTGTGCGGTACTCGTCATCGCCCTGAGCCGCATCGACGCCAACGACTACAAGGACGACCTCGTCGCCTTGGTCGAGGCCCGGACCGGCCGCGACCTGGCGATCGACGGGCCGATCGAACTGGTCGTCTCGCTGAGTCCCTCGCTCGTCGTCGAGGACGTGCGCCTCGGCAACGCTGAATGGGCCTCCCGCCCGGAGATGCTGCGCGTCGCGAGGCTCGAGCTGGAGGTGGCCCTGCTCCCGCTGCTCGGCGGCGAGGTCCGGGTCGACCGTCTCGCCCTTTTCTCTCCCGAGATCCATCTCGAGACGAATCACGCCGGCGTGGGCAACTGGGTCCCCGACGTGCCCGCCGACGAAACGGCCGCGCCGTCCGCCGACGCCACGGGGCCGCGCCTGTTCGCCGTCGACGAAATCGAGGTGCGGGATGCCCGGGTGACCTTCCGCGACGGCCGCACCGGGACGACAGACGTCACGACCATCGGCGAGATCCTGCTCGTCCCGGGCCGCGGGGATGGCCCGGTGGCCGTCGCCGTCCGCGCCGACTACAACGGGATACCCGTCGAGGCCGACGGCGCGGTGGGCACCGCGGAGCGGTTCCTGCGCAACAGCAGCTACCCGGTCGATCTCTCGTTGCGCTTCGGGGAGGCGACCCTCACCGTGGCGGGCGAGGTCGCCCGGCCGCTGCACGGCAAGGGCGTGGATCTCGCGCTGGACCTGCGCGCGGATTCGCTCGCCGGCCTCGTGCCGTGGCAGCCGGACGCGGCGCCCCGGGCAGGGCCGGTCGAGCTCTCGGGGCAACTGGCCGACACCGGGGAGGGCTACGGAATCACCGGCCTGAAGCTCCGGCTCGCCGAATCCGATCTCTCAGGCGAACTGGCCTACGTCCCCGCCGAACGCCCCCACCTCACCGCGCGGCTCTACGCCAACCGCCTGGACATCGCGGGCCTGACAGGTTCCGGGAAGACACCGACGCCGGCCGGGGCCAGGGTCTTCCCGGCGACGCCACTACCGACCCGTGTCCTGGTGGCCTTTGACGCGGACGTCACCCTGGACGTGCGGGAGCTCGACCTCGGCGACGTCGCGCTCGAGAACGTCAACGCGCGTGCCGTGCTCGAGCAGGGCGACCTGCGGCTCGCACCGTTCACCGCCAACGTCGCCGGGGGCGCACTGGACTCGACCCTTCGCCTGCAGGCGGAAGAGGATCTCGCCACGGTCGATCTCGACCTCGCCGTCGAGGGCCTACTGCCCGGCCGGCTCCCCGCCTTCGCCAACATCGTCGAGGAGGCGCCGACCGACCTCTCGATCGACGTCCGCGGCACGGGCCGCAGCATCGCCGAGATCATGGCCGGCCTGGACGGTGATTTCCTGGTCACGTCCGGACCGGGCCTGCTGAAGAGCCAGGGCTCGAACTCGGCTACCTCCGACCTGATCGTCAGCGCCTACCGCAAGCTCAACCCGGCTGCCGGGGACGACGAGACCAACCGCATGGAGTGCGCGGTCGCCAAGTTCGACATCCGCGACGGTATCGCCGCGACCGACCGCGGAATCGCGCTGGCCACCCGCAAGATGAACGTCATCGGCAGCGGCCTGGTCAACCTCGAGACCGAGGGCCTCGACATCGGCTTCACGCCCCAGGCGCGCGAGGGCGTCGGCATCAGCACCGGCCAGCTCGCCGAGCTGGTCCGGCTGCGGGGCACGCTGGCCGAGCCGAAGGCGGGCCTGGACACCAAGGCCACGCTGATGACCGGCGTCTCCGCCGGCGCCGCGATCGCCACCAGCGGGCTGTCGATCCTGGCGCAGGGGCTCTACGACCGGCTGACCGCCGACGACGACCCCTGCGCGACCGCGCTGGCCAGCGACACCGGCATGAGCCGGGACGACAAGTCGTCGTCGGAGAAGGCGGTGGACAGGGTCAAGGGCGTCGGCGAATCGATCAAGGAGACCGTCCGCGGGCTGTTCGGCAACTAGGAACCGACCCGGCGACGGCGTAACCCTCAGCCGCCGTAGAGCTTCCTGAGATTGTCCAGGCCGGCGGTGTAGATATCGCGGACCACCCGCGTGGCGTCGGCCTCCGGCGCCCCGCTGGCCTCGAAGTCTCCGCTCCACTCGACCGTACAGCCCTCCTCACCGGCCCGCTGGACGCGGATCTCCGCGACGTAGTTCGCTACCGGCAGCGGGCTCGACTCGATCGTGTAGCGGTAGACGTGATCGTCGTCGTCGATGCGCTCGAGGCGTTCGACGATCTCGCCGCCCCCGACGAGCGCGAGACGGCGCACCTTGCCGCCGTCCTCGAGATCGCTGCTCTCGACCCCGGGATGCCACTCGGACAGCGCGTTGAATCGACCGATCATCTTCCAGACTTCGTCGACCGACATCGGCAACCGGGTAGAGATCGCGACCTTGGCCATGGCGTTCTCCTCGTTGGCGGGTGGCGGGTGCATCGGGGTGTCGCCCAGACCCTGATTGATATCAGGAGTCTAGACGATTCCCCCGCGTTCGCGCGGCTGCGGGGAATGGCCCGCGACGGCGCGCCGCCCCGCCCAGGCACGCTAGCCGTGGCCGTGGTGGTGCGCCTCGCCGGGGTGGCCCATGCCCGATTTCACGCCGGCGTGGATCAGCCAGACGTTGACCGGGTAGGCGGCAAAGAAGCCGGCACTGAGCGAGAAGATCATCGAGGTCCAGAACAGCGGCTCGGACGGCCCGGCCCCTGCCGAGAGCCACAGGTCGATGCCGATCGCGGTGACCTCCATGACGGTGATCGACGCCGTCTCGGCGACGAAGCTGTCGCGGACCGCGGTCCGGAACGGCACGCCGTCGGCCATCAGCGGGCCGACGGTCAGGCCGAAGCCGAGGACATAGGCGAAGGTGAAGGTCATCAGACTGACCCCGAGGTTGCCCAGCGCGAGCACCCCGACCGCGAGCAGCAGGCCGATGATCTCGCCGGCACCGCATCCCGAATAGCAGTGCGCGACCGATCGGAAGGAGCGCCGCCACAGCGAGTCCCGCGCGATCTGCCTGCGGCCCGAGTAGTAGTAGACCGCCAGTCCGATCGGACCGGAGTAGAGGGCGGTCAGCAGCCAGACCCAGCGCATCAGGCCGTGGGTCTGCGGATTGAAGCGTGCTAGGTCGATCCAGACCACCAGCGTCGAGACGACGTTCAGGGTCGCCCAGATCCAGAGCGTCGCGGGATCGGAGAGGAAGGTGTTGATCGAGGTCTGCAGGTCATCCATGACGGATTCGCGTCCTCCTGTAGGTATAGGTGAATGCGGGGGCACCGTACCCGGCGAGCCCGGGTACGGTGCCCGGGGGGGGTCAGTCGTCCTTGCCGTCCTCGTCCTGGTGGCTCTTGCTCGGTCGCTCGAGTTGGCCGAAGACCGTCAGGATCAGCGTGGTGGCGAAGAAGCCGACCAGGGCGATGCCGTAGAAACCGAAGCCGAGCGCCAGGCCGATGACGCCGGAGGCCCAGATGCTCGCGCCCGTCGCGGTGCCCATGACGCGCCGGTCGCCGACCTTGATGATCGCGCCGGCGCCAAGGAAGCCGATGCCGGTCAGCACGCCGGCCACGATGCGACTGAGATCGACCACCACCACCTCCTCGGCGGTAGCGTAATCCTGGTAGATCTCCTGGCCGAGAACCGCGACCACGCAGCTGCTCGCGGCAATGATCATGTAGGCCTTGAAATCGATCGTCTTGCCCTTGAACTCCCGGTCGATGCCGAGCGACAGGCCGAAGAAGATCGCCAGCATCACGCGCAGCAGCAGCTCCCAGAAACTGACGACGTCGAGCGCGATCCAGTCGGTCATGACTTGTGGGAGGGGGGGCGGTCACGCGTCCTGCGGGCTGCGCCCGAACAGGAAATAGATGATCATGCCCACCAGCGGCAGTAGAAGGATGACCACGATCCAGAGGATCTTGCGCTCGGCGCTCGAGGTGCCGGTCAGCACGCTGACGATGGCGATGAGATCCAGGACCAGGACGATCAGCGCCACCAGTGATGATGAGATATCCAAAACACCTCCCGTGGTCGGCTCTTCGTTTCGGGGCGTGTCCCGGTAGGCGACAGCGGAACGCGTCGCGCCACCGGTTCACCCGGGGACCAGTATAGACAGGCCCGCGTGGCGGGCCCTCAGCCCGCGCCGTGCAACCGACGTTCGACGCCGCGGTAGGCGACGGCGATCACCAGCACGGCGCAGGCGGCCAGCTCCAGCATCCAGAAAACGCTGCCCCAGTCGCCGGAGAGGGTCACCAGCCACGCCGCCACCGGCGGGCCGACCATCTGGCCGACGTTCGAGCCCTGGATAAGCATGCCGTTGGTGGTGGCGATCTGAGCGCGCGCCGGGGCGACGACCGGCGCGCCGGAGAGGACCGCCGCCGGCAGCATCCCGCCGAAGCAGGAAAAGAGCAGGCAGGCCGCGTAGCGCAGGCCGTCGTGCAGTCCCTCGGCGAAGATCACCGCGAGGCAGGCGATCATGCCCAGCGCGCTCAGCACCATCAGCACCCACCGTTCCAGGTGGCGGTGCAGCAGCCAGCCGCCGAACAGGTTGCCCGGGACATTGCAGGCGACCACCAGCGCCGTCATCGTCGCCGCCACGCCGAGACCCAGGGCGCGCTGCTCGACGAGGAAGGTTGGCAGCCAGACCATCAGCGAGACCCATTGCAGCGTGTAGCAGGCGAAGGCGAGCGCGAGCAGCCACGGCCCCGGACGGCCCGCGGTGAGCGCCGCGTTGCGCCGCAGCGAGGCGCTGTCGAGACGCAGGTGCGCCGGCGGATCGGCCGGGGCGCGCAGGCCGATCAGCAGCATCCAGAGCAGCGCGAGGCCCGCCGCCGCGACCCACACCGCGCGCCAGCCGAGCGCGGCAAGCAGCCACGGGGCGAGGAGCATCGCCAGCGCGCTGCCGGCCGGCATGTAGGTGCTCCAGGCGCCGAGCGCGAGACGCAGGTCGCCGGGGCGGGTGGCGGCGACGATCAGCCCGGGGGCCGTCACCGCGACGGCGATGAAACCGAGCCCCTCGAGGAACCGACCGGCGAGCAGCAGTGCGGGGCCCTGCGCCGCCGCCCCGGCCATGCTGCCCGCGACCAGCGCGGCGAGGCCGACGAGCACCACCCGGCGCGTGCCGAAACGGTCGCCGACGGTCCCGGCAAGCAACCCGAGCAGCCCGCCGGTGACGTTGAACAGCGAGACGACCCAGCCGGCGCCGACCAGCGACAGGCCGAGTTCGGCGCGCAGCGCGGGCAGCGCCGGCGGCGCCTTGCCCATGTGCATCGCCGCGACGATGCCCGAGGCGACCGCGAGCCAGACGAGCCCCCAGCGGGTCGCGGCCCCGCCGCCCTGTCCCGGTTCGTTCAGGCCCCGGCCTCGTACGCGGCGACGGCGTCGCGGAACGCCTGGGGGATCGGCCCAGGACGGCGCGTACGCGGGTCGACGGCGACCGCCGTGATGTGCCCCGCGCCGATCACCTCGCCGCCCCCGGCGCGGCACACCGTCATCTCGGCCGTGAGGCTGGTGTTGCCCAGCCGGGCAATGCGGGCGTGGACGTCGAGCCGCTCCTCGAACCGCGCCGAACCCAGGAAACGGTAGCCGGTGTCCACGAAGAAGAGCTCCAGACCCGCCTCGCCAAGCCGGTCCCACGGGTAGCCTATGGCGTGCAGGTAGGCCGAGAGCGCCTCGTCGCAGTAGACGAGGTAGTTGGAGAAGTAGACGTGCCCCTGCAAGTCGGTGTCGGCAAAACGGACCTGGACGGGGAATCGGAAACGGTGGCGGGCGGCCTCCTCGGTCACGGCATCCTCCGGGCGCAAAAGGCCAGCGTAGGCCGGCCACGGCGCCGCCTGCAAGTGCGCGTTTCGTGCCCCCGGACCGCTGTGCTAACGTGTCGCCGCCGCGCTGGCCAGCGCGGCCAGGCCCACTTCACTGGAGATCCCATGGCGCTCAACGCCACCGTCATCCCGGTCACCCCGTTCGAGCAGAACTGCACGCTGCTGCGCTGCGACCGCTCGGGCGATGCGGCAGTGGTCGATCCCGGCGGCGATCTCGACGCCATCGTCGCCACCGCCGAGAAGGAGGGGGGACGGATCGCCCGGATCCTGCTCACCCACGCCCACATCGATCACGCCGGCGGCACCGCGGAACTGGCCGCCCGCTTCGGCGTGCCGATCGAGGGGCCGCACATCGGCGACAAGTTCTGGGTCGACGGCCTCCCCGAGCAGAGCCGCCAGTTCGGCTTCCCGCACTCCGATACGTTCACCCCCGATCGCTGGCTCGACCAGGGCGACACCGTGACCGTCGGCGAGGAGACGCTGGAGGTGCGCCACTGCCCCGGGCACACGCCGGGCCACGTGATCTTCTTCCATGCGGGGATGCGCCTGGCGATCGTCGGCGACGTCCTGTTCAAGGGCTCGATCGGCCGCACCGACTTTCCCGGCGGGGACCACGCGACGCTGCTGCGCTCGATCCGCGAGCAGCTCTGGACGCTCGGCGACGACGTGACGTTCATCCCCGGCCACGGCCCGGTGTCGACCTTCGGCGACGAGCGCCGCAGCAACCCCTTCGTCGGCGACCAGCCCGTCGCATGAAAAACGGCGGGCCGCGTTAGTCGGCCCGCCGCGGGACGCTCCGACCTTTCCGGGTCAGGAGGTGCGTCGTGGCTGGCAGCGTTCGGGGATCAAGCCCTCGCGGGCGAGGTGGGCGTGCAGTTCGTGCGGGTTAAGCTTGGTCAGGTCCTTGGCCACCTCGCGGATCCGGGTGCCGTTGTTGATCATGCCCTTGAACGCGTTGCGCAGGTTGCCGAGTGTCTGGTCATGCGCCACCAGCACGACGTCGTGGATGCCCTGGGCCTGGATCAGCCGCTTGGTGTGGTCGGCCACGTCGTGGGCGAAACGCCGGTCCATCTCGTCGGCATGGCGCTCCCGGTGATCGTCGTAGAGGTAGGAGGCGCCGCTCGGGGCCCGGTTGCGCCCCGGCTTGATGTCGCTGTAGAGCGCCTCGGTAGGCTCACCGGCCTCGGATCCGTGCAGCTCCTCGCGCTTGACGAGGTTGGGGCCCGATTCGAGTTCGGGCAGGGCCGCCGGTTCGAGGGTGAACAGGCGGGCCTGACCCCCGGCGCAGACGACGACACAGCTGTTGTTCGACATAAACCACACCTCCTGGTCTGGATGGATCGGGCCGGGCGCGCAGCGCCGGACCCGGGGCTCCGGGACTCACTCGGCGACGAAGCGGATGTCGCCGTACCAGGCCGTAGCCTGCTGCCCGGAGTTGTCGGTATCGGTCATGATCGCCACGGCCTTGACGCTGTTGACCTCCTCGCCGAAAAATTTCCTGATGTCCTCGCGAACGTTGCGCCGCTCCTCGACCCAGGTGCCGACCGGGTCTCCGGCATCGCGTACCGCCACCATCCTGACCCGACCGGTGAAGGCGTTGGGCCAATGGGTCCCGGCGGGACGGGTCGAGGACCAGACGTAGCTGATGCTATTGGGCCGCGGGTCGAACAGGCCGGTGCGGAAGAGGACGTAGACGCGCGCCGGGTAGTCGTCGCCGGCCTTGGTGGTCTCGTCGACACCCTGGAGCAGGTTGCCGACCTTCCACGACCACTCGAGCACCGGGCGGCGGGACAGGTCGACGTCGATCTCGCGCAGCAGGGCCGAGGCGGTGCCGTCGCTCTCCGCGCGGATCGCGGGCCGGCTTGCGTCACGGTCGAGCGTGTAGCGGGTCTCGCCGACGAAGCGCTCGACCTCCCAGGAGAGGATGCCGTCGGCCGTGGCCGCGCCGATCTCGAGAGGCGCGACCCGCGCCGCCGCGTCGCCTATCACCACGCCGCAGCACCAGATCAGCAGGGCGGCGGCGGGACGAAGGTGACGCATGCGATCGGGTCTCCTCGGGAGGCGCGGTGGATGGTGGAACCCCACTCTCCACGTATAGCAGAACCCTCAGTTCCGTGCCGGGAGCAGCTCGAAGCCGGCCTCGACGAGCCCGGGGTCGTCGAAGTGGCGACGCCCGACGAACGCCGTGGCGTGCTGGCCCCATTGCCGCATCGCCCCGGCCGAGGGGATTCCCATCGGCCAGAGCAGGAAGCGCTCGGACCGCTCGGTGCCCGGGACCAGGCCGTGCACGGGGCCGAACAGGCTCCGCCGGCCGGGGGGATGCGCCAGGGAGCGCAGCGCATCGTAGTCGCGCACCGCGAGGGGCGTGACCGGGGTCTCCATGGGCACGGCGTGGAGGCGCAGCAGCTGGTGGGTCCCCGCCGAGACCCGGACCGCGAGCCGTTCGCCGGGACCCACCTCCGGGGCCCGCTGTGGCACGTGATATCCCTCGCCGCCGACCGCCTCGTGCGGCCGCGGGCGCAGGCGTGGTCCCGGGAAGAACATGTGGTAGCAGCCGCACGGGTGGATGGCGTCGTAGAGGAGCGGGCGGCCCTCCTCGTCCAGGGTCACGCGCAGCAGCAAGCCGTCGAGATGGCCGGCATAGATGTCCCCGTCGTGCTCGGGCGGTCGGGCCGGGAACCAGACCAGGTAGTTGAGCTGCGGCAGGATCGAGCCCGCCACGCGGGTGTACGACAGGTGGCGGTAGACCGTGGGCCGGCGCGTGTCGACCGCTGGACGATCGTCGTCGCCGGACCATTCCGGCCGGCCCGGGAGATCGTCGCTATCCCGGGTGTCGATCTCCCAGAGCGGGCTGTGGCGGGCGAAGAGCGCGTCGCGCCCGGCGTCGTCGAGGACCGGGTAGCCGAGGGCGTCGCGAGTCCAGCCCTGCACCGTCCCCGACACGCCGGCGCGCGGCGCCGCATAGCGCTCGAGGCGCCCCTCGACCGGCAGCGCGTCCAGCGGCCGGGCATAGGCGGCATCGAGGCGATCGCGCCAGCCGTAGTAGCCGGCGAGCACCGCCAGCCGGGTCAGCGGATAGAGACCCACCACGCGCTGCCAGTCGAGGTAGGCGTCGGGCACCCGCGCCGCGGCCAGCAGCGCCTCGCGCGCGCCGGGTTCGCGGCGGTCGCGTGCCAGCCCCTCCGCGATGCAGTCCCGGGTCCGCGCCTGCAGCGAGTCGCCGCCCCCGGCCAGGGCGTCCCGCGCTTCCGACGGCAGGTTGGTCAGCTCCGCGTGCCAACCCTCGGCCGCGCGCTCCGCGGCATGGCCGAGCCAGGACGCGTAGGCGTCGCCCCGGGGTGAAGTCCGGGCCAGGGCGGCGAGCAGCCGGTCAACGCGCAGGTGGGGCCGGCCCGGCACCCGTGCCGACTGGACGTCACGCACGCCGGCGTCGTCGACGGCCAGCTCCGCGGCCGCGAACCACGCCGCGCAACTCGACGGGGGCGCCGGCGGCGCCTCCGCCGCAGGGCGCACCGCACAGCCGGCGAGAAGTCCGGCGAGCAGCCAGGCCGCGCCGCGTCCGCGGAACCGGGTTGGAATTCTCTCGTGCATCCCTGCCATCTATAGACCGCTGTTCTATCCTTCGGTGCAACACGCGCGCGTCGCGCTGCGGCGCGCGAATTCGTCATAGGGAGCGTGCAGATGGGCAAGGCCTTGAAATACCTACTGATCGCGGTCGTTATCCTCGTGCTGGTCGTCGCCGGCGGCGCGGCGGCGATCGTGCTGCTGGTCGATCCGAACGACTACCGCGACGAGATCGCCAGCCAGGTTCGCGAACAGACCGGCCGCGAGCTCACCCTCGGCGGCGACATCGGCCTGTCGGTCTTCCCCTGGCTCGGCCTGACCCTGAACGACGCGCGGCTGAGCAACGCCCCCGGCTTCGGTGACGAGCCGTTCGCCGAGGTCGGCGAGGTCGAGATCCGCGTCAAGCTGATGCCCCTGCTCTCCAAGCAACTCGAGATGGAGACGGCCCGCCTTATCGGCCTGAAGGTCAACCTGGCACGCAACGAGAACGGCCGGACCAACTGGGACGACCTCACCGCCGGCAAGCCCGGCGACGAGGGCAAGGGGCCCGGCGACCGTGGCCCGGGCGCCGGCGGCGGGGCGCTGGCCGGGCTGGCAATCGGCGGCATCGAGATCCGCGACGCCGCGCTGACCTGGGACGACCGCCTCGAGGACCGGCGCTTCGCGGTGCAGGACCTGCGCCTGACCACCGGGCCGATCGACGGCCGCGGCCCGGTCGACGTCGCGTTCGGCTTCGATGTCCGCAGCGACAAGCCGGAGATGCGCGGGCCGATCGAGTTCAAGGGGCGCGTGCTCGCCGACCACGTCAACCACCGGATGCGCGTCGACGGCGCCGAGCTGACGGTGGACCTCGAGGGCGCCGGACTGCCCGGCGGCGCGTTCGACGCCTCGCTCCGTGCCGACCTCGCGGCCGACATGGCGCAGCAGACCGCGTCGATTGCCAATCTCCGCCTCGACACCCTCGGCGTAAGCGCCACCGGCGGGGTCGAGGCCGCGCAGATCCAGGATGCCCCGCGGGTCACGGGCCAGCTCGACGTCGCGGAATTCGAGCTCGCCGAGCTGGTCGGCCGGCTGGGTATCGAGCTCCCGGAAGGCGTCGACGCCGCGCGGCTCGGCACGGTGCGCCTGGCCTCGCGCTTCAACGCCACGCAGAACAGCGCCGAGCTCGAACGGCTGGTGATCGACGTCGCCGGAGGCCAGGTCGAGGCGAAGGCGAAGATCGCCGACCTCTCCCAGCCGAGCGCGGCAGGCGAGCTGGAGCTGCGCGGCCTGAACCCGCGCGTGCTGCTCGCCGCGACCGGCCAGGCGGTCGAGACCGCCGACCCCGAGGTGCTCAAGCGCCTGAACCTGACGACCGCGTTCACCGGCGGCCCCGACCGCGTCGCGCTGCGCGACCTCGCGCTGACCCTCGACGAGAGCCAACTCAAGGGCTCGGCGAGCGTGCGCGACTTCGCCGCGCCGGCGATCCGCTTCGAGCTGGATCTCGACACCATCGACGCCGACCGCTACCTGCCCCCGCCCGCCGAGGGCGAAAAGGCCGCGGTGGCCACGCCGGGCGCCGGAGCCGGCGCGGCCGCGCAGCTGCCGCTCGAGACCCTGCGCGCGCTCGACATCGACGGAACCCTCAGGATCGGCCGGCTCAAGGCGTACAACCTCAAGAGCAGCGATATCGTCCTGCGCCTGACCGCGAGCGATGGGCAGCTGCGCATCAATCCCGCCCAGGCGCAGATGTACGACGGCCGCTACAAGGGCAACATCGGCCTCGACGTGCGCACCGACACCCCGCGGCTCTCGCTCGACGAATCGCTCTCCGGGGTGCAGGTCGGACCGCTGCTGCGCGACCTGACCGGCGAGGAGGAGAAGCTGACCGGCAGGGCGCAGGTGAACGCC
>JAWVZO010000042.1:0-15758 GCA_033722135.1 Gammaproteobacteria bacterium | reverse complement strand
GAGACCGTCGTGGGCGGTGTCGAGCGCGTACCCCTCGCCGGCGAGGATCAGCGACAGCAACCGAACGTTGCGCGCCTCGTCGTCGACGATCAGGACGCGCGATTCACTGTGCTCGTTCACGTCCCGCCCGCAACTGCCGCCGGATGGCCTGCTGCAACGCCTCGGTATCGACCGGCTTGCTCAGGTAGTCGACGAAGCCCGCCGCGAGCAGGCGCTCGCGGTCGCCGGGCATCGCGAAGGAGGTGATCGCGATGGCCGGGATCGTGCGTGTCCGCACCTCCCGGCGCAGCCGTTCCAGCATCGCCATGCCGTCCATCCTCGGCATCTGGATGTCCATCAGTATGAGATCGGGCTGCACCTCCTCGACCATCCTCAGCCCCTGTTCGCCGTCGTTGGCCAGCGCCGTCTCGAAACCGAGGCTCTCGACGATCAGCCTGAAGAGCTTCCGGTTCCGCTCGTTGTCCTCGACGATCAGGATGCGTGGCGTCCCTTCCGTGCTCATGCGTCCGCCTCCTCCGGTTCGCGCAGCGGGAGCGTGAAGTGGAAGGCGCTGCCCTCTCCGGGCACGCTCTCGGCCCAGATCCGTCCGCCGTGCTGCTCGACGATATTACGGGACAGCGCGAGGCCGAGACCGGTGCCCTCGTACTTCTTGGTCAGCGACGGTTCGAGCTGCTCGAAGGGCTGGAAGAGCCGTTCGAGATCCTCCTTCGCGATGCCGATGCCGGTGTCCTCGACGCTTACGACAAGCTCGTCACGACCCTGGTGTCCCGCCTCGACCCGGGCACGCAGCACGATGCGTCCTCCGTCCCCGGTGAACTTGAAGGCGTTGCTGAGCAGGTTGATGATCACCTGCCTGAGGCGCTGGTAGTCGGCGTGCACGGTGCCGACCTCCGGCGCCACGGTGGAGACCAGCTCCATGCGGTGCTTGTCGGCCTTCTCGCGGAACAGGAAAAGACTCTTGTCGAACAGCTCGGCGACCGGGAAGGTTTCCCGCTCGAGCACCACCTTGCCGGCCTCGATCTTGGCCAGGTCGAGGATCTCGTTGATGATCCCGAGCAGGTGCCGGCCACTCTCGAGGATGTCGTCGAGGTACTCCTTCTGGTCCTCGGTCACCGGTCCGGCGAGCCCCTGGCCGAGCGCCTGCGAGAAGCCGATGATGGAGTTCAGCGGCGTGCGCAGCTCGTGGGACATGTTGGCCAGGAAGTCCGACTTGGCCTTGCTCGCGGCCTCAGCCTCCAGCATGGCGTGCTCGAGGTCCCGGGTCCGCTCTGCAACCTTGGCTTCGAGATCCTGCGCGTAGTCGCGCAGCTTGGCCTCGGAGGCGACGATCTGCTGCATCTGCGAGTCGAGCTGTCGCGAGGCGCGGCGCACGATGCCGAACAGCACCAGGTAGAGGAACGCGAAACCGCCGGTGGAGACCAGCCAGACGAACGCCTGCTGGTCGGCGATGTCGGCCTCGAGGGGGTCGAGGTTCTGGTAGATCTCGAAGACGTTGTCGACCCTGCCGTTGTCACTGAAGCTGATCGGCACGTAGAGTTCGAGCAGTTTATCGAAGGGGCGATCGAAGGCCTGCTCCGCCTTGTCGAGCGTGCTGATCTCCGACGGAATCTCACCGGCGTAGGCTTCCTCGAGTTCGTGGTTGTCGGTGAACACCTCCCCGACCAGGCGCCGGTCATCGGACCAGATCACCCGCCCCTCGCGGTCCCAGATCTTGACCCGCACGACGTGCGGCCCGAAGGTCAGGTGCTCCACCTTGCGACTGAACTCGGCGTAGTCGTCGAGCTTCGGCGCGGCCAGCTCCTCGCGCGTGAACTCCGCCAGCGTCTCCGACAGCACGATGTTGGCGGTCAGCTGCTTGGCGGCCTCCAACGCATGGGTGTAGAGCGCGTGGCTGATCGTCCAGCTGAACACGACGTTGACCGCCACCGCGGCGACCAGCGCCAGCAGCGAGAAGCGTTGCAGAAGGGAGAGGCGTCTCATGTCCTTGCGCGGTGGCCGGTCCTTCG
The DNA here is from genome assembly GCA_033722135.1 of Gammaproteobacteria bacterium. Classification (GTDB taxonomy): domain Bacteria; phylum Pseudomonadota; class Gammaproteobacteria; order QNFN01; family QNFN01; genus QNFN01. The sequence continues at coordinate 13,752 of JAWVZO010000042.1, read as the reverse complement.
GAAAATCGATCCCGACCCCTCTCGCTCGGTGCGGGCCCGGTCGCGGCACAAGATCGTGCAGCCCGGACTTCGTGTCAAGCGAGGGTCGCCGCCTGCGCACACCGGCCGGGCCGCGGCCGCGCCAAGATCCGGTCGCTCAGTGGGACTCCTCGCCCTCCATGCGCAGCAGGCGCATGGCGACCGCGATGGCCAGGATCACCAGCGCGAGCAGGCCCAGCTCGGCCAGCGCGGCCTGGAACGCGGGGTCCTGCAGGTCGACGTGGGTGGCGCTCTCGGCGGTGATCACGAGCATGCGCCGCACGGCGGCGATCACGCCGACGATCAGGAACGGTTCCACCTCGAGGCGCAGCTTGCGGGCGATGCGGCCGACCGTGTAGATGATCTCGGCGAGCATCAGCACCAGCAGCGCCCGGTCGAGCAGGTGCAGCAGGCCGCGGATGAAGTCGCCCTCCGCGACGCGCGCGACCATCTCGTAGATCCCCAGCAGCAGCATCCCGGCCGCCGCGAACACCAGCACGAAGGCCGTGGAGACGTAGATGTAGAGCTCGGCACGCTCCAGGTGCACAGTCCAGTCGTCCAGCTTACGGCTCTTGACCTGTTCGTCGGGTGCCATCTCGTGCTCCTCGCCCGGCGCGCATCGTGGCGCGCGCCGGAGACCGTGTCGTCGCGTTTCAGTGGTAGCCCTCTCCGGCGCGCACCTTGCCGCGGAAGGTCCAGTAGACGTAGACGGTGTAGCCCAGGACCATCGGCAGCAGGATCAGGGTGCCCGCGAGCAGGAACGCCTGCGCGTCGGGCGCCGCGGCCGCCTCGTGCACGGTGATCGCGTAGGGCACGATGTACGGGTAGATCCCGACCAGCAGGCCGACGTAACCGAGCCCGAACAGCACGATCGTCGCCAGGTAGGGCGTGTAGGTCGCGCCCCGGCGCAGGCCGCGGAACAGCCAGCCGAACGCGGCGGCGACCAGCAGCGGGATCGGGGCCAGCGGCAGGAGGCGTGACCAGTCGGGCTCGGGCCAGCGAAGGCCCCAGCGCGCCGCGATGTCCGGATCGAGCAGCGGCGTCCAGAGCCCCACCACGGCCATCATCGCCAGCGTGACCAGCGCCGGGGGCAGGGCGACGCGCCGCGCCCAGTCGAGCAGGTCGCCCTCGGTCTTGACGATCAGCCAGGTCGCGCCCAGCAGGGCATAGCCCCAGACCAGCGCGCACCCCACCAGGAAGCTGAACGGCGTGAGCCAGTCGAACGTGCCGCCCGCGAAGCGGCCGTCGACGACGTCTAGCCCCTGCACCAGGCCGCCGAGGATCAGCCCCTGGGCGAACGCGGCGACCAGCGAGCCGAGGTGGAAGGCGTGGTCCCAGAAGCGACGCCAGCTCCCGCTGGCCCGACCCCGGAATTCGAAGGAGACCCCGCGGAAGATCAGCGCCGTGAGCATGAAGCCGATCGGCATGTAGAGCGCCGGCAGAATGGTCGAATACGCCAGCGGGAAGGCCGCGAACAGCCCTCCGCCGCCGAGCACCAGCCAGGTCTCGTTGCCGTCCCAGACCGGGGCGAGCGTGTCCATCATCACGTCGCGGTCCTCGTCCGATGGCGCGAACGGGTAGAGGATGCCGACCCCGAGGTCGAAGCCGTCGAGCAGCACGTAGAGGAACACCGCGAGCACCAGGATCCCGGCCCAGACAGTCGGCAGGTCGAACGCCATCACGTCCCCTCCGCGTCAGCTTCGGCCCCGGCCCCGGACGCCGCCGCTTCCTCGCCATGGGGTCCGCGGCGGGCCAGCTCGAGCAGGAAGAACAGGCCGCTGCCGAAGATCAGCAGGTAGACCGCGACGTAGACCAGCAGCGACATCCCGACCGCGTCGGCGCTCACCGGGGAGGCCGCGTCCGCGGTGCGCAACAGGCCGTAGACGACGTAGGGCTGACGACCGATCTCGGCCGTGAACCAGCCTGCGAGCAGGGCGACGAAGCCGGCCGGGGCCATCCAGACGGCGAAGCGCAGGAAGCGGGGATGGTCGGCGAGGTGCCCCTGCCGCAGCCACCAGGTACCGAATGCGCCGAGGGCGATGATCGCCACGCCGAGCCCGACCATGACCCGGAAGCTCAAGAACACCGGCACGACCGGCGGGCGGTCGGCCTCCGGCCACGACCGCAGGCCGCGGATCGCGCCGTCGAACGAGCCGGTCACCACGAGGCTGCCGACCGACGGGATGGCGAGCTCAAAGCGATTGGTCTCGGCGGCCTCGTCCGGCAGCGCGAACAGGATCAGCGGCGCGTGGCCGTCGTAGGAGGCCCAGTGGCCCTCCATCGCGGCCAGCTTGGCCGGCTGGTGATGGTGGACATTCTCGCCGTGCGCGTGGCCTACCAGGGCCTGGACCGTTCCGACCACGGCGATGAACGGCAGGCCGATGGCCAGCATCGCCCGCGCGTGGCGCTGTCCCGGGTCGCGGGCCAGGTGATAGGCACCCACCGCGACGACCACCAGTGCGGTGCTCAGGTAGCAGGCGAGCACCATGTGCGTGAAGCGGTACGGCAGCGACGGGTTGAAGATCACCTCGAGCCAGTCGGTGGCGTGGAACACTCCGTCGCGCAGCTCGTAGCCAGCCGGGGTCTGCATCCAGCTATTGGCCGCGAGGATCCAGAACGCCGAGAAGAGCGTGCCGACGGCGACGATCAGCGTCGCGGCAAAATGCATGCGCGGCCCGACCCGGCCGCGGCCGAACAGCATGACCCCGAGGAACGACGCCTCGAGGAAGAACGCCATCAGCACCTCGTAGCCGAGCAGCGGTCCGAGCACGTTGCCGGTCGCCGCAGAGAAGCCGCTCCAGTTGGTGCCGAGTTGGTAGCTCATGACGATGCCCGAGACCACGCCCATGCCGAACGAGATCGCGAACAGCTTCAGCCAGAAGTCGTACAGCTCGCGGTAGAGGTCGCGGCCGGTGCGCAGCCAGGCCGCCTCGAGGTAGACCAGGTAGCCCGCCAGCCCGATGGTGAAGGCCGGAAAGAGTATATGGAACGAGATCGTGAACGCGAACTGGATCCGCGCCAGCAGCAGCATGTCGAGACCGTCGGGCATCAGCCTCGCACCGGCGCCACCGCCGGCCTGACGCCCTCGCGGACGGGCCGCGGCTCGCGCTTCGAAACGGCAACTCGATCGCTCACATCGCCTCCCCTGACGCCGTGTTTCGCGAACGGCTTGACAGCCCGTGGCATGCCGGCGTCAGCGCGCCCGGCCGGCACCCCCCGTGATTTGCGGGCACCGCTATGCCCCGGCGTCCCCCTTCCTCCGGACGTCAGACAGGCGGGCGACCCGGCCGCGACAGGAGGCCGGCCACCAGCGCGACCAGGAACAGCACGAGGAAGATGTAGAAGAGGATCTCGGCGATGCCCGCGGCGGCCGAGGCGATGCCGCCGAAGCCTAACAGGCCGGCGACGATGGCGATGATGAAGAAGATCAGTGCCCATCTCAGCATGATGCTCTCCCGTGGTGTGCGCGGTTACGTAGCGGATCGGGGCTCCGCCGGTGATCGGGAGACGCTCCCCTTACCGGCAACGGCAACCGCCTCACCTGATCAGCCCGCTCAGGCCCATCAGGATCAGATAACCGGCGACGATGTAGTTGAGGAACTTCGGCACGACCAGGATCAGGATCCCGGCGACGAGCGCGATCAGCGGTTCGAGTTGGACGTACATTCGTCAGTCTCCCTGGTTCAGTAAGCGCCCTGGCGGTCGCTTTCCACGGCCTCCTCGAGCTTCTCGCCGGCCTCCTCGAGACCTTCGCGGGTCTCCTCGACCGCCTCCTCGACCGGGCCGTCCTTCTCGACGACGTCCTCGACCTCCTCGCGGGTCTCCTCCACGGTCTCGTCGATCTTCTCCCCGGCCTCCTCGAAGGTACCGTCGTCGCTGCAGGCGACGAGCAGGAAAAGCGCCGAGGCAGTGAGTGGAAGCAGCTTGGTCCAAGCAAGATTGCGCATCGTTTCTCCTTGGGGTTATGGCGCCGCCCCGAGAGGTGGAATCTGCACGTCGGGCTCCCGGCACGGCGCATGCGTGCATCAAACATAGTTGAAAATTAGCGATTTTTCAGAAATCACCCCGAAAGAGCGCAGCGCATAAACGCGGCGCGGTACCGCGGGAACGGGTCGAGGGCACCGTGTAGAACCCGCCAGTCGACAACGCCTCGCGGCCACCCCTCGACGCGCCCCGACGGTCTCCGCCACCCGCCGGGGATTTGGCCATGCACAAGCCACGACGTGACGAACGGAGGGGGTACCCGGCAAAGCTACGCGGGGACTGGCACGCGTTTTGAAACTTATGCTATTGATCCGGGTCAAGAGGTAATCTCCCTGCCCGTGCGTCGACCGAGTAAGACGCCTCGGATGGGCCCGGTCGACTTGGAGGAGACGGTTTGATCCCGTCCAGGTCCGGGACGATCCTGCGAGGAACCTGCAAATGAACGCGAAAATGCACCGCCTGGTGACGGACCGGAGACGGACGGCGCTCCACGCGCGGCTCCAGCTCCTCGAGATGCTCTTGCCGGAAGAGCGCGACGAGCTCGATGCGATGCTGCAAAGGACCCGCCGTTACGAGCCGGGCGAACCCCTCCAGTTCGAGCAGTCACGCTACGAGGTGACCCGGGTGGTGCTCTCGGGCTGGGCGACCCGCTCGATCACGCTCGAGAACGGGCAACGGCAGATCACCAACTTTGTGCTGCCTGGCGAGACGATCGGCCTCTACGGCGGGCTGTTCAACCGCTGCAACCACGCCATCGAGGCCCTGACCGATCTCGTGGCCGCCGAGATGCCCTGCACGTCCCTGTTCGACATCGTCTCGCGCTCGTCGCGGCTCGGCGCGGTGCTCTTCTGGATCGGCGGCCAGGACGAGCGGCTGATGGAAGAGCAGGTGCTGCGCCTCGGGCGCATGAGCGCGATCGTGCGCATCGCCCACCTCCTCGTGGAGCTCCACGCGCGCCTGCGCATGAGCGGGATCCAGGAGCGCCGTGCCCGGGTCCTCCCGATCTCGCAGGCCCTGCTCGCCGAGACGCTCGGCATGAGCCACGTGCATGCCAACCGCTGCTGCCGCAAGCTCCAGGATCGGGGCTGGATCGAGAGCAACGACGGCCATGTCACGCTGCTCGAGGTCGGCGAGCTGGCCGAGTTCTGCCACTACGATCCCTCGTATCTGGCCGGCGGCAATCTGCCGCAGAAGACCCGTCAGCGACTGAAACTGGGCCGCGCGGCGGCCTGAACCGAGGTCCGCGGAGCCCCCACCGCCGCCACGGTCGGGATCGGGGCGCGGTACCGGATAATTCCGGTGGGGCGCCGCATCGCGGCGCGCATCCCGGGGGACGCGGCCTACCGCGCGGTCGTCGCATTCCAAACCTATGTTGATGAGACCACCTGCCAGCTGTGGTTTGGTGCCTCTTGAACACGAAACGAACCGACCCGTCTCCCGAGCGCCCTGGCGGCGGCCTCGCCGCGATCACGTCGGGTCCGCGAGCCGACGAGCGGGGCGTGACGGACGGCGAGGCCAGGGTATGCGAAGGAGTCATTGACATGAAACGACTGCAACGACAGGCCCTGGCGATCGGCGTGCTGGCCGCGCTCGCGGCCATGCCGGTGGCCGGGCAGAACGACCAACCGAACCCCTACCTGATGCCCGACGAGAGCTGGATCAGCCTCAGCGGGCAGGCGGTCGATGTACGCGACGAGTCCTTCGTCCTCGATTACGGAGAGGGCACGGTCATCGTCGAGATGGACGACTGGGATTGGTACAACGAGAACCGGCTGATCCTCGAGAACGACAACGTCACCGTCTACGGCGAGATCGACGACGACCTCTTCGAGACGACCAAGATCGAGGCGAGCAGCGTCTACGTCGAGAACCTCGGCACCTACTTCTACGCCAGCTCGGCCGACGAGGAGGACGTCGCCGACTACGACTACTGGGTCGTGGCCGACCCGATCGAGCCCGGAAAGGTCACCGTGCGAGGTACGGTCCACGAGATCGATGGCCGGGAGTTCACGATCAACACCGGTCTGCGTGAGGTGACCGTCGACACCGTGACCCTGGGATACAACCCGCTCGATGACCGTGGATTCCACAGGATCGAGAAGGGCGACTACGTCAGCGTCACCGGTGAGATAGACAACGACCTCTTCGAGGAACGCGAGGTGATGGCGGACGCCATCGTCACGCTGAGGGATGACTGAGCCGGCATGGGTATTTCAGGCCAGACCCGTATCGATCCGGGAACCAGGGACGCCGACGCGGCCACCGGCCACGGCGGCCGTGTCGTCCACTCAACGCAAAGCCAAGGAGGCCACGCCATGGCACAGACCCTCACCGGCACGTTCGACAATTTGGACAAGGTGGCCAACGCCTACGACGAACTGGTCTCGAAGGGCATCCCGCGCGAGAACCTGCAGGTCGTAGAGAGCACCTGCGAGTTGAGGATCGCGCTGCCCGACACCGAGAGCACCGAGGCCCTCGAGATCCTGCGCAGGCACGGACCGGTCACCATCGCCTGAGGCCGTGCCCGTGCCGGGGACTGCATCCCGGCCCGGCCCCGCCCGCTCCGAAGCTACACCAGACGTCCATGAGCTACCGAGACGCCCCGCCGAGGATCGGCACCAGCGGCTGGAGCTTCGGCCACTGGAAGGACGACTTCTACGCCGGCGTGCCGCAGCGCCGCTGGCTGGAGCACGCGGCCGCCTGCTTCACCGGTCTGGAGCTCAACGCCACCTTCCGCCGCTCGCCCGAGGAGAGCACGGTGATCCGCTGGCGGGAACAGACCCCCGACGGGTTCGCGTTCTCGATCAAGGGGCATCGCTACATCACCCACAACAAGAAGTTGCGCGAGGTCGCCGACTCCGTCGCGCGCCTGCGCGAGGACACGGAGATCCTCGGCGACCGTCGCAGCGCCGTGTTCTGGCAGCTGCCGCCCGACCTGAAGCGCGACGACGCCCGCCTCGCCGACTTCCTGGACGTGCTCGCGGAGGAGTGGAGCGACCTGCCGCACGCCTTCGAGTTCCGCGACCCGAGCTGGCACCGCGACGCGACGCTGAACCTGCTCGAAGAGGCCGGCGCCTCGAACGTGATCTCCGACGCGGCCGACTGGCCGCGCTGGGACGCGGTGTGCGGACCGCTGGCCTACGTGCGCCTGCACGGGCACGAGGAGACCTACGTCTCGGCCTATGGCGAGAAGGCCCTGGCGACCTGGGTCGGCCGGGCCTGGAACTGGCTCGCCGAGGGCCGGCAGCTGCACATCTACCTCGACAACGACAAGTCGGGCGCCGCGCCGCATGACGCGCGCCTGCTGATGCGGCGCCTGAAACTCGAGGGTTGCGGCGAGGCAGCCTAGGGAGACGGTCAGCCCGCCGTAGCCGCGATGACGCCACCGGGACCGGCTGGCCGGGGCCGGTTTGACAGTTCGCGGGACGGCCACTATCCGTGAAACGGAATCACGGGCGCCCTACGCTCGCCCGAAAAAGAGCGCGATGACAACGAAGAAGCGTTACGAGGAGAAGCGTGATTTCTCACGCACGCCCGAACCTGAGGGAAGCGGCAGGCGACGTGACGGGGAGCCGATCTTCGTCATCCAGGAGCACGGCGCGAGCAGCCACCACTTCGACCTCCGCCTCGAGGTCGACGGTGTCCTGAAATCGTGGGCGGTGCCGAAGGGCCCGTCGACCGACCCGCGCGAGAAACGTCTCGCCGTGCCGACCGAAGACCACCCGCTCGAATACGCCGATTTCGAGGGCGTCATCCCGGAGGGCGAGTACGGCGCGGGACCCGTGGCGATCTGGGACCGCGGCCCGTACGAGAACCTGACCGAGAAGGACGGCGAGACGGTGCCCGCGGGGCAAGCGATCGAGGACGGCCATTTCCTGTTCCGCCTGCACGGCGAGAAACTGACCGGCGGTTACGCGCTGCAGCGCACCGGCCAGGGCGATGACGCGCGCTGGCTGCTGGTCAAGATGCGCGACGACGAGGCCGATGCACGGCGCAACCCCACCTCGACCGAGCCGGAATCGGTCACCAGTGGTCGGACCCTCGACGAGATCGGAGACGAAGAGGGATGAGCCGCGGCTTCGACAGCCTCGACCCGTCCCTCCGCAGCCGCCTGGAGCCGGGGCGCAAGGCGCGCTTCCTCGAGCCGATGCGCGCGACGCTGACCCATGACCACTTCTCGGACCCGGACTGGCTGTTCGAGCGCAAGCTGGACGGCGAGCGGCTGATCGTCGTGCGCCGCCGCGGCCACGTCGACCTCTACACCCGCAACGGCAACGAGGTTGGCGACACCTACCCGGAACTGCGCGAGGCAATGGCCGGCGGCGGCCCGCAGCTCGTGGCGGACGGCGAGGCGGTCGCGTTCGAGGGAAAACGGACCAGCTTCGCCCGCCTGCAGCAGCGCATGAAGCTCTCCAGCGCGCGCGAGGCGCGGCGCTCGCCGGTCGCGGTCTACCTCTACCTCTTCGATCTCCTCCACCTCGACGGCCATGACCTCCAGGCGCTGCCGCTGCGCGCGCGCAAGGGCCTGCTGCGCGAGGCCGTGGCGTTCGCCGGCCGCGTCCGCTACACGCCCCACCGCAACGAGGCGGGCGAGGCCTACCACGCAACGGCCTGCGAGAAGGGCTGGGAGGGCGTGATCGCCAAGCGGGCCGACGCCCCGTACCGCCACGCCCGCACGCGGGACTGGCTCAAGTTCAAGTGCGTCAACGGCCAGGAGCTGGTGATCGGCGGCTTCACCGAGCCGCGCGGGGAACGGCACGGCCTCGGCGCGCTGCTGGTAGGGTACTACGACGACGAAGGGCAGCTGCATTACGCCGGCAAGGTCGGCACGGGCTACGACGAGGAGGAACTGGAACGGCTGCGGCGGCTCCTCGACCGCAGGGCGCGCCAGACCTCGCCGTTCACCGACCCGGTGCGCGAGCGCGGAGCTCACTTCGTGCGCCCCGAGCTGGTCGCCGAGTTCGGTTTCACCGAATGGACCCGCGACGGCAAGCTGCGCCATCCCCGCTACCTCGGCCTGCGCCGCGACAAGGATCCGCGGGACGTGGTCCGCGAGGATCGCTGACCGGGACGGCATGGCCGACTTCCGCACCGTGCACAGCGCCAGCCACCACCTCGGCTGGGACCGCGACGAACCGCCCGTGCTGGAACTCGCCCCGGGCGCGACGGTGCGCCTCGAGCTGCTCGACGCCTCGCGCGGGCGCATCACCCGCGATGCCGATGCCGACCGCGTGCACCAGCTCGCCCCGGAGAACGCCAACCCGCTGACCGGGCCGATCCGCATCGACGGCGCCGAACCCGGCGACCGGCTCTGCGTCGAGATCCTCGACCTGCAGACCGAGGCGTGGGGCTGGACGGCGCTGATCCCCGGCTTCGGCCTGCTCGCCGACGACTTCGCGGATCCGTGGCTCAACATCAGCACCATAGAGGGAGACCGGGTGCACTTCGTCGACGGCATCGCACTGCCGTGCCGCCCGTTCCTCGGCACCCTCGGCGTCGCCCCGGCCGAGGCCGGGCGCCATCCGGCGATCCCTCCGCTGCCGTGTGGCGGCAACATGGACCTCCGGGAGATCGTGCGCGGCAGCCGGGTGCAGCTGCCGGTGCAGGTCGACGGCGCGCTGTTCTCGGCCGGGGACGGTCATCTCGCCCAGGGCCACGGCGAGGTGTGTGGCACCGCGGTCGAGACGCGCCTCGCCGTCGAGCTGCGCTTCTCGCTCGAGAAGGATTCGCCGATCCCGCACCCGCTGGTCGAGGCGCCGGCCACGCCCGTGGACACGGGCCCGCGCCTGATCACGACCGGCATCGGCCCGGAACTGATGGACGCCGCGCGCGACGCGGTGCGCTTCATGATCGACGAGCTCGAACGCCGCTACCGCCTGCCGCCGGAACTCGCCTACGCCCTGGTCAGCACCGCCGCCGACCTGGTGGTCGCCGAGCTGGTCAACGCGCCGAACTGGACCGTTGCCTGCAGCCTGCCGACGGCGATCTTCACCTGACCCAGGTGCGCGTCCCGCGCACATGAACAAACGGTAATGTCGCGGACAGTACCGGTTCATCGGCGTGCCCCTATCTTGTCGCCAGCAGACCGGGATGGGCCGCCCGTCCCGTCACCGGCACAAAGAGAGGTGAACGCCATGAACCAATCGTCCAACCCCACGCCTTCCCGCCAGCCGCGCCGCGCCTTCAGGCGCACCGCGATCGCCGCCGCGCTGGTCGCCGCGCTGGCCGCCACCCACCTCGCGACGCAGGCGACCGCGAAGGTCATCGAGCCGTCGGCCGTCGAGCAGGCGCTGCCGAGCGCGCGCCCGTCGAGTTTCGCCGACCTGATCGAGCGTGTCGGTCCGGCTGTGGTCAACATCGCCACCGAGCGCACCCCGGATGTCGGCGGCGCGGCAGCCCCGCCCGGGCTGCCCGAGGGTACGCCGTACCGCGAGTTCTTCGAGCGCTTCTTCGGCGGACAGGGCCCGCAACCCGGCATGCCGCAGCGCCCGGTGCGGGGCCAGGGCTCCGGGTTCGTCGTCGACGCCGAGGGGCACGTCGTGACCAACCACCACGTCATCGACGGGGCGGACACCATCCGGGTGACCACCCACGACGGCCGGCAGATGGAGGCCGAACTGGTCGGCGTCGACCCGAAGACCGATCTGGCGCTGTTGAAGGTGGCGGCCGACGGCGAGCTGCCGCACGTCACCTTCGGCGACTCTGACGGCACCCGGGTCGGCGACTGGGTCGTCGCCATCGGCAATCCGTTCGGCCTGGGCGGCACCGCCACGGCGGGGATCGTCTCGGCCCGCGGTCGCGACCTGCGCTCCGGGCCGTATGACGACTTCCTGCAAATCGACGCGCCGATCAACCGCGGCAACTCGGGCGGCCCGCTGTTCGACGAACGGGGCCAGGTGGTCGGCGTCAACTCGGCCATCTTCTCGCCCAACGGCGGCAACATCGGCATCGGCTTCGCGATCCCGGCGGACCTCGCCAAGTCGGTGATCGACCAGCTCCGCGATGATGGCCGGGTCGAGCGCGGCTGGCTCGGCGTGCAGATCCAGCCGGTGACCGAGGCGGTCGCCGCGAGCCTCGGGCGTGATGCGGAGGGCGGCGCCCTGGTCGCCGACGTCGTCGAGGGCAGCCCCGCCGCCGCGTCGGGCCTGCGCACCGGCGACGTGATCACCGCCTACGACGGCGAGCCGATCGATGCGCTCCGCGATCTGCCCCGCCGGGTCGCCGAGACCCCGGCCGGCGCGTCGGTCCCGGTCGAGGTGTGGCGCGAGGGCCGTGCGGAGTCGCTGACCGTTGCGATCGGCCGCGCCCCCGAGGCGGAGACGCTGGCCGCGTCGGACGGCGACGCCCACGACGCGGAGGCCGACGGCCCCCGCCTCGGGCTCGCCCTGGCCGAGCTGACCCCGCGGCTGCGTGCTGAGCACGGCCTCGACGACGACGCCGAGGGCGTGCTGGTGACCCGGGTCGAGCCGGGCAGTCCGGCCGCGAAGCGCGGCCTGCGCCCCGGCGACCTGCTGAAGATGGTCGGCCAGACCCCGGTGCACACGGTCGAGGAGGCGGTGCGCGCGGTGCGGGCGCAACGGGCGGCCGAGCGCGAGAGCGTACTGCTGCTGGTCGAGCGCGGCGACAGCCGACGATTCGTCACGGTAGACTTCGCCTGACACGGGACGCCACGCCGGGCGGCGGGGCCCTTCCGGCTCCGCCGTTCCGGCGTGTCCGCGCATCGGGCCCGTGCCGGGCGAGACAATGAGAATCCTGCTGATCGAGGACGACCCGCAGACGGCCGAGTTCGTCGCCCGCGGCCTGCGCGAGAGCGGCCACGCGGTCGATGCGTGCGGTGACGGCAAGGAGGGCCTGCTGCTCGCGATGGAGCGCGACTACGACGCGCTGGTGGTCGATCGCATGCTGCCCGGGCTCGACGGGCTCGCGCTGATCCGCGCGCTGCGGGCCGCGGAACGCCGGACCCCGGTGCTGATCCTCAGCGCGCTCGGCGAGGTCGACGACCGGGTCGAGGGGCTGCACGCCGGCGGCGACGATTACCTGGTCAAGCCGTTCGCCTACAGCGAGCTGCTCGCCCGCCTCGAGGCGCTGGTACGGCGCGGGGTCGGCCAGGCCACCACGCCCGAGACCCGCCTCGCGGTCGGCGACCTGGAGCTCGACCTGCTGGCGCGCACCGTCCGGCGCGCCGGGAAGCCGATCGACCTCAAGCCGCGCGAGTTCCGCCTGCTCGAGGTGCTGATGCGCCATGCCGGGCAGGTGGTTACCCGGACCATGCTGCTCGAGAACGTCTGGGACTACCGCTTCGACCCGCAGACCAACGTGATCGACGTCCACGTCAGCCGCCTGCGCGGCAAGATCGACAAGGGCTTCGACCCGCCGCTGCTGCATACCGAGCGCGGGGTCGGCTACGTGCTCAGGCAGCCCGCCCAAGACGACGCCCCGTGACCCGCGTTCCACCGTCGACGCGCGCGACGCTGCTCGCGAGCTCCACGTTCCGGCTTGCGCTGCGCTACCTCGCCCTGTTCACCACCTCGGTGCTGGTGCTGTTCGCGTTCCTCTACTGGTCGACCGCCGCGCACATGGCGCGCCAGGCCGACACCACCATCGAGACCGAGATCACCGGCCTCGCCGAACGCTACCGCGAGCGCGGCCTCGCCGGCCTGACCCGGGCGATCCAGCGGCGCATCGAGGCGCGCCCGACCGGCTCGGCGGTCTACCTGCTGACCGACCCCGCGCAGCGCCCGCTGGTCGGCAACCTCGATCGCTGGCCCGACAGCACGCCCGACGAGGCGGGCTGGATCGCGTTCGACCTCGAGCGCGGCACGGACGGCGACGGTCCCGTGCACCGCGCGCGCGCCCGGGTGTTCACGCTACGCGGCGGCTTCCACCTGCTGGTCGGGCGCGACATGCGCGATCTCGAGGCGACCGAGCAGCGCATCGTCGTCGCGCTGCTCTGGGGCCTCGCGATCACGCTGCTGCTCGGCATCGCGGGCGGCGCCATGCTCAGCCGCAGCGTGCTGCGGCGGATCGAGACGATCAACCAGACCAGCCGCGAGATCGTCTCCGGGGATCTCTCCCGCCGCATCCCCGAGCGCGGCACCGGCGACGACTTCGACCAGCTCGCGGCCAACCTCAACGGCATGCTCGACCGCATCGAGGCGCTGATGGACGACGTGCGGCGGGTCTCGGACAACATCGCCCACGACCTGCGCACCCCGCTGGCGCGGCTGCTCAACCAGCTCGAACGCCTCGGCCGGGAACGCCCCGACCCGGAGGCGCGCAGCGAGGCGCTCGAGCGGGCCCTCGCCGAGGCGCAGCGGCTGCTCGAGACCTTCAATGCGCTGCTGCGCATCGCCCGCGTCGAGTCGGGGGAGCGGCGCGCCGGCTTCGTCGACGTCGATCTCGCCGCGCTTGCCGCCGACGTGGTCGAGATGTACGAACCGCTCGCCGAGGAGCGGAACCAGGCCATCGCCTGCGAGGTGGCGCCGAGCTGCCGGGTCCGCGGCGACCGCGACCTGCTGTTCCAGGCGCTCGCCAACCTGCTCGACAACGCGGTCAAGTACACGCCGGAGGGGGGCGCGATCGCGCTGACCGCCGTGGCGCGGGAGGACGCGGTGGAGCTCTGCGTCGGCGACGACGGACCGGGCGTGCCGGCCGACGAGCGCGAGCGGGTACTGCAGCGTTTCTACCGCCTCGACCACAGTCGCAGCACGCCGGGCAGCGGGCTCGGTCTGAGCATGGTCGCCGCGGTCG
>JAWVZO010000041.1:0-15857 GCA_033722135.1 Gammaproteobacteria bacterium | reverse complement strand
AAGCTGCACGACGCCGGCCTGATCTACCGCGGCAAGCGGCTGGTCAACTGGGACCCGGTGCTGCACACCGCCGTCTCAGATCTCGAGGTCGTCAGCCAGGAGGAGCGCGGCCACATCTGGCACATGCGCTACCCGCGCAGCGACGGGAAGGGCCACGTCGTCGTAGCCACCACCCGACCGGAGACCATGCTCGGCGACACCGCGGTGGCCGTGCACCCGGACGACGAACGCTACGCCGACCTGGTCGGCCGGACGGTCGAGCTGCCGTTGACCGGGCGCACGATCCCCGTGATCGCCGACGAATACGTCGATCCGGAGTTCGGCACCGGCTGCGTGAAGATCACCCCGGCCCACGACTTCAACGACTACGCGGTCGGCGAGCGCCACGGCCTCGAGAAGATCAACGTGCTCACCATCGACGCGCGGATCAACGACGCCGCGCCGGAGAAGTACCGCGGCATGGACCGCTACGCTGCCCGCGAGGCGATCGTCGCCGACCTCGAGTCGGCCGGCCTGCTGGAGAAGATCGAGCCGCACGTGCTGATGGTGCCGCGGGGCGACCGCTCGCACAGCGTCATCGAGCCGTTCCTGACCGACCAGTGGTTCGTCGACCTGACCCGCGAGACCCAGGACGACGGACGCCCCGGCGGCCTCGCCGCGATCACCCGCCCGGCGCTGGAGACGGTCGCCGACGGCTCGATCCGCTTCATCCCCGGCAACTGGGTCAACACCTACAACCAGTGGCTCGAGAACATCCAGGACTGGTGCATCAGCCGCCAGATCTGGTGGGGGCACCGCATCCCGGCCTGGTACGACGAGGCCGGCAACGTCTACGTCGGCCCCGACGAGGCGGCGGTGCGCAGGAAACACCGGCTCGGCGACGAGGTGGCCCTGCGCCAGGACGAGGACGTCCTCGACACCTGGTTCAGCTCGGCGCTGTGGCCGTTCTCGACCCTCGGCTGGCCGGACGGCACCGAGCGCCTGAAGACCTTCTACCCCACCAGCCTGCTGGTCACCGGCTTCGACATCATCTTCTTCTGGGTGGCCCGGATGATCATGATGGGCCTCTACTTCCAGAAGGAGGTGCCGTTCCACGAGGTCTACATCCACGGTCTGGTGCGCGACGCCCACGGCCAGAAGATGTCGAAGTCGAAGGGCAACGTGCTCGACCCGATCGACCTGATCGACGGCATCGGCATCGAGGCCCTGGTCGAGAAGCGGACCCGCGGCATGATGCAGCCCCGGCTGCGCGAGCAGATCGAGCAGGCCACGCGCAAGGAGTTCCCGAACGGCATCCCGGCGTTCGGCACCGACGCGCTGCGTTTCACCTTCGCCGCGCTCGCCTCGCCCGGCCGCGACATCAACTTCGACCTCGGCCGGGTCGAGGGCTACCGGAACTTCTGCAACAAGCTCTGGAACGCGGCGCGCTTCGTGCTGATGCACACCGAGGACCAAGACTGCGGCGACTCCGGCGGCGCGCTGGAGCTCTCCATCGCGGACCGCTGGATCAGCTCCCGCTTCCAGCGCACCGTCACGCGCGTCACCGAGCAGTTCGGCGCCTACCGCCTCGACCACGTCGCCCAGGCGATCTACGAGTTCACGTGGAACGAGTACTGCGACTGGTACCTCGAGCTGGCCAAGCCGCTGCTGCAGTCGGAGACGGCGAGCGCCGCGGCCAAGCGCGGCACCCGCCACACCCTGGTCACCATCCTCGAATGCCTGCTGCGGCTCGCCCACCCGGTCATGCCGTTCATCACCGAGGCGATCTGGCAGCAGGTCGCGCCGCTGGCCGGCAAGACGGGTCCCACCGTGATGCTCCAGTCCTTCCCCGAGGCGGAGCCCAGGCGCCTGGACCCCGAGGCCGAGGAGGAGATCGCGTGGCTGATGGCGTGCGTGCTCGGCGTGCGCCAGATCCGCAGCGGCATGGACATCGCGCCCGGCAAGCCGCTTCCGCTCAAGGTGCAGAACGCGGGAGAGAACGACCGCGAACGCCTCGCCAGCCACGGCCCGCTGCTGACCGCGCTGGCCCGCCTCGAATCGATCGAGGTGCTCGGCCCGCAGGAACAGGCGCCGGAGTCGGCGACCAGCCTGGTCGGCGACATGCGCCTGCTGATCCCGCTCGC
Source organism: Gammaproteobacteria bacterium (assembly GCA_033722135.1). GTDB lineage: Bacteria > Pseudomonadota > Gammaproteobacteria > QNFN01 > QNFN01 > QNFN01. The sequence continues at coordinate 13,734 of JAWVZO010000041.1, read as the reverse complement.
CGGGCTGATCGACACCGACGCCGAGCTCGCCCGGCTGGACAAGGAGATCGACCGTCTCGAGTCCACGGCGACGCGTGTCCGCGCCAAGCTCGCCAACGAGCAGTTCCTCAGCAAGGCGCCCGAGGCGGTGGTGGACAAGGAGCGCACGAAGCTGGGCGAGACCGAGGGCGCCCTGGCGCAGCTTGCCGAGCAGCGCGCGCGGATCGCGGCACTGCGGTAGGCGCGCCGCTCAGCAGGCGTCGCTGGCGGGCGCCGTCCCGGCGAGTCGCAGGCAGGGTCCGCCGTCGCGCGCCAGGCGGAAGCCGAGGGTGATGGCGCGAAAGCGCTTGTGGTTGCCGTCGCGCGAGGCCGCCCTGAGGTAGTGCTCCTCGTCGAGCCACGAGCCGCCGCGACCGACCCTGGCGCCGTCCTCGTGTGGCCCGGCGCAGCGGGCCTCGCTGCCGCGGTAGCGCGGGTCGTAGGTCGAGCAGGTCCATTCGCCGACGTTGCCGCTCATGTCGTGGATGCCGAGCGCGTTGGGCGGCCGGCCGCCGACCTGGTGCGCCCGTCCCCGGCAGTTGTCGGCATAGCAGCCGTACGGATTGGCGCGCTGCGCACCGCAGTAGCGCTGCGCCTGGCCGCCGCTGCGGCAGGCGTACTCCCACTCGGCCTCGGTCGGCAGACGGTAGATGCGGCCGGTGGCCTTGCTGAGCCATTGCGCGTAGGCGGTGGCGTCCTCCCAGCTGACGTTGATCACCGGCTGGCGACCGCGCCCCCAGCCCTCGTCGTAGGGCGGTTCCCTGCCGGTCGCGGCGGCGAAACGGTCGTACTCGTCGAAGGTGACCTCGTAGCGGGCGATCTCGAAATCGTCGACGCAGACCTCGTGACGGCGCTCGTCGGGATCGCGTTGCGCATCACTCGCGGCGCTGCCCATCAGGAAACAGCCACCTTCGATCGCCACCATTTCGGGCTCCCAAGGTGTTTCCGCGCTGTTCAGCCGTGCACGGGCCCGATCGGCATGTCGTCCCCGCGGACACGCGGCAAGGTAGGCGCGGAACTGCTCGGGCGTGCCCGCGACCTGGGCGGCCCGCCATCGCGCGTCGTCGACCTCGGCACTGCAGGTGGAGGCTACCAGGGGGTCGGGTGGGGTGAGCGAAGACGGGGCGCAGGCCGTCAGGGCCACGCTCGCGAGAAGTGCGAACCCGTACCAACTCTCGTGCTTGGGTCTGCTGCCACGCATTGCGGCTGGCAGTCTAGCAGACCCGTGGATGCCGGAGCGTCGACGCCGTCACACTTCCGGGAGATCCCGCGGCCGGACCCAGTCGAGCAACTCGCCATGGCCCGCCTTGAGCGAGGACCAGTCATCGGGCAGGGCGAGACGGGCCAGCGTGGCCGTCGGCAACCGCTTGCCACCGTCCGGCAACGGCAGTTGCACGCCCCCGAGGTAGGTGAGAAGTTCCTCGAGTCCGGGATTGTGCCCGACCAGCAGCACCCGGTTCGCGGTTGGCGGGCACGCCTCCAGAACCCGTAACAGGGTCGGGATCTCGGCGAGGTAGATCCGTTCCTGCCAGTCGACCCGACCGGTATCGATACCCATCGCCTCGCATGCTCGGCGCACGGTCTGCCGGGCCCGGCGGGCCGGCGAGGCGACGATGTGATCCGGCACCAGGCCGCGATCGCCCAGCCACGCGCCGACTCGCGGCGCATCGCGCTTGCCCCGGCCGTTCAGGGGACGGTCGAAATCGCGCTTCGCCGGCGTGTCCCACGCCGACTTGGCGTGGCGCAGGATCAGCAGCTCGCGCGTCATCTGGGTCGGCTCCTCCCTTCTCGTTGGACCACGGCGCTAGCTGGCGCGCATCCGCACCGGCTGGCGACGCGCGCCCCAGTGGCCCGGCCGCGCCTCGAAGACGCCGGCGAGTGGCGTGCCGCAGCGGTCGCAGCGTCCCTCGGCATCGAGATGCCAGGCACCGAGCACGTACCAGTCGCGGCCGATCAGCTTCTGGCCGCACGAGCTGCAGTAGGTGCTGCCGCCGGCCTCGTCGTGGACGTTGCCGGTGTAGACGTGGTGCAGGCCGTTGCCCAGCGCGATCCGGCGGGCCCGGGTCAGGGTGGCGGGCGGAGTCGGCGGGATGTCGCGCATCTTCCAGTCCGGGTGGAACGCGGAGAAGTGCAACGGCACGTCGGGCCCGAGGGCCTCGGCGACCCAGGACGAGAGCGCGTCGAGCTCGGCGTCGGAATCGTTCTCGCCCGGGATCAGCAGCGTGGTGATCTCCACCCAGACGTCGGTCTCGTGAACGAGGTAGGCGAGGGTCTCCTTGACCGGTTCGAGGTGACCGCTGCAGAGCTTCTGGTAGAAGCGCTCGTCGAACCCCTTGAGGTCGACGTTGGCCGCGTCCATGTGGGCGAAGAACTCGTTGCGCGGCTCCTCGCAGACGTACCCGGCCGTGACCGCGACCGCGCGGACGCCGACCTCGTGGCACGCCCGGGCGACGTCGACTGCGTACTCGAGGAAGATCACCGGGTCGTTGTAGGTGAACGCGACGCTGCGGCAGTCGAGGTCGCGGGCCACGCGCGCGATCTTCTCCGGGGACGCGGCGTCGGCGAGAGTATCCATCTCGCGCGACTTGCTCATGTCCCAGTTCTGGCAGAACTTGCAGGTCAGGTTGCAGCCGGCCGTGCCGAACGACAGCACCGGCGTGCCGGGCAGGAAGTGGTTCAGGGGCTTCTTCTCGATCGGGTCGATGCAGAAGCCGCTCGAGCGGCCGTAGGTGGTCAGAACCACGGCGTCGTTATGCCGCGCGCGCACGAAGCAGAGGCCGCGCGCGCCCTCCCTGAGCTTGCAGGCGCGCGGGCAGACGTCGCACTGGATCTTGCCGTCGTCGAGGCGGTGCCAGTACCGCGTCGGGTGGTGGGTCTCGGGCTCGCGCATGCCCCCTCCGGTGTCGCTCATCTCAACTGGTCTGACTATAGCCAAGCCTCGAAGTGCGGCGTCTGGACTACCCTTGGACCAGGGAACAGAGTACGAGAGACGCCATGGCCACCCTGCGCGAACCGGCGGTCGCCGGGCTCTTCTATCCCGCCGACCGCGACGAGCTGCACGACGCCGTGACCGCCCTACTCGGCACGGCGATGGATTCTCCACGGGATGCGGGACCGCCGCCGAAGGCGCTGATCGTGCCGCACGCCGGCTACGTCTACTCCGGGCCGGTCGCCGCGACGGCGTACCGTCTCCTGGGACCGGTCCGGGAACGGATCCGGCGGGTCGTCCTCCTTGGACCGGCCCACCGCGTCGCCTTTCCCGGTTTGGCGGCGACCCGCGCGACCCGTTTCCGCACACCGCTCGGCGACGTCCCGGTCGACACCGAGACGGTCACCGCGCTGCTCGAACTGCCGCAGGTCCGCCTGCTCGACGAGGCCCACGCGATGGAGCACAGCCTCGAGGTCCACCTGCCGTTCCTGCAGGAGGCCCTGGCCGAGTTCGAGGTGGTGCCGCTGGTGGTCGGGGACGCCTCGCCGGAGGAGGTCGGCGCGGTGCTCGAGAAGAGCTGGGGCGGGGACGAGACGCTGATCGTGATCAGCTCCGACCTCAGCCACTACCACGACTACGACACGGCCCGCCGGCTCGACGCGGCGACCAGCGCGGCGATCGCCGACCTCGCGCCGGAGCGCATCGCGTACGACCATGCCTGCGGACGCAACCCGATCAACGGCCTGCTGCACGTCGCCCGCACCCGCGGGCTCGCCTGCGAGACCCTCGACGTACGCAATTCGGGCGACACCGCCGGCAGCCGCGACCACGTCGTGGGCTACGGCGCCTATGCCTTCCACTGAGGCGACCTACGGCGCGCTGGAGCGCCGCGAGTTGCTGGCGCTGGCCCGGGCCTCGATCGCCCACGGCCTCGCTCATGGCGAACCGCTGCGCCCGGATCCGGAGGGCTACCCCGAGATCCTCCTGGCCCGCCGCGCATGCTTCGTGACGCTGCACCTCGACGGCCTGCTGCGCGGCTGCATCGGCTCGCTCGAGGCGCGTCGCCCGCTCGTCGAGGACGTCGCCGGGAACGCCTACGCCGCGGCGTTTCGGGACCCCCGCTTCCCGCCCGTCACGGAGGACGAGGCGCCGCGCCTGGAACTCGAGATCTCCGTGCTCAGCCCACCGGAGCCGATGCGGTGCGGCTCCGAGGCGGAGCTGCTGGCCCAGCTGCGTCCGGGCGTCGACGGCCTCGTGCTCGCCGACCTCGGCCGCAGCGGCACGTTCCTCCCGTCGGTCTGGGAGCAGCTTCCCGAGCCGCGCGATTTCCTGGCCCATCTCAAGCGCAAGGCCGGCCTGCCAGCCGATTACTGGTCGGCGTCGCTCACCGTATCGCGCTACACGACCGAGCGGTTCGGTTGAGCCGCGCCCGCCCGAGCCGACCGGCCGCGCGTGGCGACACCCCGTCCGGCGCCCGGTAGAATCGCGGGACCCATCCGGCGCGACAGCGATGTACAGGATCAGCAAACAGATCAGCTTCTGCTACGGCCACCGGCTGCTCGAGCACGCCGGGAAGTGCCGCCACCTGCACGGCCACAACGCGCGCGCCGTGATCACGCTCGAGTCGGGCGAGCTCGACGGCCAGGGGATGGTGCGCGACTTCGGCGACATCGGCGACGCCCTCAAGGCCTGGGTCGAGCGCGAGATCGACCACACGATGCTGCTGCACCCGGAGGATCCGGTGCTGCCGGTGCTCGAGGCCGCCGGCGAACGGGTCTTCACCATGAAGCGCAACCCGACGGCGGAGAACATCGCGCGGCTGCTCTACGAGGTCGCCGTCGAGGCGGGGTTCCCGGTGGTCGAGGTCACGCTCTGGGAGACCGACACCGCCTGCGCCACCTACCGGCCGTAGCGTCCGGCCGCGGCCTCGCCGTCCTCCGACGGTGGTGGGCGAGGCGCCCCGGGACGGGCCGCGTGGCCCGCCCCGGGATCCGCCGGTTCAGTCCTTCGCGGGCGTGGCGCTGATCTTGTGGATGCTGAGATCCGCGCCGTTGAACTCCTCCTCCTCGCTCAGGCGCAGCCCGACCGTGGCCCGGATCACGCCGTAGACGAGGACGCCGCCGCCCAGGGCCACACCGACGCCGAGCGCCGAGCCGAGCAGCTGCACCAGCGGGTGGACGCCGCCCAGGCCACCGAGCGCCTCCAGGCCGAAGATGCCGGCGGCGATCCCGCCCCAGAGGCCGCAGAGGCCGTGCAGGGGCCAGACGCCGAGGACGTCGTCGATCTTCCACTTGTTCTGGGTCAGCGTGAAGGTCCAGACGAACAGCGCCCCGGCCACGCCCCCGGTGACCAGCGCGCCGAGCGGATGCATCAGGTCCGATCCGGCGCAGACCGCGACCAGGCCCGCCAGCGGGCCGTTGTGCACGAAGCCCGGGTCGTTCCTGCCGACGAACAGTGCCGCGAGGATGCCGCCCACCATCGCCATCAGCGAGTTGACCGCGACCAGGCCGGAGATTCCCTCGACGCTCTGCGCGGACATGACGTTGAAGCCGAACCAGCCGACGGTGAGGATCCATGCGCCGAGCGCCAGGAACGGGATGCTCGACGGCGGATGCGCGGTCATCATGCCACCCTTGCCGTAACGCCCCTGGCGCGGCCCGAGCAGCAGCACGGCGGTGAGCGCGATCCAGCCGCCGACGGCGTGCACCACGATGGAGCCGGCGAAGTCGTGGAAGCCGGCGCCGAAGGTCGACTCGAACCAGCCCTGGATGCCGAAATTGCCGTTCCAGGTGATGCCCTCGAAGAACGGGTAGACCAGGCTGACCAGCAGGAAGGTGGCGACCAGCTGCGGGTAGAAGCGGGCCCGCTCGGCGATGCCCCCGGAGACGATCGCCGGGATCGCCGCGGCAAAGGTCAGCAGGAAGAAGAACTTGACCAGTTCGTAACCGTTCTTGTCGACCAGGTCCGGCGCGGGGTCGAGGAAGCCGGCCCCGTAGGCGACCGCGTAGCCGATGAAGAAGTAGCCGATGGTCGACGCCGCGAAATCGCAGATGATCTTGACCAGCGCGTTGACCTGGTTCTTGGAACGTACGGTGCCGACCTCGAGGAACGCGAAGCCGGAATGCATGGCCAGCACCATGATGGCGCCGAGCAGCACGAAGAGGACGTCGATACCCGCCTGTAGGGACTGCATGGATCTCTCCTGGAAAGGGATTTCCACTTCCATAAGCAGGTATCGTTCCAAATATATAAAGCATTCGTTTCAATAGCTTGAAATGCTATACGGGCAACTCGCGCACCCGATTGGTGCGCAGCCCCTCCTCTACGCACCACCATCGTGCATCGGCGTGGGGCACCGGCACCTTCCCGGTGCGGCGGTACGCCACGCCCCGGCGATGCTATGGTTTCTACGAGGATCCGGCTGCGGGAGGATGGCGATCGTCATGAACGGATTCACCGGGAGGGCCCACGAGGTGGCGGGTCGCCTGATCCTCGTCCTCCTCCTATTCGGTGCAACCGCGGTTCCGGTGGCCGCGGAGCACGTCGACCAGGCGCTGTTGGCGCGTGCCGACAGCCTGGCGCCGCGGGCGCTCCCGGCGCTCGAGCGGCGCGCCGCCCGGGGCGACGCCGAGGCCGCGATCCTGCTCGGCGAAGCGCACCACAGGGGCCGCATCGTGACGCGCGACGACACCGCCGCGACCGAGTGGTTCACCCGGGCGGCCGAGACCGGCGTACCGCTCGCCCAGTACTGGCTCGCCCGCAAGCACGACCTCGGCGACGCGGTCGGCCAGGACCGTCACGTGGCGGCCCGCTGGTACCGCAGGGCGGCCGAACAGGGGTACGCCAACGCGCAGAACCGGCTAGGGGAACTCTACGTCCGCGGCCTCGGCGTCGACCAGGACTACCGCGAAGCCCTGCGCTGGTTCGAACGGGCCGCCGGACAGCGTCATGCCGGGGCCACGGCCAACCTCGCCGCGATGCATTACCATGGACGCGGTGTGGATCGGGACTACCAGAAGGCCTTCGAGCTCTTCCACCGCGCGGCGCTCCAGGGCAGCGAGGCGGCGTTGCTGATCCTGGGCAACATGGCGCTCCACGGACTCGGCACCGAGCGCAGCCTCGTCGACGCCTACCGCTGGTACGACCTCGCGACCCAGGTGCACGGCGAGGACCCCGACGACGAGCGAACCGCCGGCATGGCCGAGACGATGCTCGAGCGCCTCGGTCCGCACCTCACTGACGGGGAGATCCGGGAGGCCCGCGCCGCGGCGATCCGCTGGTCGGACGACCTGGGCAGGGCGCACCACCCCCGCCCCCGGTAGGGCTCAGGCGCGTGCCGGGGCGCGCAGCAGCAGCAGGCCGAGCACGAGCAGGATCGCGGCCACCAGCGACGGCAGGCCGAAGCCGCCCGAGTACTCGGCGAGCCGGCCGGCCACGGCGGGACCGAGCCACTGGCCGAGGCCGAAGGCGGCGGTCATCCAGCCGAGAACGCGCCCCGGGTGACGCCCCGCGATCTCGCGCGCGGCCCCGAGGCCCTGCGCCGTGATGCCCATGAAGGTCGCCCCGAGCAGCGCACCGCCCAGCAACAGCGCCCAGGCGCCGCTGCCGTACCCGGCGAGCAGCACGCCGGCGGCCTCGATGGCAAACGCTACGCGCAGCGCGGCGAAGATGCCGATCCTCCGGGAGAGATGCTGCCAGAACGCCACCGAGGGCGCCGCCAGCAGGCCGACCACGGCCCACGTCGCGGGTTCCAGCAGCGTCGCCTCGCCGAGCCGGCGCGCCATGGCGACGATGAAGGTCGCCGTGACCACGTAACCGAAGCCGAACAGTCCGTAGGCGACGATCAGGCGCAGCAGGGGGCCGCGTGCCGCGGCGGGGGCGGAAGCCGGGTCCACGGGGCCGTGCGGGGTCCCCGAGACGGCCGCGGCGCGTAGCAGGACCGCGCCGCTCCAGGCCAGGGCCGCGGCCGCGACGAGGCCGAGGGCGGCCCAGCTCGCGTGGACCGATCCGCCGGCCGCGGCCACCGCCTCGATGACCACGACCGACAGGACGATCCCGCCCCCGACGCCCGCGAAGTGCAGCGCGGCCAGGCCCGGGCGATGCCGTGCGACCAGGGCCTCGACGACGGTGGCCGTGCCGAGCACCAGGCAGAACGCGCTGGCCACCCCCGACAGCAGCCGGATCAGCAACCAGCCGGCCAGGCCGTCGACGAACGCACCGAGGCAGGTCGTCACGGCGCTGCCGACCATGCCCACGAGCAACCACCGCGTCCGGGAACCGCGCTGCGCCAGCGGCGCGGCGATCAGGGCGCCGACGAGGTAGCCGAGGAAGTTGGCGCTGGCGACGTCGCCGGCCGCGGCGAGCGACCAGCCGAGCGTCTCGCGCAGCGGCGGCAGCAGCGGCGTGTAGGCGAAACGGCCGATGCCCATCGCCGCGGCGAGCGTCAGCATCCCGGCGACCGCGACCTTCGCGGTGGAGGGAGGCCCCGGGCCGTCCATCTCTGGTCGAGCGCTCACGTCCCGGGACGGCACGGCGGGTCAGAGCACGTTACGCAGCATCAGTTCGCGCGGGTGGGGCTCGAGGTAGTGCTGGCGCGCGACATAGGGGTCGGGGTGGCGGCGGAAGTGGTGCTTGAGCAGCGTCAGCGGGACCACCAGCGGCACCTCCCCGCGGCCGTAGGCGGCGATCACCCCGCCGAGCTCCGCCTTGTCCTCGGCGTCGATGGACCGCTTGAGGTAGCCGGCGAGATGCTGCAGCACGTTGACGTGGCGCGCGCGGCTGGCGCGCCGGGCGAGGATCGCCATCACCGCGGCGATGTACTCGGCGGCCTGGGCGCGCAGCCGGCGGCCATCCAGGTTCGCGACCAGGCGCCCGAGCCGCTTCGCCTCGGCCTGGTGGTGCGCCATCAGCACCAGCTTGTGGGCGGCGTGGAAGTCGATCAGCCCGGCCTTGGTCAGCCCCGCGGCCTCGAGACACTGCCAGCGGTGGAGCACGAAGACCCGCTGGATGAAGTTCTCGCGCAGCACCGGGTCGCCGAGCCGCCCCTCCTCCTCGACCGGCAACAGCGGCCAGCGCGCCATCAGCGCACGCGCGAAGACGCCGACCCCCTTGCGCACGCCCGCCCCGCCCGCCTCCGGGTAGACCTTGACCCGTTCCATGCCACAGCTCGGCGAGTCCTTCTTGAGGATGTAGCCGGAGAGACCGTCGAGCGTCCCGACCCGCTCGGCCGCATGCGCCTCAAGCGCGTCGGTGACGTCGAGCCCGGGCTCCCGCACGCCGACCACCCGCGGCCGGTCGATCTCGCCGACGAGCCGGATCGGCGGCCGCGGCAGACCCAGCCCCGCCTCGTACTCGGGGCAGACGGGCACGAACTCGAACCAGTCGCCCAGGGTGCCGACGATGTAGGCGTCCCGCTTGTGGCCGCCGTCGAAGCGCACCTCGCGGCCGAGCAGGCAGCTGCTTATGCCGACCCGGATCGTCGGGGCGTCCCCGCCGCTCACGCGAACGCACCGCCGAGATCGCCGGCAGTCGCCACCCGAGCGTAGGGCTGCGCCAGCGCTGCCATGAACGCGGCATGCACGTCGGCCGCGGCAACCCGACGGCCGTCGAACTCGAGGTCGCGCGTGGCGCAGGCGTCGGCCGCCACGCTGCAGCGGTACCCGAGATCGAACGCGGCGCGCGTCGTCGCGTCGATGCACATGTGGCTCATCGCGCCGCAGATCACCAGTTCGTCGACGCCGAGGTCCGCGAGAAGCGTCTGCAGGACGGTGTCGCGGAACGCGTTGGGCAGGTGCTTCTCGACCACCGGCTCGCCGGTCCGGGGACGGACCGCGGCATGGATCTCCGCGCCGGGCGTGTCCGGCAGGAAGAAGGTGGCGCCTGGGCGCGTGGCGAGGTGGCGCACGTGGATCGGTGGGCGTCCGGCCTCGCGGCACCGCTCGAGCAGCTCCGCGGCCCGTTCGGCGGCGTGCTCCGCCCCGACCAGCGGCAGCGCCCCGCCCGGGAAGTAGTCGTTCTGGAGGTCGACGATCAGCAGTGCGGTGGGCATCCCCGGCTCCCCGTCATGATGTTCGGACGCGCGCTGGCGCGCCGCGCCCGGCCCGCCCGGGCCGGATCAGCATAGCAGCAGGGATTCGGCCCGGGCGACCGCCCGGACCGCGGTCAGCAGGCCTTGCGCACGCGGATGGCCCAGTACCCCCGGACCTCTTCCATGCCGAGCAGCTCGTGGCCGCTCTTCCGGGCCCAGGTGGGGATGTCGTTGGTCGACCCCTTGTCCGAGGAGAGCACCTCGTACTCGTCGCCCACCGCGCCGTGGCTGATGGCGGCGACCAGCTCGTTGAGCGGTTGCGGGCAGAAGGCGCCCCTCGCGTCGATCATGCGTCGCTCGGGCATGGCGTCACTCCTTCTCTCGGGCCGGCCCTCCCGCCGCGCGGTCGGGCTCGGATTCGAGGCAGCGGCCCGGTCACGCAGCGTCGCGCGCACGGGGTGCGTCGACGATGGCTGGACGTGATTCGGGTGGGCCGGGTGGCCCGGGCTGCCTGTGACCTTGTCCCGATTATGAACCCGACCCGCCCGGGGTCAACAGCAAACCGGCATGAGATTATTTTATGGTCGCCGCACCCAGCATCAGCGGTTATCTCCTTGTTTGCATTGCAACACCAGGCATTCCCACCGCGATCAACCGCTTGTGCCGAAGAACTCGAAACGGCCACGTGCGCCGCCGCCGCGGTTCACGGCCGTCCCGGCCCGCGCCGCGGCGGCATGGCTCGCGGGTCGTCGCGCCCGGGCGAGGCAGGACGGACCGGTCGCGCACGCGGGCAGGATACAATCGCGCCATGGTGCGGAAGTGAAACCCGGGGAAACGCGCGCGTGGTGAGACGGATCGTTCTGGCGACGATTTTCGCGATCCTCGCCTACGGGTTCTGGATCAGTCCGGACTTCAAGACCATCTCGGCCGGCGTGGCGGTCTTCCTGTTCGGCATGCTCTCGCTGGAGGAGGGCTTCAGGGCCTTCACCGGCGGCGTGCTGGAACAGCTGCTGCGCCGGACCACCGACCGGCTCTGGAAGAGCCTCGTCTTCGGCGTGGTGTCGACCACGCTGATGCAGTCCAGCTCGCTGGTCTCGGTGATCACCATCTCGTTCCTAAGCGCGGGGCTGCTCGATCTCGCCGCCGGCATCGGCATCATCTTCGGCGCCAACCTCGGCACCACCACCGGCGCCTGGCTGGTGGCCGGCCTCGGCCTGAAGGTCGACATCGCCGCCTACGCGATGCCGATGCTCGTGTTCGGCGTCATCCTGGTCTTCCAGAAAGCGAAGCCGCTCAAGGGGGCCGGGTACATCCTCGCGGGCCTCGGCTTCCTGTTCCTCGGCATCGCGTTCATGAAGGACGGCTTCGAGGCCTTCAAGGAGACCCTGGACCTCTCGCAATTCGCCCTGCCGGGACTCGTCGGCCTGCTGGTCTACACGCTGGTAGGCATCCTCGCGACGGTCGTCATGCAATCGAGCCACGCGACCCTGGTGATCACCATCACCGCCCTCGCCGCCGGCCAGGTCACCTACGAGAACGCACTCGCGCTGGCGATCGGCTCCAACGTCGGCACGACCATCACCGCGATCCTCGGCGCGCTGAGCGCCAACGTGGAGGGCAAACGCCTGGCCGGGGCCCACCTGCTGTTCAACGTCACCACCGGTCTTCTGGCAATCGTGCTGATCGGGCCTTTCGCCGCGGCGGTGGACGCCATCAGCGCCGGGATCGGCATCGCCGACGACGACTACACCCTGAAGCTCGCGGTGTTCCACACCCTGTTCAACCTGGTCGGCATCGCGGTGATGTTGCCATTGCTGGGCCGCCTGGTGCAGGCGCTCGAACACCTGCTCAGGGCGAAGGCGAAGCACATCTCCGAACCGCGCCACCTGACCGACTCGGCCCGCGACTTCCCGGACACCGCCGTCGAGGCGGTGCGCAAGGAGACGCTGCATATCTACGAGAACAGCCGCGACGTCATCGCCGCAGGGCTCTATTTACGTCCCTCCGACCTCGCCTCCGACATGCCCCTTGACGAGATCGTCTCCGCGCCTGTGCACGGCAACCCGCCCGACATCCAGGAGGCCTACGAGACCCGCGTAAAGCCGCTCTACAACGCCGTGGTGGCTTTCATCAGCCAGTCGGCCTCGGGCTGGGGACAGCGCCAGATGGCGGACCTCCACTGGCTGCGCAACGCCAACCGCAACCTCGTCGAGGCGATCAAGGCCACCAAGCACCTGCAGAAGAACCTCGCGGTCTACGTGCGCAGCGACAACCCGTACATCCGCGACGAGTACAACCGCCTGCGCATGCAGGTCGCGACCGTGCTACGGGCGCTCGAGCAGGCGCGCAGCGACGACGAGGACGCCGACGTCGCCATCCTCGCCCTCGACGGGATCAGGGCGGCGCTGGAGCGCGGCGACGAGGCGTTCACCGACCGGCTCTACGGCCTGATCCGCGAGCGGCGCATCACGCCCCAGATGGGCACCTCGCTGATGAACGACACCGGCTATGCGCACGACATCCAGCGCGACCTGATCGCGATGGCCCAGACGCTGTTCGCCGGTCCCGAACACGAACTCGCGCCAGCGCAGCGCAAGCTGCAGCTCGACGAGGACGAGATCGCCGAGGCCCTCGACAAGAGCAGGGCCATCATCGAGCCGGAGAAACCGTCCGGCGACGCGCACGGAGCCTGAGATGAAGACCCGCAAGCTGCTCGACAAGCTGATGACCTACCTCGACAGTGACGCCCGCCAGCGCAAGCAGGAACGCGACGAGATCAAGGCCGTGCTGAAGAAGCTCAAGCGCCGGGAGAAGAAGCTCCGGAACCGTCTCGAGGAGGAGGACGACGACGACAAGCGCCGGGCCCTCGAGAAGGAGGTCGACATCGTCTACGCCCAGCGCAAGAAGGGCGTGCGCCTGCTCAAGGAAGAGTGACCGGCCACCCCTACCCGGACGCCCCCGTCCGCCTCGCCGCGGCCCTGCGCGCCGCGGCCCGGGCACGGGACCAGCGCCGCCTCGTGGTGCTCGCCGGCCCGCGCCGCTGGTCCGGCGAGACGGCGGTGGCGATGCTCGACGACGCGCCCCGCGCGTGGATCGGGGCGCGCGCCGTGGACGGGGGGGCATGCGTCCCGGCGGCGAAGGCGCGGGGCCTGCTCGGCGGCGAGTGGGCGCAGGCGGTCTTCGACGCTCACGACGGCCTCGACGTGGAGGCCCTGGCCGCGGTCGCCGGTACGCTGCGCGGCGGCGGCCTGCTGCTGCTGCTGACGCCCCCGCTGGATGCGTGGCCGAGCCGACCCGATCCCGCGCTGGCGCGCCTGCTGAGCAGCCCGGCCACCCCGGCCGATGCCGTGCCCCGCTTCGTCACCCGCCTGGTGCGGCAGATCCGCGCGGACCCGGCGATCGCCGTCTGCACGCCCGGGGCGGTCGCCCCGGCACCCGCGCCGCCCATCGGCGGCGCCCCTCCCGAACGCCGGGCCGGCCCCGACGGCTGCCTCGGCGAGGACCAGCGACGCGCGGTCCGCGCCGTGGTCGAGGCCGTCGACGGAACCCCGGCGGTGCTCACCGCCGACCGCGGCCGCGGCAAGTCCGCCGCACTCGGCCTCGGCGCGGCCCGGCTGCTGGCCGGGAGGCCGTGTCGTATCGTCGTCACGGCCCCCCGCCGCTCGGCCGCGGACGCGGTGTTCCGCCACGCCGCGCGGCGCCTCGGCCTCGCCCCGGCACGTGGCGACCTGCGCCTCGGCGCGGGCCGTGAACTGCGCTT
>JAWVZO010000040.1:0-15984 GCA_033722135.1 Gammaproteobacteria bacterium | reverse complement strand
CCGGCATCGCCAACGGCCGGGTCAACGCCATGGCCGATCTCTACGCCCACGAGCAGCTGAAGGCCCGCGAGCGCTGGCGCGAGATCGGCTCCCCGGCCGGGCCGCTGCCGGCGCTGTTGCCGCCCGGGGCATGGAGCGACGCACCGCCGCGCATGGACCCGGTGCCGGAATTGGGCGAGCACACCGACGCGATCCTCGGCGAACTCGGCTACGACGCGAGTGCCATCGCCGGGCTGCGGGCCGATGGAGCGGTAGGCTGAGACCGACGAGCGGCCTGCACGGCGACCGGCCGGCTGCTATAAATCAGGATCGAAGGCCCCAGGCAGGTGCCACGAAACCTGCCGCGCACCGGGAATCGACATGGCGGACAAAGACGAACCCAACACCGAAGAAGGCGATCACGACGAGTATCGCGGCCCGGAGCGACGCAGCGGCATCGAGCGCCGGGTGAACCCCGATCCGCGCAAGGAGCTGCGCTTCGAGCCGAGCAAGCAGGACCGCCGGCAGAAGGCGCGCCGCAAGAGCGACGGCGACGCCTGGAAGGACCACGACTTCTTCTGACTGCCCGCCGCCGCGCGGCGTCGTCCCATACCACGCCTCATCCGGCACCGGCCACGGCGGGCCGAGCCTTTCGGCCGTACGCTACCGGTTCAGTGGGATCCTGTCGATCCTCTTACGGGGCCTGGTCGTCACGCGCGTGCCCGGCGTGGCGCACTCCACGGACTGACAGCTGGCGGTGGCGTCACGTTTTCCGCCATGTCGCCGGTCATGCCGCAACGTTCCCCGGAACCGCCCGCGCCATCCCCCTCCTCCGCCGGCGGCGGTGGCCGTGTCACTCCGCCGAGCGACCCGATTCCGGTGCCGTTCATCCGGCCAGCAGCGCAGCGACGTATTCCGGCACGCGCGCGCTCGCCGGCCCGACGAGCCGCCGGTCGAAAAGGCCCTCGCCCGGCGTCGGTTCGAGGTTGATCTCGACGGTGCGCGCCCCGGCGGACTTCGCCGCGGCGACGAAGCCGGCCGCCGGGTAGACCTGCCCAGAGGTGCCGATGGCGATGAACCGCGCACAGCGCGCGAGGGCCTCGCCGATGCGCTCCAACCCTATCGGGATCTCGCCGAACCAGACGACGTGCGGACGCATGCCGCCCGGCGACCGGCAGGACGGACAGGGCGTGGTGGCCAGGAGGTCTTCTCGCCAGGCCGTCACCGCGCCGCACCGGGTGCATCGCGCCTTGAGCAGCTCGCCATGCATGTGCAGGACGTGCGCGCTGCCGCCGCGCTCGTGCAGGTCATCGATGTTCTGCGTGACCAGCAGCACCTCGCCCGGGTAGTCACGCTCCAGGCGCGCCAGGGCGGCGTGCGCCTCGTTGGGCCGCACGGCCGGATCGAGCAGCCGGCGCCGCCGCGCGTTGTAGAAGGCGTGGACCCGTTCCGGGTCGCGGGCGAAGGCCTCGGGGGTCGCGACGTCGTCGATGCGCACCTGCGACCAGATCCCGCCCTTGTCGCGGAAGGTCTCGAGCCCGGATTCCCGCGAGATCCCGGCGCCGGTCAGCACGACGACCGGACCGGCCCCCGGCTCGGTCCGGGTCGCGCGGGATGCCGGGTCAGGTGTGCACGTGGCCGTGCTCGATCTCCTCGTCGGTCGCCTCCCGGACGTCGGTGACGGTCACGTCGAAGTTGAGTGTCTGCCCGGCCAGCGGGTGGTTCCCGTCCACGGTCACGCCGTTGTCGCTGACCTCGGTGACCGTGACGACGAGCGAGCCGCTGTCGCTCTTGGCCTGGAAGCGCATCCCCGGCTCGAGGGCGTCGACATCCTCGAACAGGTCGCGCGACACCACCTGCACGAGGTCCTGGTCGTACTGGCCGTAGCCCTCTTCGGGGTTGACCTCGACCTGCACGCTGTCACCGGTCTCGTGCCCCACCAGGGCCTTCTCCAGTCCGGGGATGATGTTCCTGGCGCCCTGGAGGTACGCCAGCGGGCTCCCCTCCTCGGAACGGTCGAGGACCTCGCCTTCGGCGTCGGTCAGGACGTAGTCGATCGATACGACCGTGTTGTCGCGTATCTGCATGAGGATCATCCTCGGGATATGGGTTGTGCGACCCAGTGTAGATGCTTCGTCACGGGCTGCGACCCGGCCTGGGTCAAATGCGCGCGCCGCATCGGTATAATGCCGGAACGGGCGCGTCCACGCGGCCCGGACACGAGCCACGGAATCCAACGGGAACCACCCATGTCCAGGGACCGCAACGACGGCGAGCCGCATCCCGTGCGTCGCCGCCTCCTCGCCGCCTGCGCCGGCCTCGCCGGAGGCGCGCTGCTCGCCAGAGGCCTGCACGCCGCACCGCGCCGCGAGCGCCACGTGAACCTGCTCAACCTGCACACCGACGAGCGGGTGCGCGCCACCTTCTGGGCCGACGGCCGTTTCGACCCCGGAGCCGTGGCCCGCATCCACCACCTGCTGCGCGACCACCGCACCGGTGAGCAGCACCCGATCGATCCCGATCTCCTGGTGCTCCTCGACCGGCTCCAGTCCGCCGTCGGACGGCACCGGGACATCCACGTGGTCTCCGGCTACCGCTCGCCGCGCACCAACGCGATGCTGCGCAAGTCCTCGAACGGCGTGGCCAAGCGCAGCCTGCACATGCAGGGCAAGGCGATCGACATCCGCGTGCCGCATCTCACCACGCGGCAACTCTTCGAGATCGGCAAGCGGCTCCAGGGCGGCGGCGTCGGGCTCTACCCCGAATCAGCCTTCGTCCACCTCGACACCGGCCGCGTCCGCTACTGGTAACGGCGCCCGGCCCGCCCCTGCTCCGTCATCGCCCCCACGGGGAGCGGTCAGGCGGCGCGGGATGGGTTCGCTCGGCGACCGGTCGTCGCCAGGAGGTCGCGCTGGCTCAGCACCCCGAGCAGTTCGCCCGCCTCCGTGGTGACCGGCAGGTGCCTGAGGCCGTGCTTGACCATGAGCCGCCTCGCGGACTCCGCCGAGGCCGTCGGGCGCACGCTGACCAGCTCGCGGGTCATCAGCTCGCTGGCCTTCAGGACGAGCGCGGCGTGGCCGTCGAGCGCGAGCGCGCGCACCAGGTCACGCTCCGAGACCAGGCCGCAGAGCCCGCCCTCGTCGTCGACGATCAGCAGCGCGCCGACGTTGTGATGGGCGATCAGCGAGGCCATCCCCGCCAGGGTCTCGTCGCGGGTTGCGCACACCAGCGCCTCTGCCGGTCCCGTCATCAGTTCGTTCACTTGCATCGCCGTCTCTCCTGTGCCGTTGCGCCGGCACGCGCGATTGGCATGCCTGCGGTTAGCCGACGATAGCAGCCCTTGGAAAGGTGCGGCTATTCGATTTGCTTATCGTAACGATAAGCCGGGCGGGAGCCGCCGGGGCGACCTCACTCCGTGACCTTGACCTTCTCGACCACGTGCAGGTTCTCGATGCGGGTCGACGGGTACTGCCCGCCGGCATCCTTCTCGAGGTACTTGGTCATGTCCCAGACGGTCAGCAGCGCGGTGCTGACGGCGGTCAGCGCCTCCATCTCCACGCCGGTCCGGTAGACCGCACTGACGGTGACGGTGGCCGTCACGCCGTCGTCCTCGACGGTGAGCGCGGTCTCGACTCCGGTGATCGGGATCGGGTGGCAGAGCGGCAGCAGGCGCGGGGTCTCCTTGACCGCCTGGATCGCGGCCACGCGCGCGGTGGCGATCGGATCGCCCTTCTTGGTCGTGCCGGCGCGGATCTCGGCGATCGTGCCCGGCTGCAGGAGCAGGCGCCCCTCGGCCGTCGCGTTGCGCAGAACCTCGGGCTTGCGCCCGACCTCGACCATTTCCGCCACGTTGACCTCCTCCCGTTGCCCGGCGCCGTGCGTCAGCCCGGGGTGTTCCGCTCGACCCAGCGCTCGCGGTCGCCAAGCCGTTCCTTCTTCCAGAACGGCGCCCGGTGCTTCAGTTCCTCGATGAGGAACCGGCACGCTTCGAGCGCCGCGTTGCGGTGCGCCGACCACGCGGCGACCAGCACGATCGGGTCGGTCGGCGACAGCGCCCCGACCCGGTGGACGATCAGCGCATCGTCGAGCCGCCAGCGCGAGACGGCCTCCTCGCGCAGCTTCTCCAGGGCCCGCTCGGTCATGCCCGGGTAGTGCTCGAGCTCCATCGATGCAACCGCGTCGCCCTCGTTGACGTCGCGCATATAACCGATGAACAGCGCCGCGGCGCCGATCCCGGCCGCCTCGCCGCGCGGCGTGTAGGCGGCCAGCTCGGCGTAGGGGTCGAACGGCTCGGTGGTGACGCGGACGGTCACGCGGCACCTCCGGTCACCGGGGGGAAGAACGCCACCTCGTCGCCGTCGCGGACCGACCGGTCGGCCTGCGCGTACTCCATGTTCACCGACATCAGGACCTGCCCGGACAACGGCTCGTCAGGCACCGCCCGGGCCCAGACGTCGGCGACCGTGGCGATGCCCTCGGCGGGCAGTTCGAGGTCGTCGCGACCGAGGCGTTCGCGCAGGCTGGCGAAGAACTTGACACGGATGGTCATCGGGAACTCGGCGGTATCCGGTCTGAACTGTACCGTCATTGTAACCGGCACGGCAGCTGCCCGGGGAACGGGCTGCGTCGCGGCGTGCCTAAGCGCTAGACTCTGGCCTTTCCACACGAGTTCCGGTCCACGCCCCATGACGCGATTCACATCACGGATACCGGCCCGCCACGGAGCGGGCTCGTGAGTCCCGTCGTGCCTGGCGGGGTGACCGGGATGATCCTCGCCGGCGGGCGGGCCCGGAGGATGGGCGGCGAGGACAAGGGGCTCATCGAGCTGCACGGCCGGCCGATGGTCCACCACGCGCTCGACGCCCTCGCCCCGCAGGTCGACGTCCTGCTGGTCAACGCCAACCGCCACCTGGAGCGTTACCGCGAACTCGCCGGACCCTACCGGGCCGAAGTCATCCACGACGCGCTCGAGGACCACCAGGGGCCGCTGGCCGGAATCGCACGCGGGCTTGCCGCGTGCACGACCGAGTGGCTGGTCTGCGTGCCGTGCGACAGCCCGCTGATCGCGCACGACCTGGTCGCGCGGCTCGTCGCCGGACAGCAGGCCGACGGGGCCGAGATCGCGGTCGCCCACTGCGAACGGCTGCAGCCCGTGTTCGCCCTGCTGCGGCGCGAGCTGCTGCCGAGCCTGGAACGGTACCTGGCGTCGGGTGAACGCAAGATCGACCGTTGGTATGATCGCCATCACCTCGTCACGGTCGATTTCAGCGACTCGCCCGAGCAGTTCCTCAACGTCAACACGCCCCGGGAACACGCTGAACTCGCGCGTCGCCTGGCCGGGATGAACCCATGACCCCGAACCGCACCCCGCCGACCCTCGGATTCGTCGCCTACAGCGGCACCGGCAAGACCACGCTCCTGACCCGGGTGATCCCGCTGCTGCGCGAAGCGGGCCTGCGCGTGGCGCTGATCAAGCACGCCCACCACAACTTCGACATCGACACCCCGGGCAAAGACAGCCACCGGCTGCGCGAGGCCGGCGCGGAGCACGTGATGATCGCCTCGCGCGGACGCTGGGTCTGGATGGCGGAGACCCCGGACCAGGACGAGGCGCGGCTCGCGGACCTCCTCGACCGACTCGGCGACCTCGACGTCGATCTGATCCTGATCGAGGGCTTCAAGCACGAGCGCTACCCGAAGATCGAACTGCGCCGCGAGGAGCTCGACAACCCTCGCCTCTATCCCGAGGATCCAGACATCATCGCCGTGGCCAGCGACGGGCCGCTGGACCCGGCCACCGATCTCCCCCGCCTCGACCTCAACGACCCCGCGGCCATCGCCGATTTCATCGTCTCGCGCCTGCGCGACGGCGACCGGCCCGGGCAGCATCCGGAAGCCGTCGCATGACACCGAAAGCCGAGAAAACCGATCCGCACGACTGCAACGCCGCGGGCCCGGGCCACGAACTGCTGAGCGTCGACGAGGCGCTCGCCCGCATCGTCGCGCTGACCGAGCCACTGCCCGGCGTGGAGCGCGTCGCGGTACGCGGCGCCCTGGGCCGGGTGCTGGCCGCCGACGTCGCCGCCGCGGTCGACGTGCCGCCCTACACCAACTCCGCGATGGACGGTTTCGCGTTGCGCGGCGACGACCTCGAGACAGCCGCCCGCAATGGCCTGCGCCTGGTCGGGGAGTCGTTCGCGGGCCACCCCTACGACGGTCCCGTCGGCGAGGGCGAGTGCGTCAGGATCATGACCGGCGCGGTCATGCCGGCGGGCACCGACACCGTCGTGATGCAGGAGGCGACCGCCGTCGACGGCGACACGGTGCGGGTGTCACCTGGCGGCAAGCCCGGCATGAACGTGCGCAGCGCCGGCGAGGACCTGCGCGCCGGCGGCACGGCGCTTGCCGCCGGCACCCGTCTCAAGCCCGTCGATCTCGGACTGCTCGCGTCGGTGGGCATCGCCGAGGTGCCGGTCAGGCGCCCCGTGCGGGTCGCCTTCTTCTCGACCGGCGACGAGCTCTGCTCGATCGGCGAACCGCTGCGCGAGGGCTGCCTCTACGACTCCAACCGCTACACCCTCTACGGCATGCTGACCCGGTTCGGCGCCGAGGTGATCGACCTCGGCGTGGTGCGCGACACCCGCGAGGCGATCGAGCAGGCGTTCCGCGACGCCGCGGCGATGGCCGACGTGGTCATCACCTCGGGCGGGGTCTCGGTCGGCGAGGCCGACTTCGTCAAGGAGACGCTGGACCGGCTCGGCGGCATCGATTTCTGGAAGATCGCCATGAAGCCGGGCAAGCCGCTCGCCTTCGGCCGCCTCGACGGCGGCGCCTGGTTCTTCGGCCTGCCGGGCAACCCGGTCTCGGTGATGGTGACCTTCTACCAGTTCGTGCGCCCCGCCCTGCGCCGTCTCTCCGGCGAGACGCCGAAGCCGGAGCTCTGGCTGCGCGCGCCGTGCCTGTCGCGGCTGAAGAAGGGCAAGGGACGGACCGAGTTCCAGCGCGGCGTGCTGACCACCGGCCCCGACGGCCAGCTCGCCGTGGAGACCACCGGCGCGCAGGGCTCGGGCATCCTCCACTCGATGAGCGTCGCCGACTGCTTCATCCGCCTGCCGGCGGAGAGCGGCGACGTGGAACCGGGCACCCTGGTCGACATCCAGCCGTTCGAGGGCGTCGTCTGAGGGCGCCCAATGAATAGATACTAAATTAACTTTATTGTTTAACTTACTGGTTATTCAGTTTATTACTCCCGGTACGGTCAGGCCGAACACCGGGATCGGCGCCCGGAACTCCGTACCGTCCTCGGCGGACATCGCGTAGTGGCCCTGCATGCTCCCCACCGGCGTGCGCAGCACCGCGCCGCTGGTGTACTCGAACACCTCGCCCGGCGCGAGCGTCGGCTGGTGGCCGATGACGCCGTCGCCGTCCACGGTCTCCTCGTGGCCGTCGGCGTCGGTGATCAGCCAGTGGCGGCGCAGCAGCGTCGCGGTGACCTCGCCGGCGTTGCGGATGGTGATGGTGTAGGCGAAGGCGAATCGCGACTCGGCCGGGTCGGACTGCTCGGGCAGGTAGCGAACCCGGGAGGCGATGTCGAAGCGGTGGCGGGCCATGGCGCTCACTCCACCCCTGCCTCGCGGCGCTCGGCGGCGCTCCACCGGCCGTAGGGATGTTCGACCAGCGAGACATTGTAGAACCGGGGGTCGTCGGTGACCTCCGCGCCGAGCCAGGCGGGCCGCTCGACGGCCTCGTCGGCGTCTTCGAGCTCGACCTCGGCGACCACCAGCCCCGCGTTGTCGCCGGCGAAGACGTCGATCTCCCAGACGTGCCCCGCGTGGCGCACGCGATGGCGCGTCTTCTCGATCAGCGGGCCGGAGCAGAGTTCGTCGAGCAGGATCTCGGCGTCCTCCACCGGGATCGGGTACTCGAACTCGCGGCGGGTGGCGCCGACCGTCGCCCCCTTGATGTTGAGCCTCGCCTCCCCGCCGCCGACGCGCACCCGGACCGAGCCCCACTCGCCGCCGGCCAGATAACCCTGGCGCATCGTCTCGCCGTCGTCCGCGCGCTCGCGCCAGGCGTCGTCCGCGACCAGGAACTTGCGCTCAATCTCGTAACCCATCAACACCACCTCCCGACCCGTCATCTTAGGCAATGCCGCGCGGGATGGATATGCGGCCGCGCCCGGAGGTGAAACGCATGGCGGCCGCGCTCGTGGGACTGCTGCTGCCGCTGCTGCTCGGCCTGCTGCTGGTGATCGGCTGGATGTACCTGGTCCAGGACCGGCTGCTCTACTTCCCGGTGCGCGAGCTCGTCGCCGATCCTGGCGACGCCGGCCTGGCGTACCGGGAGACGTGGCTCGAGACCGCGGACGGCGTGCGCCTCCACGCCTGGTATCTCCCGCATCCGCGCCCGCGCGGCGCCCTGCTGTTCCTGCACGGCAACGCGGGCAACATCAGCCATCGCCTCGACAGCCTGGCGATCTTCCACCGCCTCGGCCTCGCGACCCTGATCCTCGACTACCGGGGCTACGGCCGCAGCGGGGGCACGCCCGACGAACACGGCACCTACCGCGACGCCGACGCCGGCTGGGCCCACCTCGTCGGGACGCTCGGCTTCGCCCGGGAGCGCATCGTGATCTTCGGCCGGTCGCTCGGCGGCACGATCGCGGCTCACGCCGCGGCCGAGCACGCGCCGGCCGGGCTGATCCTCGAGTCGACCCCGACCTCGATCGCCGACCTCGGCGCCGAACTCTACCCCTGGCTGCCGGTGCGCCGGCTGGCGCGGCACGTCTACCCCGCCGCCGAGGCCGTATCCCGGTACCCCGGCCCGGTGCTGGTCGTGCACAGTCCGGGCGACGAGATCGTCCCCTACCGCCACGCTGCCCGGCTGCTGGACGCGGTTGGCCCGCGCGCCCGTCACCTGGCGATCAGCGGCGGCCACAACGACGGCTTCCTGGTCACGGGCCCGGCCTACGTGTCGGGGCTCGACGCGTTCCTCGACGAGGTGCTCGGCGATGGCGGATGACCTGCCGCTGTTCGCCTACGGCACGCTGCTGACCGGCGCGCGCGACCCCGGGATCAGGCGCCTCGTGGCGCGCGCCACCCGGCGTCTCGGCCCGGCGCGGGTCCGCGGGCGCCTGCACGACCAGGGCGGCTACCCAGGCCTGGTAGGCACCGGGAGCGAGACCGGCTGGGTGCGCGGCGTGCTGCTCGAACTTGTCGGGCGGGGGCACGCCCTGCGCTTGCTAGACGGCTACGAGGGCTTCGACCCCTCGCGCCCCAACGCGGGGGAGTACGTCAGGGTCGCCCTGCCGGTCGAGCGGCTGCCCGGGTATGAAACGGTGACGGCGTGGACGTACCTGCTCAATATCCGCCGGGTGAGGCCGGGGCCGCGCATCGTCGGCGGCGACTGGCGGCGCGTCGGGAAGTGATCGCCCGGCAGCCGCGGGAATCGTCGGACAGAGACCCGACCCACATCAGCCGGCGTGCCCGGGGCCAGCCTTGCATCACCCCTCGGCCCGGCAGGAGGGACGGGCCGGGCATGCGCCCCACCCACGGGGGATGGCCGTAGGCCCGGGTCGCCGGTGGGAAAGGGAAGCAGATCGGCAGGTGACCACCAGGTGAGAGCGGGGATTGTCGGGCTTCAGCCCGACGTCGGCTCCAGTCATGCCTCGAACAGCGCCAGCGCCTCGGCATGCGCGGTGTGCGGGAACATGTCGACCGCACCCGCGGCGACCGGGCGGTAGCCGTACCGCTGGACCAGCTCGGCGGCATCCTCCGCCAGGGTGGCCGGGTTGCAGGAGACGTAGGCGATTCGTCGCGGCGCGAGCGCGGCGACCTGCGCCAGCGCGGGTCCCGCGCCGGTGCGCGGCGGATCGATCAGCACCCGGTCGACCCCCGTGCCGGGCGGGACCAGCGGGCCGGGGTCCCGGCCGTAGAGGTCGCGGACGGCGAAGGTCGCGTTGGCGATGCCATTCGCCGCCGCGTTGCGCCCGGCACGCGCCACCAGCGCCGCGCTGCCCTCCAGGCCGATCACCCGCCCGGCGCGGCGCGCCAGCGGCAGCGAGAAATTGCCGAGGCCGCAGAAGAGGTCCAGCACCGTCTCGTCCGGCCGCGGGCCGAGCAGGTCGACAGCGCGCCCGACCAGGCGGCGGTTGAGCGGGCCGTTGACCTGCACGAAGTCGTTCGGCCCGAACGCGAAGGCGACATCGAACTCCGGCAGCGCGTAGCTGAGGTCGGGCGGGGCCCCGCCCCCGAGCGTGACGACGCTGGACGCATCGCCCGGCTGCAGGCACAACGCGACCCCGTGGCGCCGCTCGAAATCGCGCAGCCGATCGAGGTCCGTGCCGCTCGGCGGGTCGAGGGTGCGCAGCACGAGCAGCACCGCGTCGTCCCCGGCGGCCACCTCCACCTGCGGCACGCGGCGGCTGATCGACAGGCCGCCGATCAACTCGCCGAGCGGTCCGACCAGGCGCGCCACCGGCGCCACCAGGACGTGGCAGGTGGCCATGTCCGCGACGAAGCTGCCGCCACGCTCGCGGAAGCCGACCAGCACCCGGCCCTTGGCGTCGACCTCCCGCGCGCCGAGCCGGGCCCGGCGACGGTAGTGCCAGGCGGGACCGGCCAGCGGCGCGAGCGCGCGCTCCGGCACGACGTCCCGCTCGGCGAGGGTCGCCAGCAACCGGGCCTGCTTGTGTGCGAGCTGCGCCGCCGGAGCCTGGTGCATCAGGCTGCAGCCGCCGCAGGTCACGTAATGTGGGCAGCGTGGCACGACCCGGTCGGGAACCGGCACGAGCACGCGGGCCACCCGGCCCGGCCGCGGCCGCCGGCCGGAGGGCAGCGCGACGACCACCCGCTCGCCCGGCAGCCCGCCGTGGGCGGCGCGGGTCCGGCCGTCGACGTCCAGCGTCGCATTGCCCTTGCGGTCGAGCCCGTCCACGTGGGCAAGACGCAGCTCGGGCGGCCGCTTCCGGCGTCGGGCCAAGGTTCAGCCCCCTCCCCGCGAAGTCGTCACGCCCCGTTCGCCGCCGCGCGCGAAATACCACGCGGTCGCGAGCAGCTGCAGCCCGAGCATCATGCCGAACGCGGCGCGGTAGCCCGCGAGGTCATAGCGGCCCGTCTCGGCCGGCCACAGGTCGATGACCGCCCCCATGGCCCATTGCCCGGCGAACGCGCTGAGGAACACCAGCAGGTTCAGCCCCGTGTTGACGCGCCCGGCGAGGTCGGCGGGGAAGCGCTGCGACAGCACCGCGTAGGGCAGGATGCCGACCGTTCCGAAGAAACCGAACAGCAGCCACAGCGGCCAGGCGAACTCGCCCAGGCCGACCACCAGCAGCGCCTGCACCACCATGAAGACCAGCACCCCGGCCTCGGCGACGCGCAGCGGCCGGCCGCTGCGCTGGGCCAGCGTGCCGAGGCCGACGAAGCCAGCGATCATGGCCACCGACACGCCCGCCAGGACCGCGGCGACCTCGGGCCGGTCGAGGCCGGCGACGTCACGCAGCCACGGCCCCGACCAGAGCCCCTGGATCGACAGGAAGGTGGCCTGGGACATCACCGTCCACGGCGCGATGCGCCAGAACAGCGGGCTGGTGAAGACCCGGCCGACGCCGCGCACCTGATCGCCGAGCCGCACGCCCCGATCCGGCGGGTGACGCTCGGGGACGACGAAGTAGATCAGCGCCGCGACGGCCAGCGTCAGCAGCGCGAGGCCGGTGAACACGCCGCGCCAGTCGGTGAAGCCGAGCGCGAATTCGACCGGCCGCGTTGCCGACAGCGCCCCCAAACCGCCCGCCGCCATCTGGAAGCCGTTGACCTGGGGCAACCGCGCTCCCGGGAACCACTGCACGAAGGCCTTGAAGGCCGCCATGAGGCAGGCCGACACCCCGAACCCGATCAGCCCCCGGCCGAGGGTCAGACCGGCGAGCGAGGTGCTGTGGGCGAACAGCCACGCCCCCGCGGCCGCGAACAGCAGCAGCACGGCCTCGGTCCGCCGGGGGCCGTAGCGGTCGAGCAGGATGCCGAGCGGGAGCTGGAACGCGGCGAACGTCAGGAAGTAGGTGCTGGTCAGCAGGCCGAGATCGGCCGCGTCCAGGCCGACGTCGCGCACCAGGTCGGGGGCGATGACGGCGTTGACCACGCGGAACAGGTAGGAAAGGAAGTAGCCGCAGGCGAACGGCAGGAAAACCGCCAGCCAGAGGCGCACGGGAGGTGCTGCGGCGGATCGTTCGTCCATCGCGGCATTATCCGCGTCACGGCGCGATTCCGCAGCCCGATCGCGACGCCGGGGCGTTCGCCGTTGATGACGGTCATTGTGGCGCGTGGCGCGCGGCCTCATCATGATTCATGCCCATTCCACGGACAACCACTTGAGCAACGGCCTTCTCGACCTCTCCGTCTGGCAGCTGGTCATGGCGACCCTGCTGCTGACCCATGTCACCATCGCCGCGGTGACGATCTTCCTGCACCGCGCCCAGGCGCACCGCGCCGTGGAGCTCCATCCCGCGGTCAGCCACTTCCTCCGCTTCTGGCTCTGGCTGACCACCGGCATGGTGACCCGGGAGTGGGTCGCGATCCACCGCAAACACCATGCCACCTGCGAGACCGAGGAAGATCCGCACAGCCCGCAGACGCACGGCATCCACACGCTGCTGTGGCGCGGCGCCGAGCTCTACCGGGACGCGTCGCACGACGAGGCGATGCTCGCCCGCTACGGCCGCGGCACGCCCGACGACTGGCTCGAACGGCGCGTCTACGGCGTGCGCCCCAACTGGGGCGTCGGCGCCATGCTGGTCACCGATGTGTTGCTGTTCGGCCCGCTCGGCCTGACCGTCTGGGCGGTGCAGATGATCTGGATCCCGTTCTGGGCCGCCGGCGTGATCAACGGCCTCGGCCACTGGTGGGGCTACCGCAACTTCGAGACCGACGACGCGGCCACCAACATCGTGCCGTGGGCCGTCCTGATCGGCGGCGAGGAGCTGCACAACAACCACCACGCCGCGCCCGGCTCGGCGCGGCTCTCGGCGCGCTGGTTCGAATTCGACGTCGGCTGGGCCTACATCCGCCTGCTGCAGGCGCTCGGCCTCGCCCGGGTCCGCCAGGACGCCTACAGCCAGGCCCGGAAGGCCGTCGGTGACCTGCCGCCGGCCGCCGTCCTCGACAAGCGCTTCATCCGCGACGTGGTGCTGCCCATCGTCCGCGAGGAGCGCTCGGTCATCGACCGGGCCGGCCGCCGCCTCCGTCGCCGCGCACGCTGGCTGCTCCTGCGCCAGAAATCGCGCCTCGACGCCTGGCAGCGCGACCAGCTCGAGCAGCTCCTGCAGGCCAGCGGGCGGCTGCGCACCGCCTACGAGTCCCGCCAGCGGCTCGCCGAGATCTGGCGTCGCGCGGCCGGGGATCTCGACTCCGTCCGCCGCGAGTTCCGCGAATGGTGCCAGCACGCCGAGCAGAGCGGCGTCGCCCGGCTGAGCGAGTTCGCCTTGCGCCTGCGCGGGCAGCTGCTGCAGCCCGGAGCCGCCTGAACCCTCGCGCGTTCCCCCGGTCGAACCAGGCGTTGTAGACTGCCGGGACCGCAAGATCCCGACCGGAGAACGCCCATGACTGCTGCCCAGCCCGCCACCAGCGAAGCCCCGCTGGTGCTGCGCGAGGATCGCGACGGCATCGCCACCGTCACGCTCAACCGCCCCGACAAGTTCAACGCCCTCTCCCACGCGCTGCTCGATGCGCTCCAGGCCGAGCTCGACGCCATCGGGAACGACAGCTCGGTCCGCGTCGTCGTGCTCGCGGCCAACGGCCGCGCCTTCTGCACCGGCCACGACCTCAAGGAGATGCGCGCCGACAGCTCCGAGGAGGTGATGCGCAGCCTGTTCGACAAGTGCAGCAGGATGATGCAGACCGTCACCCGCATCCCGCAGCCGGTGATCGCCAGGGTGCACAGCATCGCCACCGCCGCCGGCTGCCAGCTGGTCGCCACCTGCGACCTGGCGATCGCCTCCGAGGAGGCCAAGTTCGCCACCTCGGGCATCAACCTCGGCCTCTTCTGCTCGACGCCGATGGTGGCCCTGACCCGCAACGTGTCGCGCAAGGTGGCGATGGAGATGCTGGTCACCGGTGACTTCATCGACGCCGCGACCGCGGCCCGCCACGGTCTGGTCAACCGCGCCGTCCCGGCCGACGAGCTCGACGACGCCGTGTCGGCGCTCGCCGGCAAGATCGCCGCGCAACCAGCGGTGTCGATCGCCATGGGCAAGCGGCTCTTCTACCAACAGGTGGAGGCCGCCACCGATGCCGCCTACGCCATGGCCAGCGAGACCATGGCGTGCAACATGACCACCGAGGACGCGCGCGACGGCATCGACGCCTTCCTCGCCAAGCAGCCGCGCCCCGAGTGGAAGGGGCGCTGACGATCAGGTACGCGCATGGACGGGCTGCTGGCCCACGAGGCGTGGTTCCGCCTGGCCGCCTTCGCGGCTGTCTTCGCCGCGATGGCGGCGTGGGAGATCCGCGCCCCGCGGCGTGACCCCGAACTGGCACGCGGCGCGCGCTGGCCTGCGAACCTCGGCCTGCTGGTCGTCGACGGCCTGCTCGTGCGCCTGCTTATCCCGACCGCCGCGGTCGGCATCGCGCTGCTCGGCGAGGCGCGCGGCTGGGGCCTGCTGAACAACCTCGACCTGCCCTACTGGCTCGCGTTCGTGATCGCGCTGCTCGTGCTCGATCTCGCCATCTACCTGCAGCACGTCCTGTTCCACGCGGTGCCGGCGCTGTGGCGGCTGCACCGCGTCCACCACACCGACATGGACTTCGACCTGACCACCGCGCTGCGCTTCCATCCGGTCGAGATCCTGCTATCGATGGTGATCAAGATGGCGGTGGTCGCGGCGCTCGGCGCCCCCGCCCTCGCGGTGATGCTGTTCGAGGTGATCCTCAACGGCATGGCGATGTTCAACCACGGCAACGTCTACCTGCCGTGGACCTGGGACCGGCGGCTGCGCCGGGTGGTGGTCACCCCGGACATGCACCGCGTCCACCACTCTGTGCACTGGCGCGAGACCAACAGCAACTTCGGCTTCAATCTGTCGCTCTGGGACCGGCTGTTCGGCACCTACCGGGCGCAGCCGGCGGACGGCCACACCGGCATGGTCATCGGCCTCGACGCCTATCGGGACCCCCGCCAGCTCGGTCTCGGCGGCCTGCTCGTGCAGCCATTCCGCGGCGGCGCCGGGGGCGGCCGGCTCGACCCTTCCTGAGCCCGGCCGGGCCTGCGCCGGCCGCCGCGGGCCGGACGCATGCCGTGGCCCACTGTCCTAGACTGGGAATCTGCAAGCCAACGTCCCGCGGAGATCCCGATGCCCAGCCAAGATAGCCTGAAGACCCTGCGCAGACTGACCGCCGGCGAGCGCGAGTACGGCTACTACAGCCTCGACGCGGCCGCGGAACGGCTCGGCGACCTGGCGCGGCTGCCCTTCACGCTGAAGATCCTGCTCGAGAACCTGCTGCGCCACGAGGACGGTCACAGCGTCACCCTCGAGGACATCGAGGCCGTCGCCGCCTGGCTCGGGGCGCGCCGCTCGGACCACGAGATCGCCTACCGCCCGGCCCGGGTGCTGATGCAGGACTTCACCGGCGTGCCGGCCGTGGTCGACCTGGCGGCGATGCGCGACGCGATGGTCGCGCTCGGCGGCGATCCCGAGCGGATCAACCCGCTTGCGCCGGTCGACCTGGTCATCGACCACTCGGTGATGGTCGACTTCTTCGGCTCGGCCGAGGCGTTCCGGCAGAACGTGAAACTGGAGATGGAGCGCAACGGCGAGCGTTACGCCTTCCTGCGCTGGGGCCAGAAGGCGTTCCAGAACTTCCGCGTGGTGCCGCCGGGCACCGGCATCTGCCACCAGGTGAACCTCGAATACCTGGCGAAGGCCGTGTGGACCAGAGAGGAGGACGGCCGCACGGTGGCTTACCCGGACACCCTGGTGGGCACCGACAGCCACACCACCATGATCAACGGCCTGGG
>JAWVZO010000039.1:0-16279 GCA_033722135.1 Gammaproteobacteria bacterium | reverse complement strand
GTTCGCCCGCCTGCTGTGGATCGTCGGCCTGCTGCCTCTAGGTTGGGCGCATGCCCTCGGCGCCCTGCTCGGCAGCCTGATCTCGCTGCGCGACGGGCGCACCCGGCGCACGGTCCAGACAAACCTCGCCCTCTGCTTTCCCGAGCTCGGTGCGCACGAAAGGCAAAAGCTGGCACGGCGCACACTCCGCGAGACCGGCAAGGCGGTGCTGGAACTCGGTGCCATCTGGGGCTGGTCCGGACCGCGCATCCGGGCCCTGTTCGAGGAGGCCGATGGCGCCGAACTGCTGGCCGCCGCGACACGCCGCGGCCGTGGGGTGCTGATCGCCGCCCCGCATCTCGGTTGCTGGGAGATGACCAGCCACTACGCACAGCTCCACGGCTACCGACTCACCGCCCTCTACCGCCCTCCCCGGCAGCGCGCGCTCGGGCCACTGGTCCGCAGCTGCAGACAGCGCTTCGGCGCGGTGCTCGTACCGACCGATGCCGGGGGGATCAAGGCGTTGCTGCGCGCGCTGCAGCGGGGTGAATGCGTCGGCATCCTGCCGGACCAGGATGCCGGGGAGGAGGGGGTGCTGGCTCCGTTCTTCGGCATCCCCGCCTCGACGATGGTCCTCTACGCGCGGCTCGCTCAGCGCAGCGGGGCCACGCTACTGCTGGCGTTCGCCGAGCGCCTGCGCGGCGGACGGTTCCGGCTGCATCTGCGCCCCCTGCCCGACACGGTCCGCGCCGACGATCCCGTGGTGGCGGCGACAGCCCTGAACCTGGCCATCGAGTCCTGTGTCCGCGAGATACCCGAGCAATACCAATGGACCTACCGCCGGTTCAAGACCCGTCCCCCAGGAGAGCCCCCGCGTTACCGGTGAGCCGCTCGAATGCGTTTGCGCGGCGAGCCGCGCTTACTGCAAACTGACCTGCGTATCGGGATCTCACCACGTGCCGGTCGATGATCGGATAGGAACGATCCGTGGGCGTGACAGGGCAGGGATGAGCGACCATACAGAATCGAGCGTCACGCCGAACAGGGGCGATTCGGGAATCCCTACCGGGGTCCGACGCGCCGTTCTGCTGGGCGCCTTCGCGGTTCTGATCGTCACCACGCTCGCTTACGGCCTGCGGGCCCTGGACCTCCTCTCCTCGCGCGACACGCGGATGAGCGGACCGACATCTCCCGTCACGGCGGCTCTCGATCAACTCTCCTCCAGCCTGCGGGCACTGACCCTCGACGATCATCCCGAGCGCCATGCCGACCCCGTTTCGCGGGGTTTCGAGCCCGAACGTTTGAAACCGCTCCAGGAGGCCTTCGACGACGCACGGAGCGAATGGCTGCGCTACAGCGAGTCAGACCTGGCGGTGGACGTGCTGTTGTCGCGCCATCTGAACCGCAAGCTGGCCGAGGTGGCGCGGTGGCTCGAACGGACCGTCACGCCGTTGCAGAGCGACGATGGCGATCGCTCCCAAAACTACAATGCCATGCAGCGCGCCGCCCTGGAGGCCGACGGCCTGGTCGACAGGGTGCTCGGCGCCCAGCTCGATGCCGCGCGCGTGATGCATGCCCGGGACATGCGCGAGATCCGCGACGCCACGCGCATCTTCGTCTACCTCGCCGGTTTCGCCCTGTTGGGCTTCGCGGTCCTCGTCGTCGCCTACCTGCGACAGGTCAGACGCTACGACGGTCACATCGGCGCGCTGGACGAGCTCGCACGGCTGCTGTCGACGAAATCGGGGGTCCCGCTCTTCGAGGGCATGGTCGATTTCCTCGGGCGCCGGCTCGGGTACGCGTACGTCTTCATCGCCCAGGTCGACCCCGAGGACCCCCGGCAGGTGAGCACACTCGCCGTGCACGCCCACGGCAAGCTCGCGGGAAACATCAGCTACCGTCTGCCGGGCACGCCGTGCGAGAACGTACTCGAGCGCAAGGTCTGCTTCTACCCGAGCGGGGTGCAGCAGGCGTTCCCCGAGGATCGCCTGCTGCAGGAGATGGGCGTGGACAGCTACGCGGGCACGCCGCTGCTCGATGCCAACGAGAATCCGATCGGCATCCTGGTGCTCCTCGACGCGACATCCATCGACCCCGCGGACATCCAGTCGTCGCTGATCCAGATCGTGGCCTCGCGCGCGCAGACCGAGATCGAGCGCATGCGTGCCGAGACCCTGCGCATGAGCACCCTCGACGGCCTCGAGGCGCGGGTCGACGCGCGCACGGCCGACCTGAGGCGAACCAACGCCAAGCTCGAGGAGGAGGTGCGGGCACGGCGGGCCATGGAGCGCGAGCTCGAGGAGGCGCGCAACGTCGCCGAGCGGGGCGATCGCGCCAAGGGCGAGTTCCTCGCCAACGCCAGCCACGAGATCCGGACCCATATCAACGGCCTGCTCGGCATGCTCTCGCTGCTCGAGGACGGCGAGATGCAGGGCGAGCAGCTCGAGTACGTCGAAATGGCCCATGCCTCGGGCGACGTCCTGCTGGCCCTGATCAACGACCTCCTCGACTACTCCAAGATCGAGGCGGGCCAATTGCAGATCGAGTCCGTCGACTTCGACATCGACCAGCTCGTCCGGGAGGTCGGTGACCTGTTCGGAGTGCGTGCACGCTCGGCCGGCCTGGCGCTGGAGACCGAGGTCGACGTCGGTCTGCCACGGCAGCTCCGGGGCGACGTGGTGCGCATTCGCCAGGTCCTCTCGAACCTGGTCGACAACGCCCTGAAGTTCACCAACGAGGGGCGGATCACCCTGCGCGTGACCGGCGACGGCGCGGCCCGGCAGGATGGCGGCATCCCGGTCCGCTTCGAGGTCGAGGACACCGGTATCGGTTTCGACCCGGCCAAGCGCGATGCGCTGTTCGCCCCGTTCGCGCAGGCCGACAGTTCGATCACGCGCCGTTACGGTGGGACCGGTCTCGGCCTGGCGATCTGCGCCCAGCTGGTGCGAATGCTCGGTGGCGAGATCGACGTCGACGGGGCTCCCGAGCTCGGCACCCGTTTCTGGTTCACCATTCCGCTGCGGCCCGCCCAGGGAGAAGCGCCCATCGTGATCGCCCCGTCCGCCCGGGAATCGCTCGAGGGGCTGCGCGTCCTGGTCGTCGACGACAGCGCCGTCAGCCGTGCCTACCTGCGGAGTCTCCTCGTCGCCTGGCACGTCGAGTGCGAAGCGGTCGCCAGCGGCGGCGAGGCGCTGGAGCGCTTGCGGATCGCGGCCGATGAGGAGGATCGCCCGTTCGAGCTGGTGATCCTCGACCGGCTGATGCCCGGCATGGACGGCATGGAGCTTGCGGGGCGGATCGGCGATGCCCCGGAGTTCGGTGCGCCGAAGCTGGTCATGGTGACGCGTTACGGTGGCTCGGTCGCGGCCGAGGAGGCGATGCGCAGCGGCATCGTGGGGTATCTGAACAAGCCGGTCAGCCAGTCCCAGCTCTACGACACCCTGATCAAGGTGGCCGGGCTGGAGTCCGGGGCACGGGCCGACCACGAGACGGCCCGGACCGGCCGGATCCTGATCGTCGAGGACAACCTGGTCAACCAGAAGGTCGCCGCCGGTATGCTCCGCAAGCTCGGCTACGAGGCCGACGCGGTGACCGATGGGCAGCAGGCGCTCTCCGCGGTCCAGCGAACGCGCTACGACCTGGTCCTGATGGACTGCCAGATGCCGGTGATGGACGGCTATACCGCGACCGCGGAACTCAGGGCGAGGGAGGCGCAAGGCGATCACCTGCCGATCGTCGCGATGACCGCCCATGCCCTGGGGGGTGAACGCGAGAAGTGCCTGGCCGCGGGCATGGACGACTACCTCGCCAAGCCGGTAAGGATCAACGACCTCAAGCAGAAGGTCGACTACTGGTGTCGCACCCGACTCGCGGAGCTCGCGCCGACGCAGGCGGCTTCCCCTGCTGGAACGGCGTCCGGGGCAGGCGAGCGTGACGCGCTGCCGGAGGCGTCCCCGACGGACGGAAGCGAGGTGGGCGAGGCCGTCGATCGCGCAACCCTCGATGCGCTTCTCGAGGTGATGGGCGAAGACCTCGTCGAGCTGATCGACACCTTCCTCGACGACACTTCCGAGCGGCTCGCCCAGCTCGCGCGGGCCGTCGAGACGCGGGACCAGGAGCTGGTCACCGTCGCCCACACGCTGAAGGGGAGCAGCGCCAACGTCGGGGCGCGGCGGTTCAGCGAGCGGTGCGCGGCGGTGCACCAGCGTGCGAAACGGGACACGGGCGATCCGGACCTCCCCGCCCTGCTCGGCGGGCTCGTGGATGAGTTCGCCAAGGTGCGTAGCGAACTCGCCGCCTACCGCGCGTCAATCTGACAGGACCGTTCCCCGAACCGCCGCGAACATGCCCCGTTGTCTCTACCTGCACGGCTTTGCCTCCGGACCCGGTTCCCACAAGGCCGCCTGGTTCGCCGCCCGGCTGGCCGCTCACGGCGTCCACCTCGAGGTCCCCGATCTCAATGCCGGTGATTTCGAGCGCCTCACGTTGAGCAGGCAGATGCGCGTCGTCGAGGCGTTGCTGGATCAGGAAGACGGCGGTGTCACCCTGATCGGCTCGAGTTTCGGGGGCTATCTCGCCGCGCTGCTGGCCGAGCGAGACGCACGCATCTCGCGTCTGGTGCTGCTTGCCCCGGCATTCGGCTTCGGGGCGCTGCTCGGGAAACTGTTCGGTCCGGAGACCATGCGCCACTGGAGGCGCGAGGGTCGCCTGCGCCTGCCGGCCGAGGCGGACAGCGCCGAGCGCTGGCTCCATTACGACGTCGTCGACGACCTGGAGGTCCACGACGCGGTGAAGTTCCGTCGCCAGCTCCCGGCGCTCGTCGTCCACGGAATCGACGACCCGACGGTGCCCTACGCGCGCAGCATCGACTACCTGCGCCGGAACCGGGCCGCCCAACTCCTGCTGCTCGCCGATGGCCACAGCCTGGATCCCTCGCTGGAGGCGATCTGGGCGCAGTTGCGCCTCCACCTCGGCCTCGTGGACTGAACCGGGCCGATCAGCGCGCTGCGAGCCGGGACCGGGCACCCCGCAACCGCCGGTCCAGGCGGCGGCGCACGCCGTGCCAGGGGTCCTCCGGAAACCTGCGTCGGGCCAGCCCGGCACAGAGCGCGAGGAGTCCGGCCAGGTCGCGCAGGTCGACGAACTCGGGGGCCGGCCCCCCGGCGGGGGAGGCGTCCTGGCCGCCGTCGAGATTCTGGTTGTGGTAGTTCCCGAGGGGCAGGGCGAGGCCGGCGGCCGCGAGACCGTGGGCCAGCATCGCGCTGGCCTCGCAGCTGCCGCCATCCATCAGCTTGCGTTGGTGATGCCCTGGCAGCAGCCGTGACGCGAGCTGGTCGAGGACCCGGGTGTGGCGCGGGTCGAACGGGCCCTGGCGATCGCCGAGGCGTACCACGGGACCGTGGCCGAGACGGGCGCCGGGGCCCTGGCGCGACGCCTCGAGGCTGACGCACATCAGGGGACGACGCGCCCGCTGGAGCCAGCCGCCGTCCAGATGGGCGAGCATGCCGACGAAGCCGACCTCCTCGGCGCGGGTCAACAGTCCGAAGAGCCGGGGCGAGCCGGGCCGGCGCGGTTGCCTGCGGCAGACCGTCTCGACGATGGCGAACACGCCGGCGAGATCGTCGACGGCCCTGGCGTAGAGTCGATGACCGGCACGCCAGGTCGGGGCGCGAAATGCCAGGCCACCGTACAGCCGGCGCGCGGCCGGTCGCGGACTCAACGGCCGTTCGAGGACGACCTCGGCCGTTGCGAGGCCGTGACCGTGCGCGGCCAGCACCGGCTGCTGCAGGGTGCCGTGCCACTGTTCCGTGCCGTCGCGGCCGATCCAGGCCCGGGCCCCGCGGAGGTGACGGACCGGTCCTCCACCGTGCCAGCGCACGGCCAACCGGTCCGCGTCGAGCCAGCGGACCCCATGGAATCCCGGGTGATCCATGTGCGCGACGAGCAGCACGGCCGGTCCGTCTTCCCGCCGCGCGAGGGCCCGGCGATACGCCGCCATCGAACCCGCGCCGATGACCAGGTTGCCGTGCGGGTCCTCGCAGCAGGGGACGCCGGCTTGGTCGAGACGGGCGACGATCCACGCATGCACCGCGGCCTCCCGGAAGGGTGCGGTCGGGCGCGCGAGCAGCTCGCGGAGGCGCCGCGTGACATCGTGGTCGAGCGAAGGGGCGCGGCTCATCGGGGTTGGCATCCCGGCTACAGGCGCTGCGCGACCGAGGCGCGTGGGCGGGGCCCGCCGGCCTCCAGGACGGCCTCGATCTCGCCGAGCAGCCGCTTGCGATCGCGGTCGAGGGTGCCGGCCAGCGCGAGCTGGTTGGAGGCGTGGTTGCTGCGGAACAGCGTGCGCTCGAGCACGCAGGCCGAGAGCAGGCGGTGGAGCTCGGTAAGCAACCCGTGCTCGTCGAGAGGAACCCAGTCGTGACCGAGGGCCCGCCGGTGACGCCGCCCGTCTCCGTGGAGCATCAGCGACAGGACCGACGCGTACTCGGGTTGGGTCGCGTTCAGCAGCGCCGCCGAGGCCTCGGCGTGGCGTTCGCTCCGGGCGCGTCCGCCCAGGCCGTTGATGATCATCACCGAACGCCTGATCCCGGCTTCCCGTGCCCGGTCGAGCGCCGCGACCGTCTGCGCATGGGTCGCGCCCTTGGCGATACGCTCGAGGAGGAGGTCGTCGCCCGACTCGATCCCGAGGTAGACGAGCCCCAGGCCGGCCTCGCGCAGTGCGGCGAGTTCCCCGACCGACTTGCGCAGCAGGTTGTCGGGCGTGGCGTAGCAGGCCACGCGGGTGACCGCGGGGAGTTGCTCCCGGAGCGCGTCGAGGATCGGCAGCAGGCGGCGGTTCGAGAGCACCAGCGCGTCGCCGTCGGCGAGGAAGACGCGACGGAAGCGCACGGGGTGACGAGCCACGGCGTCGATCTCCGCCAGCACCTCGTCGACGGGCCGCGGCCGGAACCTGCGGTCGGTATACATCTCGCAGAAGCTGCAGCGGTTCCAGGAGCAGCCGATCGTCGCCTGGAGAATCAGCGAACGCGCCTCGCTCGGCGGCCGGTAGAGCGGTTCCCGGTACTGGAGGGGCAGCGGAAGGTGACGCATGACGTTCGGGTCGTGTCGGGGTGACGGCGGTCGCCGGCACGCTCGGGACAGGTCATCGTGCGAGGGCAGGCGCATGCAGTCAAGCGGCCGGAGGCGATCCCCTCGCCCGGGCCGTATGCCGTGCACCGGGCCTCTGGCAGAATGGCAAGAATGACTGACGGTGTCCCCACCTCGTCGATCCCGCAGCCCGGCCCCGCTGTCCCGCGGCGCGGCAACCGACTCTCCCAACGGCTCTGCGCGGCGCTCCTCGGGGTTTTCGGGTGGCGCTTCGAGGGCGAGGTTCCCGATCGCCGCCAGCTGGTCATCGTGGCGGCGCCACATACCTCCAACTGGGACTTCGTCATCGGCATGGCCGGCGTGTTCGCCCTCGGCCTCGACCTCCACTGGATGGGCAAGCACACGCTGTTCCGGCCACCGTTCGGTGGGGTGATGCGCTGGCTCGGTGGCCTGCCCATCGACCGCCGCTCGGCCCACGGCGTCGTCGAGCAGATGGCGGCCGAGTTCGTGCGACGCCAGTCGTTGTGGCTGGTCATCACCCCGGAGGGCACGCGCAGCAAGGTGACGCGCTGGAAGACCGGGTTCTGGCACATCGCGCGCGATGCCGGGGTGCCGATTTTCCTCGCCGGCCTCGATTACCGGCGCAGGCGCCTGGTCCTGGGTCCCCTGTGGCACCCGGGGGATTCGCTCGACGAAGACCTCGCCGGGATCAGGGCCCATTACCACGGCCTCACCCCGCGCCATCCCGAGCGATTCTGACCTTGCCGGACACGGCGGCGGGCGCGGGCCAGTTCGCCGTCGTATCGCCCGTGCGCCGTGTTGCGGGCGGCGTGCCCACCGTCCGCAGGGCGCGTGGGTGTCCGTTCGGCCGTTTCCGGGATCGGGAAATTCGTTGAGGTCGCGCAGTTTATCCCCGCGGCGTTACGGGCTAGAGTGGACTGCAGGTCGTCGCGAAACGAAAAACAACGCCCACGAGTCATGCTCCACCTGCTCAACCTGAGCCTGTTCATGGCGCTGTTCTGGCTGGCGCTCTCCGGTCACTACACGCCACTGCTGCTCGCCTTCGGTGCCCTGTCGGTCGGCCTCGTCGTCTGGCTCGCACACCGCATGGACGTCGTCGACCACGAATCGGTACCCGTCCACCTCTCGCGCCGTGCCGTGACTTTCTGGCCCTGGCTGGTGGTCGAGATCGTGAAGTCGAACATCGACGTCATCCGCCGCGTCCTCGACCCGAAGCTGCCGATCCAGCGCAGCGTGATCCGCGTCCCGACCGGGGAGATGAGCCCGCTGCGCGAGACCATCTACGCCAACGCCATCACCCTGACGCCGGGCACGGTGTCGCTCGACGTCGGTGACGGCGAGGTGGTCGTTCACGCGCTGAGCCGGGTGGCGGCCGAGGCGGTGCGCGAGGGCGAGATGGCGCGGCGCGTGACGAGCATGGAAAGGACGGACTAGGTGTACGCCACCGGGCTGCTCCTGATCCTGGTGACCATGGCGCTCGCGCTGGTGCGCGCGCTGCGCGGGCCCTCGCTGTTCGACCGTATCCTGGCGGTCAACATGTTCGGCACCAGCACGGTGCTCGGCATCGCCGTGCTCGGTTTCGTCACCGGCCGGCCCGCGTTCCTCGACATCGCGCTCGTCTACGCGCTGATCAGCTTCATCGCCACCATCGCCACTCTCAAGTACTTCGAGTACGGCACCCTCGGCCGCGACGAGCGCGAGGAGCAAGGCAACTAGTGCACCTGCTACTGGACATCGTGAGCTGGGTCTGCCTCGTCGCCGGCGGCGGGGCCTGCCTGGTCGGCGGCATCGGCGTGCTGCGTCTCCCCGATTTCTACAGCAGGCTGCATGCGTCGGGCGTCATCGACACCCTGGGAGCGGGTCTGGTGCTGCTGGGTCTGCTGCTTCAGGCGCCCAGCTTCGACGTCGGCCTGCGCCTGGTCCTGATCTTCGTTTTCCTTCTCTTCACCGTGCCGACCGCGACCCATGCCCTGGCCAAGTCGGCGCTGCACGGGGGGCTCGAGCCCGAGGTCGACGACGACGGAGGTGAGCCATCGAGCTCCTGATCAACTGGGCTCTGTTGGGCTTCCTGGTGGT
The DNA here is from genome assembly GCA_033722135.1 of Gammaproteobacteria bacterium. Lineage (GTDB taxonomy): Bacteria > Pseudomonadota > Gammaproteobacteria > QNFN01 > QNFN01 > QNFN01. The sequence continues at coordinate 7,117 of JAWVZO010000039.1, read as the reverse complement.
GATCGCGGTCGCGGTCGCCCGCCTGCGCAATCTCTTTGCCGCGGTGATGCTCACCGGCATCTACTCGCTGCACGCGGCGCTGCTGTTCGTCTCCCTCGACGCGGTCGACGTGGCGTTCACGGAGGCGGCCGTCGGCGCCGGCATCTCCACGGTCCTGATGCTGGCCACGCTGGGGCTGGTCGGGCGCGAGGAGTCGCCACCGAGGAAGCCCGCGTGGCTGCCGCTCTGCGTGGTCCTGGTGACCGGCGGCGCGCTGATCTTCGCCACGTTCGACATGCCCCGCTTCGGCGATCCGGACGCCCCGGTTCACCGCCACGTGGCGCCCCGCTACATCCATGACTCGCCCCAGGAGACCGGCGTGCCGAACATGGTCACCTCGGTGCTGGCCAGCTACCGCGGTTACGACACCCTAGGCGAGACCGTGGTGATCTTCACCGCCGGCGTCGGCGTGCTGCTGCTGCTGGGCGGCCGGCGTCGCGACGACGGCGACGGGGACGGCTCATGAGCCACCACATCGTCCTGCGGGTCGTCGCCAAGCTGCTGATCCCTCTGATCCTGCTGTTCGCGCTCTACGTGCAGTTCCACGGCGATTTCGGACCCGGCGGGGGCTTCCAGGCCGGCGTGATCTTCGCCGCGGCCCTGATCCTCTACGCGCTGGTGTTCGGCCTGGAACGGGCGGAACGGGTGCTGTCCCCGGGGCTGCTGCGTACGTGGATGGCCATCGGCGTGCTGCTCTACGGCGGCGTGGGTGTCGCGAGTCTCCTGCTCGGTGGCAACTACCTCGACTACGACGTCCTCGCGGAGGATCCGGTGGCCGGTCAGCACCTGGGCATCCTGCTGGTGGAGCTGGGCGTCGGGATCACGGTGAGCACGACCATGCTGACGCTCTTCTTCGCCTTCGCCGGTCGCGGGGCCGGCAGGTGAGCGCGCTCGACCTGTACAACTACGAGATCGTCATCGTGCTGATGATGACCGGGTTCTACGTCGTCATCCGCTCGACGCACCTGGTCAAGAAGATTGTCGGTCTGAACATCTTCCAGACCTCGGTCTTCATCCTCTACATCACCATGGGCAAGGTCGAGGGCGGGACCGCGCCGATCGTCGAGGCCGGGGCGACCGCCTACTCCAACCCGTTGCCACACGTGCTGATCCTGACCGCGATCGTGGTCGGCGTCGCGACCACGGCGCTCGGGCTCGCCATCGTGGTGCGGATCCGCGAGGCCTACGGAACCGTCGACGAGGAGGCGATCCACAAGCAGGACCCCGACGCATGACCGGCGAGCACCTGCCGATCCTGCAGGTGGTCGTGCCGCTGCTCGCGGCTCCGGTCTGCCTGCTGCTGATGCGCGGGACGCTCGCCTGGCTGGTGGCCACCGGCGTCACCTGGTACGCGCTCTACGTCGCCCTCGCGCTGCTCGACGGCGTCTCGCCGGACGCGCCGGTCCGCTACGCCCTCGGCGGCTGGATGGCGCCCTGGGGGATCGAGTACGTGGTCGACCGGCTCGGCGCCTACGTGCTGGTGATCGTCGCCGCGATCGGCGCGCTGGTGACCACCTTCGCCCGGGCCAGCGTCGCGCGCGAGATCCCCGCGGGCCAGCACGCCGCGTTCTACGCCGCGCTGCTGCTCTGCTTCGCGGGGTTGCTCGGCATCGTCATCACCGGCGACGCGTTCAACCTGTTCGTCTTCCTCGAGATCTCGTCGCTCTCGAGCTACGCGTTGATCAGCCTCGGTCGGGACCGGCGCGCCCTGACGGCGAGCTACCAGTACCTGATCATGGGCACGCTCGGGGCGACCTTCATCCTGATCGGCGTCGGCCTGCTCTACATGCTGACCGGCACGCTGAACATGCTCGACCTCGCGTCGCGCCTGCCCGAGATCGGCCCCGAGAACCGAACGCTGATCGCGGCGGCCGCGTTCCTGGTGGTGGGCATCTGCCTCAAGATCGCCCTCTTCCCACTGCACCTCTGGCTGCCCAACGCCTACGCCTACGCGCCGTCGGTCGTGACCGCCTTCCTGGCCGGGACCGCGACCAAGGTCGCGGTCTACGTGCTGCTGCGCTTCCTCTACACGGTATTCGGCTACGACGCGCCGCTAAACACCTGGGTGGGCACGCTGCTGATCGCCCTGGCGCTGGCCGGCGTGCTGGTGGCGTCGACGGTGGCGATCTTCCAGGACGACACCAAGCGGATGTTCGCCTACTCGAGCGTCGCGCAGATCGGCTACATCGTGCTCGGCATCGGCTTCGCCTCGGCGACCGGATTGACCGCCGCGCTGGTGCACCTGTTCAACCACGCGGTCATGAAAGCGGTCCTGTTCCTCGCGCTAGGCGCCGTGGTCTACCGCGTCGGCGGTGCCAGGCTCAGCGACCTGCGGGGTCTCGGTCACGCGATGCCGCTGACCATGGCGGCCCTGGTGGTCGGTGGCCTGAGCCTGATCGGCGTCCCCCTGACCGCCGGATTCATCAGCAAGTGGTACCTGGTCCTCGCCGCGCTCGAGGCCGGCTGGTGGCCGGTCGCGGTGCTGGTCCTGTTCGGTTCGCTGCTCGCGGTCATCTACGTGTGGCGCGTGGTCGAGACGACCTACATGCAACCCCGGCCCGAGGGCGCCGTCACGGTGAGCGAGGCGCCGTGGCACCTGCTGTTGCCGATCTGGGTCCTGGTCGCGGCCAACATCTGGTTCGGCATCGACACCGACCTGACCGTCGGCGTCGCCGGCGGGATCGCAAGCGACTTGCTCGGGAGCGCCCGGTGAGCAGTGCGCTTCTGGGATGGGTCGTAGCATTGCCGCTTGCCGCGGTGCCGGGAATCCTTGTGTTCCATCGCCGACCCAATGCACGCGAGGCGGTCTCGATCGTCACCGGGTTGCTGCTCTTGCTGCTGGTGTCGTCGCTGTGGGGCGACGTCAGTCAGGGTGGACGGCCCATGATGATCCTGGCGGAACCGTTGCCGGGCATCCTCCTGGCTTTCCGCGTGGAACCGCTTGGACTCCTCCTTGCGTTGGTCGCGAGCTCGCTCTGGGTCGTCACCACGGTCTACGCGATCGGCTACATGCGGGGGCACCACGAAAAGAATCAGACACGCTTCTACGCGTTCTTCGCCATCGCCATCGCAAGCACCATGGGTGCCGCCTTCGCCGCCAACCTCGTGACCCTTTTCGTTTTTTACGAAGCCCTGACTCTCTCGACCTTCCCGCTCGTCACGCATGCTGGCACGGACGCCGCGCACCGTGGCGGACGCACCTACCTCGGCCTGCTGCTCGCCACCTCCATCGGCTTCCTGTTGTTTGCGATCGTGTGGACCTGGCAGATCACCGGCACAACCGAATTCACCCCGGGTGGCATTCTCTCTGGCCGGGCAGGCGCTGGCACCCTGACCGTGCTCTACGCACTCTTTCTGTTCGGGATTGGCAAGGCGGCGCTGATGCCTTTCCACCGCTGGCTGCCGGCTGCCATGGTCGCGCCGACTCCAGTGAGCGCGCTACTGCATGCCGTCGCGGTGGTCAAAGTCGGCGTTTTCTGTGTGCTGAAGGTCTCGGTCTACATCTTCGGTATCGACCTGCTTGCCGACACTGGCGCGAGCATCCCGATGCTTTACGTTGCCGCCATTACCATCCTTTTCGCATCCCTGATCGCGTTGTACCAGGACAACCTCAAGCGGCGGCTGGCCTACTCAACGGTCGGTCAACTCGGATATGTTGTGCTTGGTGCGACGCTCGCCACCACCTGGGGGACGATTGGCAGCGGCCTGCACATCGCGATGCATGCCTCCGGCAAGATCACGCTGTTCTTCTGCGCCGGTGCCATCATGGTCGCCGCGCACAAGACCGAGGTCAGCCAGCTCGACGGCATTGGTCGGCGCATGCCCTGGACGCTCGGCGCGTTCACCATCGGTGCGCTGTCGATGATCGGTGTGCCCCCGGCGGCCGGGTTCGTATCCAAGTGGTACCTGCTGCTCGGTGGCCTCACTGCCGAGCAGTACGCGATCCTTGTCGTGCTTTTCGCCAGCACGTTGCTCAACATCGCGTATTACATGCCGATCGTGTACGCGGCGTTTTTCCGAAATCCACCGCCTGGGAGCAAGCCGCATGGCGAGGCTCCCTGGCCGATGGTCGGTGCACTGATGGCAACGGCATGCCTGACACTGGTCCTGTTCGTCTACCCGGAGCCGGTGGTGCTCCTGCTGCGGGCCCTGACCGAGGGGGGGTGATGGCGAAAGAGAAAACCCATTGGCTCGACCGGCCACGGAATGTCCGCAAGGTCTATCTGGCGGTTTGGGTCGCCTGCGGTCTTCTCCTCGTAGCCGAACTTTTCGTCGACAAGCACGGCGAGGTCGGAATCGAACACTGGTTCGGATTCCACGGTTGGTACGGGTTCATCGCCTGCGTCGCTCTGGTCATCGTGGCCAAGGCTTTGCGCCGCCTGCTGTTCAGGCCGGAAGACTACTATGACGCTCGCTGAGATCTCCCCAGGCCTGACGTTGCTGGCCGGCGGGCTCCTCCTGCCCTTCTTCACGGGGCGTGTGCGCGGCGCGGTCATGATTCTGATCCCGCTGGCTGGCCTGGTGCACCTCACGCAGCTCTCCACCGGGGACTTCGGTACGGTCCATATGCTCGGCCAGGAGCTGATCACCCTGCGGGTCGATCGCTGGAGCATGGTCTTCGCCTGGATATTCATGATTGCAGCCCTGCTGTCCGCGATCTATGCGCTGCATCTGCGCTCGCCATTGCAGTCGAGCGTCGGGTTTGTCTATGCAGGGAGTGCGGTTGGCGCGGTTTTCGCAGGGGACCTGCTCACGCTTTTCTTCTGGTGGGAACTGACCGCGCTCTCCTCGGTGTTGCTGGTCTGGGCTGGCGGGACGCATACCGCCTATGCGGCCGGCATGCGCTATCTGGTGGTGCAGGTCGCCTCAGGCCTGCTCCTGCTGCTCGGTGCGCTGCAGCACTGGTCCGCCACAGGCTCCCTCGAGTTCACTCACCTCGGTCTCGACGCGCCCGGGGCATGGCTGATCTTCCTCGCTTTCGGCATCAAATGCGCGTTCCCATTCCTGCACAATTGGCTGCAAGACGCCTACCCGGAGGCCAGCGAAGTCGGTACGGTGTTGCTCTCGGCGTTCACTACCAAGCTCGCGGTCTATGCCCTTGCCCGTGGGTTCGCCGGCACCGAGATACTGGTCCCGATCGGGGCGGCAATGACCGCGTTCCCGATATTTTACGCGGTGATCGAGAACGATTTACGGAAGGTCCTCGCCTACAGTCTCAACAACCAGCTCGGATTCATGGTCGTGGGCATCGGCATCGGGACCGAACTTTCCTTGAACGGGACCGCGGCTCACGCCTTCACGCACATTCTCTACAAGGCGCTGCTGTTCATGTCGATGGGTGCCGTGCTCTTCCGCGTGGGTACCGTGAAGGGGTCGGAGCTGGGTGGACTCTACAAATCGATGCCCTGGACCACGGCGTTCTGTATCGTCGGCGCGGCGTCGATTTCTGGCGTGCCACTGTTCAGCGGATTCGTCAGCAAGTCGATGATCGTCTCGGCGGCAGGGTACGAGGCCTACCTGATCACCTGGGCAGTGCTGCTCTTTGCCTCGGCCGGTGTGTTTCACCACTCCGGGATAAAGATCCCCTACTTCGCATTTTTTGCCCACGACTCGGGCAAGCGCTGCGACGAGGCGCCGATGAATATGCTCGTCGCGATGGGCCTCGCGGCCTTCTTGTGCATCGCTATCGGCGTGGCGCCTGGACCTCTCTACGCGTTGCTTCCATACCCGGTCGAATACGCACCCTACACGGCGTCCCATGTCCTGGCCCAGTTGCAGTTGCTGGTTTTCTCAGCGCTCGCGTTCTCCGTGTTGATGTGGACGCGGATCTATCCCCCGGAACTCCGTTCGGTGAATCTCGACTTCGACTGGTTCTACCGGGTGCCGGGCAAGCGTCTCGCCCTGTGGTTGATCGAGCGTGGTGGAGCCGTCCGGACGCGACTGGTGCGTGCTCTGGGTCCGCGTGCGGACCGCGTGCTCGACGGCCTGTTCCGTTCACACGGCCCGCAAGGCGTGCTGGCACGCACGTCGCCGACCGGCAGCATGGTGTTGTGGGTCGCGGTGTTGCTCGCGGTGCTGCTGCTGGCGAGCTACCTGTAGCCCGCCCCGCCGGCAATCAGAACCGGTCGCTCGCCTCGAGGAACGCGTCGCGCAGTGCCTTGTAGTCGCGCGTGACCGGGAACTGCGGGAACTCGGCGACGACGTTGTCCGGTGGCGAGAAGAGGATGCCGGCGTCTGCCTGGCCGAGCATGGTGGTGTCGTTGTAGGAGTCGCCGGCGGCGATGACCCGGTAGTTCAGCGCCTGCAGGGCCTTGACCGCCTCGCGCTTCGGGTCCTTCTGGCGCAGCCGGTAACCGGTGACGCGTCCGTCCGCATCGGTCTCGAGGCGGTGGCAGAGCAGCGTCGGCCAGCCGAGCTGGCGCATCAGCGGCGCGGCGAACTCGTAGAAGGTGTCGGAGAGGATCACCAGCTGGAACCGCTCGCGCAGCCAGTCGGTGAACGCGATGGCCCCGTCCAGCGGTCCGAGGCAGGCGATGACCTCCTGGATGTCGGCCAGGCGCAGGTCGTGCGCGTCGAGCAGGCGCAGGCGCTGTTGCATCAACTCGTCGTAGTCGGGAATGTCGCGGGTGGTCGCACGCAGGGCGTCGATGCCGGTTCGCTCGGCGACGCTGATCCATATCTCGGGGACCAGGACCCCTTCCAGGTCGAGGGCAGCGATCTCCACGTCGGTCTCCGCGAGGCTGGTCGGGGCCAGGGCGGCGCCACGTTACCACCACGACTTCTGGGGCCGCAACGCGTGCTCAGGTCTCCCGCCGGCGGAACACCAGGATCCGGTTGTTGACCGGCATGGCATGGTCGTCGACCAGCTCGAGCCCCGCCTCGCGGCCGTACTCCTCGAGGCGCAGCGCATCGCGCACGCCCTGCCTCGGGTCGCGCTGGCGCAGCGAGGCGTCGAACGAGGCATTGCTCTCGGAGGTGTGGCGGTCGCCGTAGCGGAACGGTCCGTAGAGGCAGAAGCGTCCGCCGGGGCGCAGCCTGGCGGCGACGCCGTCGAGCATGCGCTCGACCAGGACCCACG
>JAWVZO010000038.1:0-16760 GCA_033722135.1 Gammaproteobacteria bacterium | reverse complement strand
GGCACCGCCCACCCCCCCTGCCGAACATCCGCCGGCGATAGAACCGGCCACGCCCGCGGGCACCACGCGCGTCGCGGCCGTCCCGTCGCCACCGGCCGCCACGGCCGACCGCGCCGACGCCCAACAGGCGACGCCCGTCCGTTCGCCGCCGAGCGCCGACGCGACGGCGCGCAGTGCCCTGCGGCGCGGCCTGGAGGCGCGGCGACGCGGCGACGTCGCTACGGCCGAGGCGAGCCTGCGCCAGGCGCTCGGCCTGGCGCCAGAACTCGGCGAGGCGCGGCTGGCGCTCGCCGGGCTGCTGGTCGACCTGCGCCGCGGCGGCGAGGCCGCGCGCCTGCTCGACGAGGGGCTGGCCCTCGCCCCCGACGCCGCCGACCAGGCCCGGCTGCGCGCACGCCTGCACCTCGAGCAGGACGAACCCCGCGCCGCGGCGACGCTGCTGCGCGCGACCCTGCCGCCCCTCGCGGCGAACCCCGAGCACCACGCGCTGCTTGCCGCGGCCGACCAGCGCCAGGGCGACCACGACGCCGCGGCCGCGCGCTACCGCGACCTGCTCGCGCTGCGCCCCGGGACCGGCCCCTGGCTGATCGGCCTGGCGATCTCGCTCGAAAGGCTCGGCGAGGCGGCCCCGGCCGCTGTCGCCTACCGCGACGCGCTGGGCGATCCGCAGCTGGCCGCCGCGCTCCGCCGCTACGCCGGGGACCGGTTGCGCGCGCTGGGGGGCTGAGCCGGGCCATGGCGGAGGAGTCGCAGAAGAAGATCCGCATCGGCGACCTGCTCGTCGAGAAAGGGGTCATCAGCGAGACCCAGCTCAAGGAGGCGCTGAAGGAGCAGAAGAAGCGCGCCCCGAAGATCGGCGACATGCTCCTGGAGCGCGGCATGATCACCGAGGCCCAGCTCAAGGAGGCCCTGAAGGAGCAGAAGAAGCGCGGGCAGAAGCTGGGACGGACGCTGATCGCACTCGGCTACGTCACGGAAGATGCCGTGCTCGACCTGCTCGCGCGGCAGCTGCAGATCCCCTTCATCGATCTGCGCCACTACCGCTACGACGTCCAGACCGTGCGCCGCCTGCCGGAATCGCTCGCCCGCCGCTACCGCTGCATCGTGCTCAAGGCCGAGGAGAACGCGTTCCTGGTCGGCCTGGTCGACCCGCTCGACCTGTATGCCGTCGACGGCCTGACCACGCGGCTGGGCGCCGAGGTGAAGCGGGCCATCGTCCGCGAAGCCGACCTGAACGCGGTGCTCGATGCCGTCTACCGGCGCAGCGAGGAGATCAGCACCCTCGCGTCCGAGCTCAAGGACGAACTCGCCGAGACCGACTTCAACCTCGCCGACATGCTCGAGCAGGAGGGCCAGGTCAACGCGCCGGTGGTCCGTCTGCTGCAGACGCTGTTCGAGGGCGCGGTGAAGGCGGCGGCCTCCGACATCCACATCGAGCCCGACGAGAAGGTCCTGCGCCTGCGCATGCGCATCGACGGCGCGCTGAGCGAGCAGGTGATGCCCGAGGCGCGCATCGCCTCGGCGCTGACCTCGCGGCTGAAGATCATGGCCGGGCTCGACATCTCCGAGCGCCGCCTGCCCCAGGACGGGCGGTTCAACATCCGCGTCGGCAAGAAGGCGGTCGACGTCCGTCTCTCGACGCTGCCCACGCAGCACGGCGAATCGGTGGTCATGCGCCTGCTCGACCGCAGCACCGGGCTGATCGACCTCGACGGCCTGGGCATGCCCGAGGCGATCCTCGCGCGGTTCCGGCAACTGGTCCACACCCCGCACGGCATGATCCTGGTCACCGGCCCGACCGGCAGCGGCAAGACCACGACGCTCTACGCGGCGCTCGGCGAGATCAACCGCCCGGACGTGAAGGTCATCACCGTCGAGGACCCGATCGAGTACCGCCTCGAGCGCACCCAGCAGGTCCAGGTCAACAGCGAGATCGGTTTGACCTTCGCCAGCGTGCTGCGCAGCGCGCTGCGCCAGGACCCGGACATCATCCTGGTCGGTGAGATGCGCGACCAGGAGACCACCGAGATCGGCCTGCGCGCGGCGATGACCGGCCACATGGTGCTCTCAACGCTGCACACCAACGACGCGATCACCTCGGCGATCCGCCTGCTCGACATGGGCGCCGAGGGCTACCTGATCGGCGCCGCGCTGCACGCGATCATCGCCCAGCGCCTGGTGCGCCGCGTCTGCGAGAACTGCCGGCGGCCGCACGAGCCGACCGCCAGCGAGGCCGCGCTTATCCATTCCCTCGGCCACGGCTCCGAGCACGGCGACGGCTACGTGCACGGCAACGGCTGCGCGTTCTGCAACAACACCGGCTACCGGGGCCGGATCGGCGTCTTCGAACTGCTCGAGATGAACCCGGAGATGGTCGACGCGATGCGTCGCGAGGACCCCTCCGCGTTCGCGGCCGCGGCGGTCGACAGCCCGCTGTTCCGGCCCTTCACCCAGGTCGCGCTCGACTACGCCGGGCAGGGCATCACCTCGCTCGAGGAGGTCATGCGCATCGCCGGCGAGGTGGCCGAGGCCCCGACCGGGGCCGGCACCGCCGTCGAGGACGTCGCCACCGGTACGGGCGACGGCTGATGGCGCGCTTCGCCTACCGCGGCCGCCTGGCGACCGGCGCGGCCAGCGACGGCGAGATCGAGGCCGCGAGCGAGGCCGCCGCGGCCGAACAGCTCACCCGGAGCGGCATCGTGCCGATCGACATCGTCGCGGTCCGCGAGCAGGGCAGCCAGGCGGCGGCGTCCGCCCTGTTCGGTTCGCGCGCGCCGGGGCTCGACGACCTGCTGCTGTTCAGCCGCCAGATGTATGCCCTCGAGCGGGCCGGCGTGCCGATCCTCAGGGCGCTCAGCGGCATGGCCAGGGGCACGCGCAACGTGCGCATGCGCGAGGCGATCGCCCGCATCACCGAAGCGCTCGAGGCGGGCCGCAACCTGTCGAGCGCCCTGGCCGAGCACCCGAAGATCTTCCCGACGCTGTTCATCAGCATCGTCCGCGTCGGCGAGAGCACCGGGCGACTCGAGGAGGCGTTCCGGACCATGAGCGAATACCTCGAGCTGGAGATCGACACGCGGCGGCGGGTCAAGACGGCGGTCCGCTACCCTGTCTTCGTGCTGACCGCGATCGCCATCGCCATCGCGGTGATGAACATCGTCGTCATCCCGGCGTTCGCCGGCGTCTTCTCGCGCTTCGACCTCGAGCTGCCGTGGGCGACGCGCCTGCTCATCGGGATCTCGGACCTGTTCGTCGCCTGGTGGCCCTACATGCTGCTGGCGGTCGTCGGCGGGGTGTTCGCGCTGCGCGCCTACCTGCGCACCGAGCCGGGCCGCCGCCGCTGGGACCGCTGGAAGCTGCGCCTGCCGCTGGTCGGCGACATCATCATGCGCGCCACGCTGGCGCGCTTCGCGCGCGCGTTCTCGATGTCGTTCCGCAGCGGCGTCCCGCTGCTGCAGACGCTCTCCACCGTCGCCCGCGCGGTGGACAACCTTCACGTCGGCGAGCGGATCGAGCAGATGCGCGCCGGCATCGAGCGCGGCGACTCGCTCACCCGGACCGCCAACGCCACCGGCCTGTTCACGCCGCTGACGCTGCAGATGCTCGCGGTCGGCGAGGAGACCGGCGCCGTCGACGATATGATGGAGGAGGTGGCGGCCTACTACGAGCGCGAGGTCGACTACGACCTCAAGCAGCTCAGCGACACCATCGAACCGGTCCTGATCGTCGCGATCGGCGTGATGGTGCTGATCGTCGCGCTCGGCGTGTTCCTGCCGATGTGGGACCTGACCCAGATCGCGCGACGCTGAGCGGCACCGGGGTGTCGGGGGCGCGGAAACTCCAGTGGGCGCTGCTCGCGGCCGGCGTGCCGCTGCTCGTCGGACTGGTCGCCGAACGCGTCGGCACGCTGCGCGTCGCGGCCGAGCAGGTCGCCTTCCAGCACGCCGTCGCCGCGCTGCGCGCGAACGTCACCGCGGCGGCGACCCGCGCGCTGGTGGCACGCGATGCGGGGGGCCTGGCCGCGCTGGACCGGTCCGACCCGCGGGCCCTGCTCCCGGGCGGCGCACCGGATGCCGCTGGAGGCGAGGGCGGCGGACCGGGCTGGCGCTACGACGAACGGGCCCGCGAACTGGTCTACGTCCCGCGTTTCCCGGAGGGTTTCGTCGGCGGCCGTGGGCGCGTGCGGGTGCGGCTCGACTACCACGACCGCGATCGGGACGGCGTCTACTCGCCCGGCCGCGACCGGCTGAGGGGCGTCGGCCTGGTCGTCGTCGCGGGCCCTTCGTGGTCGCCGAACGGCCGCTGAAAACCACGGAAAACTTGCCCTAAACAGCCTATTAGGGTTAATTTGCGCAGCCACGGACAGGTCCACAATAAGGGGAATCCGCTCATGCAGACGCACCAATCCGGCTTCACGCTCATCGAACTCGTCATGGTCATCGTCATCCTCGGCATCCTCGCCGCGGTGGCCATCCCGCGCTTCATCAACCTCGAAGCCGAGGCGCGCCAGGCGGCCGTCCAGGGCGTCGCGGGCTCCCTCGCCGCGGGCACCGCGATCAACTACGCCTCGCGCTCGGTCAGCCCGTCGGCCGGGACCGCGGTCGACAGCTGCGCCGACATCGCCGGCACGCTTGCCGACGGCAGCATGCCCGACGGCTACTCCTTCGCCGCCGACACCGACCTGAGCGCGTCGGACACCAACGGCGACTCGGCCCGCTGCACCGTCGTCGACGACAGCGACGCCACGGTCACCGCGGGTTTCCAGGGCATCCACGTCAACTGACGCCATCGCCCGTTCCCGCGACGCATCACGGCCCGGCCCGCCCCTGGCGCGCCGGGCCTTCTTTTCGCACCCGTTCCACCTGCTGCTGCTGGCGGCGTTCGCCGTCGTCGCCTACCTGCCGTCGTTCGACGTCCCGTTCGTCTTCGACGACTTCCCGAACCTGGTCTTCAACCCCTACGTCCAGCCGACCGAACCCGGCGAACTGACCCGCGTCCTCGACTCGCCCGTCTCCGCGAGCCGGCCGGTCGCGCTGCTGACCTTCGCGCTGAACCACCTCGCCGGACAGCTCGACCCCTTCGGCTACCACGCGGTCAACCTGGCGCTGCATGCCGCCAACGGCGCGCTGCTCTACGCGCTGCTGCTCTGGCTGGCGCCGGCGGCACGCGGCGGTACGGCAGCCTGGCGGCGGCTGGCGTTCTGGGCGGCGCTGCTGTGGCTGCTGCACCCGGTCCAGACCCAGGCGGTCACCTTCGTCGTGCAGCGCATGACGGCGCTGGCGACGCTGTTCTACCTGCTCGGCATGCTCGCCTTCGTGCTCCACCGTCGCGGACGCCTCGGCGGTCCGGCCGCCACGCTGGCGGTGGGCGCCGCGTTCCTGCTCGGCATGGGCAGCAAGGAGATCGTCGCGACGCTGCCGTTCGCCTGCCTGCTGGTCGACGCCTGTTTCTTCCCGGAACGCCGCCGGCAGACCGCACGGCTGGCGGGCGTCGCGCTGGCCGTCGGGGTCGCGCTCGCGCTGCTCTACCTGCCGGGCGTGCCCGACTTCACCGCACGCTACCCCAACCGCGCCTTCACCCCGATGGAGCGGCTGCTGACCGAGCCGCGCGTGCTCTGGCACTACCTGTCGCTGCTCACCTGGCCCGCCCCCGAGCGGCTGCACCTCGACTACCACGTGACGCTCTCGCGTGGACCGTGGTCGCCGCCGACGACGCTTCCCGCGCTGGCCGGACTGCTGGCGCTCGCATTCGCCGCGTGGCGGCTGCGTGCGCGCCAGCCGCTCGCCGCGTTCGCGGTGCTGTTCTTCCTGCTCGCCTCGGCGCTGGAAGCGTCGTTCATCAACCTCGAGATCGCCTTCATCCACCGCATCTACCTGCCGAGCCTGTTCCTGTTCGCGGGGCTGCTCGCGGCGCTGCCGCAGCGGGCGCTCGCCCGGGCGACCGTCCCGCTGCTGCTGCTCGCCGCCGTGCTGGCACTGGTGACCATCGAGCGCAACCGGGAGTGGCGCGACGAGAACCGCCTGTGGGCGGCCGACCTCGCGCGCGGCGCCAGCCCGTTCCGCGCGGTGATGAACCGGGGCGCGGCGCTGATCGAACTCGGCCGCGCCGAGGAGGCCGCGCGGGTGATGACCCAGTCGCTGCCGCTCGTCCACGGCGGCCAACGCGTTCAGCTGGAGCTGCAGATCGCCGGCGCCTGGTTCGCGGTCGAGGCGTTCGACCGCGCCCGCGAGCAGCTCGAGCGATTGCGCGCGCGGGTGGGCGACCGGCCCGAGACCCTGTTCCAGCTCGCCGAGCTGGAACTCCGCGACGGGCATCCCGGGGCGGCCGAGGCGCTGCTGCCCGCGCTGCGCGCCTCGCCCTACCACCGCCTCCACGCCCGCGTCCTCGAGGCGTTGATCGCCGGGCAGCGCAACGGGCCCGACGCGCGCGTCGCGGCGCTGCTCGAACTCCGCCGGGAGCTGCCGTTCGGCCTCGACAGCCAACTGCGCGAGATGGTCGACATGCACCTTGCCGACGCCTACCTCGAGGCCGGGCGGTACGACGATGCCTACGCCGTCTACCTGGACGCGACCGAGCGCCGCCCCGACAACTACTTCGCCTGGCGCCAGCTCTACCGCATGCAGCGGTCGGCGGGCGACGACGCCAACGCCGAGCGGATCGCCCGCTACCTCGCCGAACGCGGCGCGCGCGTTCCGGATTGAGAAGTGCCGACGACCGACGCGGTTATAATCGGCCGCAGGGAGTGAGGGAGCTGCGCATGCCACTGAAGGCCCCGTGGCGGCCGTGCCTGACCGGGATCGTCCTCGCCGTGCTGGCTCTGCCCGCGAACGGCGCGATCCCGCCCGCGAGCGGCGAACTGACCTGCGGCGGCGCAGCGGTCGAGTCCCAGGCGAACCTCAACGAGATCCGTTTCTCCGGACAGACGGCCGAGTTCGTCGAGGCCAAGATCCTCCAGAACGATGTGTCGACCGCGGGGTGGAACCTCTGTTTCGTCGCGGCCAACATCGATCCGCCGCGCTGCGTCCCGTTCGGCGCGGGCGACTTCGCCCTAGACCCTGACCGTACCACCAGCGACGACGGCGAAACGGGCCCGTTCTCCGCCGCGAGCTACCTGTTCCACGATTTCGCCAATCCCGTCCCCAACGCCACCTACGGCGAGCTCGTGCTGCTCGACGCTAACGAAGAGGTGATCGACTTCGTCCGCTACTGCCGAGACCTCGATGCGAACCAGTGCGACACCTACTGGACCACCGACGAAGGGTGCGGACTCGTGGTCGAGCACGGCAGCACCAACATCAAGGGCCTCGCGCGCAGCGACCCGGATGGCACCGGCGACTGGGGCGAGAGCGCCGACCCGAGCCCGGGCACGAGCAACGAGCCCCCGTTCCTCGACCACTACACCATCGACCACGACGGCAGCGGCGTGACCTGCCTCGGCGAGCAGGTCACCATCGAGGCGATCGGCAGCGACGGCAACGACTACTCGGTCGAGGTCGACACCGTGCTGACCCTGTCTACCGACGCCGCCACCCCGCTCGGTGCCTGGAGCCGCGTGGTGACCGGGAGCGGCACGCTGAGCGACCCGGACCCGGCAGACGGCACCGCGACCTACACCTGGCCGGGCGGGGAATCCCTGGTCACGCTGGTGTTCGACTACCCGGTGCTGGTCGACGGCGACAGCGACACCTTCACCTTCGACGTGATCGACGACAGCGGCATCCCGGCCACCGAGACCACCGGGCTCGCGCTGGCATCCGACGACCCGGCCATCACCTTCGCCAACGCCGGCTTCGTGTTCCTCGACGCGCCGGGCGGGACCGCGACCCTGCCCGGCCAGATCGCCGGCAAGTCGTCGAACCTCGCGCCGGGCGCCGCCGACCCGGTGCTGTGGGCGGTGCGCACCGACACCGACACGACCGCCTGCACCGCCCTGTTCCCGGATGGTGGCGACGTTACGGTCGAACTCGGCTCGACCTGCGAGGACCCCGGCACCTGCCTGGCAGGCACCCGGGTGGCGGTGACCAACAATGGCACCACGACGGCCGTGGCCAACCCCCAGAACACCGATGGCGGCAGCGACTACACCGACGTGTTGCTGCGTTTCGGCGCCGACTCGCAGGCGGCACTCGAATTCGCCTACCCCGACGCAGGCGCCATCCGCCTGCACGCGCGCTACCCGATCCCGTTCGACGACGGCACGCTCTCCGGCGAGTACGTGGCGGGCAGCAGCAACGCCTTCGTCGTGCGCCCGTTCGGGTTCGACGTCGACTTCAACCTCGACACCGACGATGACGGCCTGTTCGACGACGTGCTCGACGACCGCGCGAACAACGGCACGGGCGGCGCATCCTACGCCGCCGACGCCGACGGGAGCCGCTTCGTCATGGCCGGCGAGACCTTCCAGGCCGTGGTCACGGCCGTAACGTGGGCCGGCGACGACGATGCCGACAACGACGGCCTGCCCGACCCCGGCGCCGACCTGACGGACAACCCCGCGACACCGAACTTCGGCCAGGAGGCGAGTGCCGCGAGCGTCGCACTGCAGCAGATCCTCGCCGCCGCGATGCCGGCCGACGCGATCCTGGGCAGCCTCTCCGGCGCCACCGTGACCGGCTTCAGCGCCGGCCGGGCGCTCGCCTCGCTGAGCTGGAACGAGGTCGGCATCCTCGACCTGCAGGCCCGTTTCGACGATGCCGACGGCGACGGCACCGACGACTACCTCGGCACGCCGGTCGACCTGGTCAACGCCCCGCCGCAGGCCGACCCGGTCGCGGGCGGGGCGCCGGGGGTGGGCCGCTTCTACCCGGCGCGCTTCGTGCTCAAGGCCAACGTGCCCGCGTTCCTCGATGCCTGCACGGCCGGTGCGGCCCCGTTCACGTACCTCGGCCAGGGCGCGTCGGACAGCAGCGAGGCGTTCGGCTTCGCCACCGCGCCCTTGCTCTCGGTCCTGCCGCAGAGGGCCGGCGAGACCGACGCCGCCGCGTTCACCTGGAACTACCGCGGCAGTTTCTGGAAGCTGCATGCGAGCCCGGCCAATCCGGTCACGCTCCACCGTGGCTACCAGGACCGCGTCGACCCGGCCGACCCGACGTTCTTCCTCGCCTACGTCGACGCGGCCGACGCGGCGACGCTGACCCTCGACGCCGACCCCGCAGACGGGCGCACGCCCCCCTTGCTGGAGCCCACCGGCGACCGCTTCGCCTACGCCCGGCGCAGCGACCCGGAGGACCCGTTCGCCGCCAACGTCGACCTGGTCTTTCCCGCCTTCGAGGACGGCGATCCGGCCCTTGCCCGCAACCTGATCGACGCCGACGGCGTCTGCTTCGATGCCGGCGCCTACGACGCCGCCAGCGACGTGATCGTCGACGCGGGCGCGACCTGCAACTACGACGATGCGCCCGGCAACGAGGCGGGACTGACGATCAGCGGAATCGGTGGCACCGAGCTCCGTTACGGCGAGCCCTTCACGCGCGGCACCTACGGCACCACCGCACAGATCGGCGACCAGCTGACCGCCGACCTCGAGGCGCGCTACTACGACAGCGGCGAGGGCGGCTTCGTCACCCACACCGACGACGCCTGCACGACGGTCGAGTTCTGCAAGACCGACACGGGCGTGACCACGACGCTCGCCCGGACCGACGCGACGCCGCTCAACCCCGACGCCGGCGGCGTCTACGGCCCGCTCGCCCTGGGCTACGACGCCACGCGACCCGGCGAGGCGGACGTCGTCGCCACGCTGACCGCCGACGCCAGCGCCACCGGGGGGCGCACGACGCTGACCTTCGCCGGCTGCGGCGGCGGCTGGCCCGCGTGGCTGCCCGACGCGCAGCCCGCGACGCTGGTGTTCGGCATCTACCGCGGCGACGACCGCATCCTCCACCTCAAGGAGTGACGGTGCGCGCCCAGGGCTTCACGCTGGTCGAGCTGGTGACCGTCATCGTGCTGATCGCGGTGCTGTCGGTCGTCGCCATCGCGCGGCTAGAGATCGGCACCACCAGCGCCCACGAGGCCGCCGGCGAACTGGTCTCTGCCCTGCGCCATGCCCAGCACCTGTCGTTGACCCACACCGACGCCGCCGGCTACCGGGTCGAGGTCGACGGCACGGGGTTCCGCGTGCGCGACGGCGCGGGCAACGACGTGCGCAACCCGCTGACCGGCACGGCGCCGTTCACCGAGGGCTGGTCGGACGTGACCCTGGCTCCGACCGGGACGGTGCGCTTCGACCAACGCGGCGTGCCGACCTGCAGCGGCGGCCTCGGCTGCACCGCGGCCAACGCGGTGCTCACCGTCGCCGTTCCTGGCGGCAGCGAGTCGGTGACCGTCGAGCGGGTCACGGGGTACGTGCGATGAACCGCGCGGCACGCGGCTTCTCGCTGATCGAGCTGCTGATGTACATCGTCGTGGTCGGGGTCGCCGTGGCCGGTCTCGCGACGCTCTACGTCAACACAATCGCGCGGAGCACCGAGCCGCTGCAGCGGGAGCGGGCGCGGGCGGTGGCCAGCGGCTACCTCGAGGAGATCCTCGGCAAGCCGTGGAACGAGAACACGCCCGCCGGCGGCGGCTGCGTCGAGAGCGGTTCCGGACTCTGCACGGCCTACTGCGCGAGCTTCACGCCAGCCAGCTGCAGCGGCCCGGTGTGCCAGAAGGTCGGGCCCAGCTGCACGCCGGCGAACAGCGCCGCCGCGATCGGGGCCGATGCGGGCGAGGCCACGCGCACCGACTTCGACGACGTCGACGACTACCACGGCATCGACACCTGCCCGCCGGACGACCTCACCGGCAGCGCGCTGGCCGGCCTCGCGGGGTTCTGCGTCCGCGTCGAGGTCACCACGCCGGGGAGCCCCTGGAACGGCGTCCCCCCCGCAGACGCCCGCCGGGTGGTCGTGACCGCCACCACGCCCGACGACGAGGCGATCGTGCTCGACGCCTACCGGGTCAACTTCTGAGCCCCATGCGCTGCCGCGGCTTCACCCTGATCGAGAGCGTGATGACCATCCTGCTGCTGGGCATCCTGGCGCTGGCGACCATCCCTTTCCTGCGCATGGCCACCGACGCCTACCTCGACGCCCAGTCCTACGCCGACCTGACCGCACGCGGCCGGCTGGCGCTCGAGCGCCTCGCGCGGGAGGTCCGCCAGGCGCTGCCGAACAGCATCCAGACGGTGGCCGGCGGCCAGGGCATCGAGTTCGTGCACGCGATCCACGGCACGCGCTATGCAGACGACGCGGATCGCTTCGACCAGGATCCCGACTGCGGCTCGGGCAAGGCCTTCAACGACATGAACCGGCGTTTCCGGGCGCTGTCGAACCGCACCGCGCTCTACGCGCTCGACGACGACCTCGCGACGCTGGTCGGCAACCTGCTCGCCGGCGGTGGCAGCCCCGCGCTGGTGATCGCCAACACCACGCCCGGCGACCTCACCGCCGCGGCGGCCGACGACCGCACCTGGGTCGCGCTTGCCGGCACCACGGCGACGACCTGCGCCGCGGACAAGACCGACGACGGCACGGTCCTCGACTTCGCCGCCGCCAAGCGCTTCCCGCTCGCGTCGCTCGGCGCGCGCCTCGCGATCGCCGACCGCACCGTCGAGGTCGGGGTCAGCGGCGCCACCCTGCGCTGGCACGAGGTCGACGGCATCGACACCACCATCTACAACAACGCCGCCGCCGACTGGTCTGGTACCGACCCGGTCCTCGTCGACGGCGTCACCTCCGTCGCGTTCACCTACGCGCCGGGGAGCGTCAACGCGGCCGGCGTGCTCGGCATCGCGCTGGAGTTGAGTGACGGGCGGGTCGACGTGGCCCTCTACGAGGAGGTGCGGGTGCGCAATGTCCCGTAGGCGGCTCCAGCGCGGCGCGTCGCTGATCACCGCGGCTTTCCTGCTCACCGGGCTGGCGGCGCTCGGCGCCCTGATGGTGCGCCTGGTGGTTTTCGGCAGCGAGGAATCGGTCGTCGAGTGGCACTCGACGCAGGCGCTCCACGCGGCCGAGTCCGGGCTCGACTGGGCGATGCACCGCATCACCTTCACCTCATCGCCGCCCTCGTGCGACGACGGCGACGGCGCCGATCTGGTCGTCGTCGCCGGGCGCGCGTGGTTCACCGTCGAGGCCGAGGACGTCAGCCAGCACGGCCTGACCCTGTGCCGGCTGACCAGCACCGGCAAGGCCGGGGGCAGCGTCGGCGCGCCGCGCGCGGTGCGCCAAGTCGAGGCGCTCTTCGCGCCCTGACCGGAAGGATGGAGTGGTTCAGCCCTCCTCCATGCCGAGTTCCCTGATCTTGCGCGTCAGCGTGTTGCGCCCCCAACCGAGCAGCCGCGCGGCGTCCTGTCGCCGCCCGCCGGTCTGCGCCAGCGCGGCGTCGATCAGCACACGCTCGAACGCCGGCAGGGCGTCGTCCAGCAGCGCCCCGTCGCCGCTTGCCAGGCGCCGGGCCGCCCAGTGGCGCAGCGCGGCGATCCAGTCCTCACCGACCTGCTGGGGCGCCGCCTCGCGCAGCTCGACCGGGAGGTCGTCGACGTGGATGTCGCGCCCCGACGCCATCACCGTCAGCCACCGGCAGGTGTTCTCGAGCTGGCGCACGTTGCCGGGCCAGTCGAGGTCGCACACCAGCGCCTCTGTCTCCGGAAGCAGTTTCTTCGCCTCGACGTCGAGTTCGGCCGCGGCCGCCTGCAGGAAGTGGTTCGCCAGCCGCGGGATGTCCTCGCGCCGCTGGCGCAGCGCCGGGATGTGGATGCGGATCACGTTGAGGCGGTGGAAAAGGTCCTCGCGGAACGCCCCGTCGCGGACCCGCGCCTCGAGGTCCTGGTGGGTGGCGGCGATGATGCGCACGTCGACGCGGACCGGCACGTGGCCGCCGACGCGGTAGAACTCGCCGTCGGCGAGCACGCGCAGCAGGCGGGTCTGCAGTTCCGCGGGCATGTCGCCGATCTCGTCGAGGAACAGCGTGCCGCCGTCGGCCTGCTCGAAGCGGCCGCGGCGCAGGCCCTGCGCACCGGTGAACGCGCCCTTCTCGTGGCCGAACAGCTCCGACTCCAGAAGATCGCGCGGGATCGCCGCCATGTTCAGTGCGATGAACGGGTTGACCGCGCGCGGGCTGTGGCGGTGCAGCGCCAGCGCGACGAGCTCCTTGCCGGTACCCGACTCGCCGTTGATCAGCACGGTGATGTTCGAGCGCGACAGCCGGCCGATGGCGCGGAACACCTCCTGCATCGCCGGCGACTCGCCGATGATCTCGGGGGCCTGCTCGACCTCCCCGCCACGCGGGCCGGCCTCGTGGCGCCGCGCCAGGGCGCGCTGCACCAGGGCCACCGCCTCGTCGACGTCGAACGGCTTGGGCAGGTACTCGAACGCCCCGCCCTGGTAGGCCGACACCGCGCTGTCGAGATCGGAGTGGGCGGTCATGACGATCACCGGCAGGTCCGGGTAGTCGGCCTGGAGGCGCTCGAGGAGCTGCAGGCCGTCGATACCGGGCATGCGGATGTCGGTGAACAGTGCGTCCGGCAGATTCTGGCGCAGCGCGTCGAGCATCGCATCGCCCGACTCGAATGTGCGCACCGACAGGCCCGCGCCCTGGAGCGCTTTCTCGAGCACCCAGCGGATGGAGCGATCGTCGTCGACGACCCAGACGATTTCAGGCCTCTTCATTGAGTTCGCCCTCCAGTGGCAGCAGGATCCGGAACACCGTCTGACCCGGTCGGCTCTTGCATTCGATCAGCCCCCCGTGACGATGGATCAGCTCCTGCGCGATCGACAGACCGAGGCCCGAGCCGCCCGCGCGACCCGAGACCATCGGGTAGAAGATGTTCTCGATCATCTCGGCCGGGATGCCCGGCCCGTCGTCCACGACGTCGATGCCGATGACCAGCCGATGGCGCTGCTGGCCGATGGTGAACTGGCGGTGGCACCGGGAACGCACGGCCACGTGGCCCTCCTCGCCGATCGACTGCACCGCGTTGCGGATGATGTTCAACAGCGCCTGGATCAGCTGGTCGCGGTCCGCCACCAGGCCCGGGATGCTCGGGTCGTAGTCCGCATCGATGGTGATCGACGACTCGGCCTCGACGAGCTGGCGAACCCGCTCGAGCACCTCGTGGATGTTCAGCATCTCGTGGCGCGGCAGCTTGGCCGGCCCCAGCATGCGGTCGACCAGCACCTGGAGCCGGTCGGCCTCGCCGATGATCACCTGGGTGTACTCGCGCAGTTCGTCGTCATCCAGCCGGCGCTCGAGCAGCTGGGCCGCACCACGCAGTCCGCCGAGCGGGTTCTTCACCTCGTGGGCCAGCCCACGGATCAGCGCCCGCGTGGCATGCTGCTGGGCGAGGAGGTGCTCCTCGCGGCTGATGCGAATGTGGCGATCGAGGTGCTGGAGTTCGAGGAGCAGCGCCGCGTCGCGGGTGGCATCGAGGAACGGGGTCACGCTGAAGTCGACCGTGACCACCAGCTCGGGGCGGAGGCTCATCTCGACTTCGCGCTCGGTGAACGGGTGGCCGCCGTCGCGCGCGATGCGGAGGCTCTCGTCGAGCCGGGCCTCGAGATGCAGCAGCTCGCACGCCTGCTGCCCGCGCGCCTGGCGCGCGCTCACGCCGAGCAGCATCTCCCCGGCCGGGTTGATGTAACTCACCGAGAGGTCCCGGTCGAGGACCAGGACGGCATTGCTCAGATTGTCGAGGATGCGCTTGTGCAGGTTCATCGCGGGATTCGTCGGCGCACGCCGTTGCCTCTTGTTCGAGCAAGATCCAGGCCATTGGGGCAGCGCGTGGCGCGACGCGGGATATCCCGGATTTACGGGGTGGACAGCGCGGACGCCACGCGGGTCATCAGCCTCCCGCCGGGCGGGCGGGGGCATCCATGCACTATTTTAGTGCATCAGTCGGCCTGAAAGGGGGCGGAACCGCCCGAGGGGGACTCGAGGCCCTCGATGCCGCCCAGTTCGCTGGGGATCTGCAGGCGCGTTTTGGGGCGGACGTCGAAGGCAATGCGCGGGCTCCGGGCCACCACCCGGCCCTCGCTGTCGATCACCGCCACCTGCAGGCGGTGGCTGCCCCGCGGCACGCGCACCGGGATGCGGCTGCCGTCGCCCGGGATGCGACGCCCGTCGACGACGGCGACGAGCCGGTGCCCGGCAGACTCCTGCAAGGCGGGGCGCAGATCGACGGCCACGTGGATCCGGCCGTCGTCGGTGCGGATCGTCTGGCCATCGAAGGGCTGGGTGATCGCGAGGTAACGGTAGCGCCTGGGCTCGTTCCCGCCCTTCTCCTCCGCCTCAACGGCCTCGTCGACCGGCGCCGGGGGTTCCGGCGCCGGCGGCGGCGCGTAGGTGCTCAGCTCGGGGAGCTCGACCTCCTCCGCACCGGACCCGCGCGGCGGGCTGTCGCCGTACTGGACGCTGCCATCGGCGTCGATCCAGCGGTAGACCGCACCGTACGAGGCGCCGGAGAGGAGGAGCAGGCAGGCCAGCAGGCCGAGTGTTCTCATTGCGCCAGCATAGCAAGCCCGGGGCCCGGCAGGCAGCGGGGCATCGGCATGAAAAACCTTCGCTGCCTGCGGGTAAAAGATGCGTCGTTGGCCCGACGGCTTTCCGAGCCTCGCGGCCGGCCCGGGCTTGCGCATTGGACGCGCCGGGATGCCACGCGCCGACCGGTTCCAGCCGTCATGAACCCCGGGCCGGCGAGGAGCCACAAAAAAGGGCGCCCCGGCTGGGGCGCCCCGAAAGCGGCAGTGGCCGCCGTCTGCGTCAGACGCTGTAGTAGAGATCGAACTCGATCGGGTGGGTGGTCATGCGCAGCTGCGTGACCTCCTCCATCTTGAGCGCGATGTAGCCGTCGATCATGTCGTCGGTGAACACGCCACCGGCGGTCAGGAAGCCGCGATCGGCGTCGAGGGCCTCGAGCGCCTGGTCGAAGGCGTGGCAGACCGTCGGGATGCCCTTGAGCTCCTCGGCCGGCAGGTCGTAGAGGTCCTTGTCCATCGCGTCGCCCGGATCGATCTTGTTCATGACGCCGTCGAGGCCGGCCATCAGCATCGCCGAGAACGCCAGGTAGGGGTTCGCGGTGCAGTCCGGGAAGCGCACCTCGATGCGCCGCGCCTTCGGGCTGGAGACGTAGGGGATGCGGATCGACGCCGAGCGGTTGCGCGCCGAGTAGGCGAGCAGCACCGGCGCCTCGAAGCCCGGGACCAGTCGCTTGTAGCTGTTGGTCGAGGCGTTGGTGAAGGCGTTCAGCGCGCGGGCGTGCTTGATGATGCCGCCGATGTAGTGCAGCGCGGTCTCGGAGAGGCCGCCGTAGCCGTTGCCGCTGAACTGGTTCTCGCCGTCCTTCGAGAACGACTGGTGGACGTGCATGCCGCTGCCGTTGTCACCGACCAGCGGCTTGGGCATGAAGGTCGCGGTCTTGCCGTAGGCGTGGGCGACGTTGTGGACGCAGTACTTGAGGATCTGCACCTCGTCGGCCTTGCGCACCAGGGTGTTGAAGCGGGTGCCGATCTCGTTCTGGCCGGCGGTCGCCACCTCGTGGTGATGGGTCTCGACGACCACGCCCATCTCTTCCATCGCCAGGCACATCGCCGAGCGCAGGTCCTGCATCGAATCGACCGGCGGGACCGGGAAGTAGCCGCCCTTGACCGACGGGCGGTGGCCCATGTTGCCGCCCTCGAAGACCTTCTCCGAGTTCCACTCGGCCTCTTCCGAGTCGACCTTGACGAACGAGCCGCTCATGTCGACGCCCCAGCGCACGTCGTCGAGGACGAAGAACTCCGGCTCGG
>JAWVZO010000037.1:0-17360 GCA_033722135.1 Gammaproteobacteria bacterium | reverse complement strand
GGCGGCCGGCTTCCCGGTCGGCGGCACCGGCAACTCGGTCAAGATGATCTCCCACACCCAGGGCTGGCTGCATTGCGACATCCCCGGCACCGACGCCTCCGGCGTGGTCAAGGCGATGATGGACGAGCTCTACGACGAGTTCAAAAACGAGCAGATGCCGAACCGCGTCAGCATCACGACCTCGTGCTGCGAGATCAACTGCGGCGGCCAGGGCGACATCGCCATCAACGTTCAGCACACCAAGCCGCCGAAGATCAACCACGACCTGGTGGCCAACGTCTGCGAGCGCCCGTCGGTGGTCGCGCGCTGCCCGGTCGCGGCGATCCGCCCGGCGATGGTCAACGGCAAGCCGTCGCTCGAGGTCGACGAGAAGAAGTGCATGTGCTGCGGCGCCTGCTTCCCGCCCTGCCCGCCGATGCAGATCAACGACGCCGAGTACACCAAGATCGCCATCTGGGTCGGCGGCAAGAACTCCAACGCGCGCTCCAAGCCGACCTTCCACAAGCTGGTCGCCTCGGGCCTGCCGAACAATCCGCCGCGCTGGCCGGAGGTCGCCGACGTGGTCAAGCGGATCCTCAACGCCTACAAGACCGACGCGCGCGATTACGAGCGGGTCAACGAGTGGATCGACCGCATCGGCTGGAAGCGCTTCTTCGAGATCACAGAGCTGCCGTTCACCAAGTACCACATCGACAACTGGCGCGGATCGCGCAACAGCCTCAACGCGTCGGCGCACATCCATT
The DNA here is from genome assembly GCA_033722135.1 of Gammaproteobacteria bacterium. GTDB lineage: Bacteria > Pseudomonadota > Gammaproteobacteria > QNFN01 > QNFN01 > QNFN01. Next base: position 16,617 of record JAWVZO010000037.1, on the reverse strand, counting down.
TCTGACGCCGTGACGAAGGGGAGCCACGGATGAAATTCGGCATCATGGTCAACGAGGGGCCCTACACCCACCAGGCGTCGGACTCCGCGTACCACTTCGCGAAGGCGGCGCTCGCCAAGGGCCACGAGATCTTCCGCGTCTTCTTCTACCATGACGGGGTGCAGAACGGCACCGACTTCACGACCCCGCCGCAGGACGACCGCAACGTCGTCAAGCGCTGGAGCGAGCTCGCCGAGGCGCACGGTCTCGACCTGGTGCTCTGCGTCGCCGCCGCGCAGCGTCGCGGCCTGGTCGACGAGGAGGAACAGAAGCGCCACGGCAAGAGCGGACACAACGTCGCCCCTGGGTTCCGCATCTCGGGGTTGGGCCAGCTGATCGAGGCCGGCATCCAGGCCGACCGCCTGGTCGTGTTCGGCGACTGACACAAGGAGAACAACGATGTCGGAAGCCGGCGCGACCAAGAAATTACTCTACGTCAACCGCAAGGCGCCGTACGGCACGATCTACGCCTGGGAGTCACTCGAGGTGGTGCTGATCGGCGCGGCGTTCGAACAGGACGTGAGCCTGCTGTTCATGGACGACGGGGTGTACCAGCTGGTCAAGGGGATGGACACCAAGGGCATCGGCATGAAGAACTTCAGCCCGACCTACAGCGCGCTCGGTGACTACGACGTCAACAAGATCTACGTCGACGAGGACGCGCTCGCCGAGCGCGGCCTGGCCCTCGACGACCTCCAGCACCTGGTCTGGGAGGACGAGAACGAGGACTGGGCCGAGAAGGATTCGATCCACCTCGTCGGGCGCGACGAGATCGCCGACCTGCTCGAGCAGCAGGACGTGATCTTCAACTTCTGAGGGGGCCCGAGAGACCATGCTGCACATCGTCAACAAGTCCCCCTTCGCCACCACCGCGCTCGCCAGCTGCCTGCGCGTCGCCAAGCCCGGCAGCACGATCCTGCTGATCGAGGACGGCGTCTACGGCGCCCTCGACGGCACCCGGAACAGCGACGCGATGCGCGAGGCACTGGCCGACCGGACGGTCTGCGTGCTGGGCGCCGACGCGGCCGCCCGCGGCGTCGCGGACAAGCTGCTTGACGGCATCGACGTGGTGGATTACGACGGTTTCGTCGATCTGGTGGCCGCCGATGACGGCGTCCAGTCCTGGCTCTGAATCAACACCCTGCGAACCGCAGCGAGGAGGCGCAAACGATGAGCATCGAAGTCAACGGCAAGAGCATCGAGACCGACGAGGAGGGTTACATCGTCAACCTCTCCGACTGGGACGAGAACGTGGCCAACGCGCTGGCCAACGAGGAAGGCATCGACATGTCCGACAACCACTGGGAAGTGGTCAATTTCCTCCGCGAGTACTACGACGAGTACCAGATCGCCCCGGCGGTCCGCGTGCTGACCAAGGCGATCGGCAAGAAGCTCGGCCCGGACAAGGGCAACAGCAAGTACCTCTACGAGCTGTTCCCGTACGGCCCGGCCAAGCAGGCGTGCAAGATCGCCGGCCTGCCGAAGCCGACCGGCTGCATCTGAGCCGCGGCGGGCGCCCGGGGGCGGTCACCTCCCCCGGCCCCCTGCCCCACGGAACGGCCCGCAGATGTCGGCGACCAGCATCCTCTTCGCGTGCGCGTTCTACCTCGCGACGGCCGTGCTGGTCTTCGGCCTGCTCTACCGGATCGCCGACTACGCGCGTACCCCCGCCCCGCTGAAGATCCCCACCACCCCGGCGCCGACCACGCGCTCCGGGGTGGTGCTGCGCATGGGCCAGGAGGTGCTGCTGTTCCGCAGCCTGTTCCGCGCCAACAAGTGGATCTGGCTGTTCGGCTTCGCCTTCCACGTCGCCCTGGCGGTCGTGCTGGTGCGCCACCTGCGCTACTTCACCGAGCCGGTCTGGGCCCCGGTGGCGCTGGTCCAGCCGTTCGGCATCTACGCCGGGCTGGCGATGGTCGGCGCGCTGGCGGCGCTCTGGCTGCGCCGCCTGGCGGTTTCGCGGGTGCGCTACATCAGCGCCCCGTCGGACCACCTCTGGCTGGTGCTGCTGATCCTGATCGGCGCGAGCGGCCTGGCGATGAAATACGTCGCCCACACCGACATCGTTGCGGTCAAGGCGTTCTTCCTCGGCCTGCTCTACTTCGACTGGCAGCCGCTGCCCGCCGACCCGCTGCTGTTGCTGCACCTGCTGCTGGTGCTCGCGCTGATGATCGGCTTCCCGTTCAGCAAGCTGCTGCACGCGCCCGGGGTCTTCTTCAGCCCGACCCGCAACCAGGCCGACGACCCCCGCGAGCACCGCCATCTCGCACCGTGGGCCGCCGAGCTCGAGCGGCGCTGAGGGCGCGCGGTGGCCAAGGTCGACATCCAGCTGCCGAAGCTCGGCCCGGACCTCGAGATCCCGGTCCTGCAGCCCGGCGCGATGGCGGGTAGCGGACCGTTCGTCGCCAAACCCGAGCACCAGGAGAAACTCGGCTTCCCGGGCGAACTGGTCGACGACTGGCAGCAGGTCGCGATCGAGAAGATGGGCGAGTTGCTCGGCAAGTACCGCGGCTTCAAGGTGTTCCTCGACAGCTGCGTCAAGTGCGGCGCCTGCACCGACAAGTGCCACTACTTCCTCGGCACCGGCGACCCGAAGAACATGCCGGTCGCGCGCCAGGACCTGCTGCGCAGCGTCTACCGCCGCTACTTCACCTTCGCCGGCAAGCACTTCCCGAAACTGGTCGGCGCGCGCGACCTCACCGAGGACGTGCTCGACGAGTGGTACAACTACTTCCACCAGTGTTCGCAGTGCCGGCGCTGCTCGGTCTTCTGCCCCTACGGCATCGACACCGCCGAGATCTCGATGGCCGCGCGCGACATCATGGACGCGGTCGGCAAGGGCCAGAAGTACTGCAACGAGATCATCGGCAAGGTCCACAAGATCGGCAACAACCTCGGCCTGCCCGGCCCGGCGCTCGAGGACACCCTCGAGGGACTCGAGGAGGACATCAAGGACGACACCGGCGTCGACGTGAAGCTGCCGGTCGACGTCGAGGGCGCCGAGGTGTTGCTGGTCACGCCGTCGGCCGACTTCTTCGCCGAGCCGCACATCGACGGCCTGATCGGCTACGCCAAGGTGTTCCACCAGGCCGGGATCAGCTGGACGATCAGCTCCTACGCCTCCGAGGCGGCCAACTTCGGCATGTTCATCGGCAACTACGAGAACATGCGCAAGGTCTCGCAGCGCATCCGCCAGGCGGCGCTCGACCTCGGCGTGCGGCGTATCGTGTTCGGCGAGTGTGGCCATGCGTGGCGCGTCGCCTACAGCTTCCTGAACACCCTCGCCGGCCCGTTCGACTTCCTCGACAAGCGCTACCCGGTGCCGCAGCACATCTGCGAGCTGACCCACGACCTGATCGGGCGCGGCGCGCTGAACCTCGACCCGTCGGCGAACGACGACAAGGTCGTGACCTTCCACGACTCGTGCAACGTCGCCCGCGCCTCGCGCATGGGCGGCGTGCCGGGCGGGCAGTTCGAGATCCCGCGCGCGGTGATCCGCGCCTCGGTCAACCGTTTCGTGGACATGGCCGACGAGACCATCCGCGACCGCACCTTCTGCTGCGGCGGCGGCGGCGGCCTGCTGACCGACGACCTCATGGAGCTGCGCGCCAAGGGCGCGCTGCCGCGCGTGCAGGCGCTCCAGCAGGTGGTCGAGGACCACGGCGTGACCCACATGGCGGCGATCTGCGCCATCTGCAAGAGCCAGTTCAGCAAGGTGCTGCCGATGTACGGCTTGCCGATGGACATGATCGTCAGCATCCACCAGCTGGTCGGCGACGCCATCCAGCTCGGTACCAAGGAATAAGCACGGCCGAACCACCAAGTTCGATCAGGAGAAGCCCATGGCCGCCTCGAGCGAAGAGATGAAAACGCACACCTTCCGCCGCTACAAGGACGGGGACAGCGCGCCCCGGGCCTGGCGCGACGAGATCTTCCAGTCGAGCTGGACGCACAAGTGCCCGACCTACGTGCAGCGCACCCCGCCCTGCCAGGCGAGCTGCCCGTCGGGCCACGATATCCGCGGCTGGATGAACATCGCGCGCGGCATCGACAAGGCGCCGAACGACATGCCCTGGCAGCAGTACGCGTTCTACCGCATGGTCGAGGCCAACCCGTTCCCGTCTGTGATGGGCCGGGTCTGCCCCGCCCCGTGCCAGGACGGCTGCAACCGCAACGAGGTCGAGGACTACGTCGGCATCAACGCCATCGAGCAGTACGTCGGGGACTGGGCGCTGCAGCAGAAGCTCGCGCTGCCCAAGGTCGACAAGGAGAGCGGCAGGAAGGTCGCCATCGTCGGCGGCGGCCCGGCCGGCCTCGCCGCGGCCTACTTCCTGCGCCAGATGGGCCACGGCTGCACCATCTTCGACGAGCACACCGAGCTCGGCGGCATGATGCGCTACGGGATCCCCGGCTACCGCACCCCGCGCGACGTCCTCGACGGCGAGATCCGGCGCATCGTCGACATGGGCGTCGAGCTGCGCATGGGTACCCGCATCGGCAGCGACGTCACGCTGGCCGAGATCGACGAGGAGTACGACGCGGTCTTCTGGGGCATCGGCGCCCAGTCGGGCCGCGCCCTGCCGGTCCCGGGCGGCGACGCGGTCAACGTCATCACCGGCGTCGCGTTCCTCAATGCCTTCAACGACGGCCGCCTGCAGCATGTCGCCGGCCGCGTGATCGTCATCGGCGGCGGCGACACCTCGATCGACGTCGCCTCGGTGGCGCGCCGCCTCGGCCACATCACCACGGTCAACGAGAGCGACCGGCCCGAGTACGTGGTGCTCGGCCAGACCGCCCACGACGTCGCCTCGGCCGCTAAGCGCGAGGGCGCGGAGGTAATGCTGATCACCCGCCGAGACATCAAGGACATGCCCGCCGCGCAGAAGGAGATCGAAGACGCGCTGCGCGAGGGCGTCGAGATCCGCGGCAACCTCGCCCCGGTCGAGGTGATCGTCGGCGAGGACGGCCGCGCCACGGCGCTGCGCGTCGCGGAGATGGGTGAGGTCGACGGCAAGCGCGGCCCGGTGCCCGGCACCGAGATCGACCTCGACGCCGACCTGATCGTCTCGGCGATCGGCCAGGTGGGCGACTTCACCGGCTTCGAGGACTTCGACAACGGCAAGGGGCTGATGGACTCCGACCGCAACTTCCGCTCCCCGGCCCGCGAGGGGCACTTCGTCGCCGGCGACATCCTGCGTCCCCACCTGCTGACCACCGCCATCGGCCAGGCTCGGGTCGCCGCCGACGGCATCGACCAGTACCTGAGAGGGGACGAGCTCAAGCGCCGGCCGAAGTACGACGGCGTGCGCTTCAACATGCTCAACTACCTCAAGGAGCACGGCAGGGCACCCGAGGAGAAGCACGGCGAGGTGCGCGGCACCGCCGACGCCGATTTCGCGGTCCACAACTTCGAGGACCGCTCGGCCAACGAGGTCATTCCGCACGACAGGCTGTTCCTCGGCTACTTCAACCACGAGCCGCGCAACAAGCGCGAGGAAGTCCACATCGGCGCCGACCAGGTGCTCGGCAACTTCGAGGAGCGGCTGCGCGGCTACCTCGAGGAGCAGGCGGTGGCCGAGGCCAAGCGCTGCATGAGCTGCGGCCAGTGCTTCGAGTGCGACGCCTGCGTGGTCTACTGCCCGCAGGACGCGGTCTACCGCAAGAAGAAATCGGAGCAGTCGCTCGGCCGCTACGTCGACACGTGGTACGACAAGTGCATCGGCTGCCACATCTGCGCCGACGTCTGCCCGACCGGCTACATCCAGATGGCGCTCGGCGAGTAGGCATGCGCGCACGTCTCGCCGTCCTGATGCTCCTGCTGGCCGCTGGGCCGGCCGCGGCCGACGAGGCCGCGACGCGGGTCCCGCTGCCCACGGTGGAGCCGGGCTCGGCCGAGCAGTGCGTGGCACCGGTCGCCGTGATGCGCCGCGACCACATGGAGATGCTCCTGCACCAGCGGGACGAGACCGTGCACCGCGGCATCCGCACACCGCGGCAGAGCCTGCGCAACTGCCTGAACTGCCACGCCTACGATGCGGCCGGCCAGCCGGTGTCGATCGACGATCCGCGACACTTCTGCGTCAGCTGCCACCGTTACGCCGCCGTGGAACCGGACTGTTTCGGCTGCCACTCGGGCGAACCCGAACCCGGTGTCCCGGGCGTGACCGGCTCGCCCGCTCCGACAGCGACGGGCGTGGCCACGGTCACGCAAGGCACGGAGGCCCGCCGGTGAGCGAGCAGCCGATCGACCGTTACCGCAGGCGCCTGCTCGGCGGCGCGGTCGCCGCCGGCACGGTCGCCCTGGCACCCGGGGTCTTCCTGCACCGCCTCGCCGAGGCGAAGCCGGCGGACGAGCCGGTCACCTCGCGCGTGCGCTGGGGCCTGCTGGTCGACGCGACGCGCTGCGCCGACTGCAGCGTCTGCGTCGATGCCTGCCGGGAGGAGCACGGTTGGGACGGCCACGGTCGCCCGCGCACCGACGCCCAGTGGATCCGCAAGCTCGACGTCCGCGACCGGTCGACCGGGCGCCACGTCTCGCTGCCGATGATGTGCCAGCACTGCGCCGAGCCGCCGTGCGTCGACGTCTGCCCGACCGGCGCCTCGTTCCGCCGCGCCGACGGCATCGTGCTGGTCGACAAGCACATCTGCATCGGCTGTCGTTATTGCATGATGGCGTGCCCGTACAAGGCGCGCTCCTTCGTCCACGAGTCGCTGAGCGACCAGAAACCGTGGTCGCCCCGCGGCAAGGGCACCGTCGAGAGCTGCACGCTCTGTGTGCACCGGGTCGACACGGGCCGCGAGCCGGCCTGCGTCGAGGCGTGCGGCCGCGACGGGAACGGCGCGCTCACCTTCGGCGACCTCAACGACCCGAACAGCGCCATCCACCGTGCCGTCGCGACCTACCCGACCACCCGGGTCCGTGACGACCTAGGCCTCGGCGTCGGCGTGCGCTACCGCGGACTGTGAACCGGAACAGACGATGAAGCGGACCCGTTACCTCGAGATCGATTTCGGCGGCGGCTTCCTGGTGCTGCTCGCCCTGCTCGGTGTGCTGGTCGCCGCCGGCGCCGTCTCGGCCTGGACCATGGAACACCAGGGACACTACGTGACCGGCATGACCAACCAGGTGGTCTGGGGCCTGCCGCACGTCTTCGCCGTGTTCCTGATCGTCGCCGCGTCCGGGGCGCTGAACGTCGCCTCGCTCGGCTCGGTGTTCGGCCAGGTGCCGTACAAGCCGCTGGCACGGCTCTCCGGCCTGCTCGCCATCGCGCTGCTCGCCGGCGGCCTGGCAATCCTGGTGCTCGACCTCGGCCGGCCCGACCGGCTGATCGTGGCGATGACCCACTACAACTTCAGGTCGATCTTCGCCTGGAACATCTTCCTCTACACCGGCTTCTTCGTCATCGTGGCCGCCTACCTCTGGACCCAGATGGACCGCTCGGTGGCCGGCTACACCCGCGGCATGGGCGGGCTCGCGTTCGCCTGGCGCCTGATCCTGACCACCGGCACCGGGTCGATCTTCGGTTTCCTGATCGCGCGCGAGGCGTACGACGCCGCGATCATGGCGCCGCTGTTCATCGTCCTGTCGCTCGCCTTCGGCACCGCGATCTTCCTGCTCGTCGCCCTCGGCCTGTTCCGCGCCACCGGGCGCCGCTTCGACCCGGAGGTGCGCGACCGGCTCGGGCGCCTGCTCGGCTGGTTCGTCGCCGCCACGCTGCTCCTGGTGGCGATCCACCACCTCACCAACCTCTACGCGGCCGAGCACCTCGCCGCGGAACGGCTGATCCTGCGCGACGGCGGCGCGATCACCACGCTGTTCTGGCTCGGCCAGGTGCTGCTCGGCGGGCTGCTGCCCGCCTGGCTGCTGCTGCGCCCGGGAACGCGCGGGTCCGCGCCCATGCTCGTGTTCGCCTGCCTGCTGGTGATCGTGGGCGGCCTGGCGACGATGTACGTGATCATCATCGGCGGACAGACCGTCCCGCTCGATCTCTTCCCCGGCAAGGAGGTCAGCAGCAGCTTCTTCGACGGCGTCCCGGCGCGCTACGCGCCTTCGCTGCCGGAATTCGGCCTCGGTCTCGGCGGCAGCGCGCTGGCCCTGATCCTGGTCCTGATCGGCGTCCGGGTGCTGCCGCTGCTCCCGGACGCGATGCCCGGCGCCACGGCCGCCCGGGACTAGCCCCGAGCGGGTCCCAGGCCCCGCCCCAGCATGACCCGACTCCTCGTCACCGCCGCGCACAAGTCCTCGGGGAAGACCAGTGTCGCGATCGGCCTCTGCGCGGCGCTCGCCCGGCGCGGGCGGGTCGTCCAGCCGTTCAAGAAGGGTCCCGACTACATCGACCCGATCTGGCTTGGCCGGGCCGCGGGCCGCCCCTGCTACAACCTCGATTTCCAGGTGCAGACGCGCGACGAGATCACGGTCGGTTTCGGACGCCGCGCGGGCGACGCCGACGTTGCCGTCGTCGAGGGCAACAAGGGACTCTACGACGGGCTCGACGTCGAGGGCAGCAACAGCAACGCCGCCCTCGCCCACCTCCTCGACCTGCCGGTGGTGCTGGTGCTCGACACCCGGGGCACCATCCGCGGCGTCGCCCCGCTGCTGCTCGGCTACCGCCAGTTCGATCCGGCGCTCCGCTTCGCCGGGGTGATCCTCAACCTCGTCGGCGGTGCGCGCCACGAGGCGAAGCTGCGCGCGGTGATCGAGCGCTACACCGACATGACGGTACTCGGCGCGCTGCCGCGCGACGAGGCGGTCGCAATCGGCGAGCGCCACCTCGGCCTGGTCCCGGCCAACGAGTCCGATGCCGCCGACGCGCGCATCGCCGCCCTCGCCTCCGCGGTGGAGCGCGGCGTCGACCTCGGCGCCCTGCTCGAGCGCTGCGCGACTCCGGCGCCCATTGCGGCGCCCCCCGCCGCGGAGCGTCCCGGCTCCGCGTCGAGGGTGCGCATCGGCATCGCCCGCGACCGCGCCTTCGCCTTCTACTACCCGGACGACCTCGAGATGCTGGCCGGCGCCGGAGCGGACCTGGTGCCGATCGACACTCTGCGTGACACCGCGCTGCCGGAGCTCGACGGGCTGTTCCTCGGAGGCGGCTTCCCCGAGACCTCGCTCGACGCCCTCGCGGCGAACGTCTCCCTGCGCGCCGCGATCCGGTCCGCGATCGAGGGCGGGCTGCCCACCTACGCCGAGTGCGGTGGGTTGATGTACCTCGCCCGCCGTCTGCACTGGCACGACACCAGCGGCGAGATGGTCGGGGTGATCCCGGCCGACGTGCACATGGAGATGCGCCCGGTCGGCCGCGGCTACGTGCGCCTTCGCGAGACCGACGGACACCCCTGGCCGTCGTCGCCGGGTGTCGGTTTCCATGCCCACGAGTTTCACTATTCCCGTCTCGTCGGCCTTCCCGAAGGCCTTACCTACGCCTACCAGGTCGAGCGCGGACACGGGATCGATGGCGGTCGCGACGGCCTGGTGCTCCACAACCTGCTCGCCAGCTACGCCCATCTGCGCGACACCGCGGGGCACCGCTGGGCCCGCGCCTTCGTCGACTTCGTGCGTCGCCACGCGACCGCCCACGCCACGGCACACCGAGGAGAGACCGTATGATCGTCACCCTGACCCCCGCCGCCTGCGACCAGGCCAAGCGCGCCCTCGCCGAGACCGGGACCGACGAGGAGCTCGGCCTGCGCCTGGCCGCCAAGCCCGACGGTAAGGGCGGCATCGACTACGCGCTCGGCTTCGACCAGCCCAACCCCGAGGATTTCAGGGTCGACTGCGACGGGGTCACGGTGCTGATCTCGCCCCTCAGCGAGGAGGTGCTCGACGGGACCGTGATCGACTTCGCCGAGGTGCGTCCCGGCGCGAGCCACTTCATCTTCATGAACCCCAACGATCCGAACTACGAGCCGCCCCAGGATGTCGACTACGCCCCGCCAAAAAGCGCGCGCTGAAGCCGCCGGCCCCGGCGTCCCCCCGTCCGTCGTATACTGGGCCCGAGCCGACGACGAGGGGGTGCACCCGCGCACCATGGCGACCGTTTCCGACAACCAGGATGCCAACCGCCTCTGCGGTTACGTCATCGGCGACGACGGCAAGACCGTCAGCGGTTGGAAGTTCGACACCCTGACCGCCGGCCGCCTGGCGCTGCCCTGCAGCCTGATGCTGGTGATGCTGGTGGCCATCGTCGTCGTCGCCCTGCTGATGCCGCTGCTGCCGTCCGCGGTGCCCTACCTCGCGGCGCTGCAGCTCACCTTCGCCGTCGTCGGTCTCTTCCAGTTGCGGCGCATGCTGCGGCGCATGCGGCGCAACGTCATCGAACCCCTCGAACAGCTCCGCCAGTGGGCGCGGGTGATGCGCAGCGGCCGGCTCTCGGCGCGGATGCCGGTTCCCGAGTCCGGCGAGTTCGTCGAGCTCGCCGGCGACATCAACCGCCTCGGCGAACGGCTCGAGGCGCTGACCCACGACATGGACGAGCGGGTGCACAAGCAGACCACCCGGCTGGCGCACCAGACCCGCTCGCTGGCGATCCTCTACGAGGTGGCGGCGAGCATCAACAAGTACCGCGATCTCGAGGATCTCCTCTCCCACTTCCTGCACACCCTGCGCGACGTCACCGACGCGCGCGCCGCTACGGTGCGCCTGCTCGGTCCCGACCGGAGGATGCGCCTGATCGCCAGCCTCGGGCTCGACGACGAGGTGGTCCGCGCCGAGCAGCACCTGTCGATGGAGGAGAGCTGCGTCTGCGGCATCGCCCTCAAGGCCGGATCGATCCAGTGCCGCAACGACATCCAGGAGTGCAACGCGATCATCGGCCAGCCGATCTTCGGCGAGGAAGAGAACATCACCCTGCTCGCCGTGCCGCTGCAGTACCGCGGCCACGACCTGGGCATCTACAACCTGTTCCTCGATGAGGCAGGCGTCGCGATCAGCCGCGACTTCACCGAGTTGCTGACCAGCATCGGCCGCCACCTCGGCATGGCCATCGAGAAGGCCTACCTCGACCAGAAGGCGAACCGCCTGTCGCTGATGCAGGAGCGGGCCATGCTCGCGCACGAGCTCCACGACTCGCTGGCGCAGACCCTGGCCAGCCTCCGCTACCAGGTGCGGATGCTCGACGACACCCTGCAGCAGGATGACGTCGCGACCGCGCGCCACGAGACCGGCCGTATCCGCGCCAGCCTCGACGAGGCGCACACCGAGCTGCGCCAGCTGCTGTTCAACTTCCGCGCGCCGCTCGACGGACGTGGCCTGGTCCCGGCGCTGAAGGAACTCGTCGAGCACTTCCGCAAGGAGACCGGCATCGCCGCGGTGCTGCAGCACGACTTCGACGGCGTCACCCTCCCGCCGCTCCAGGAGATGCAGGTGATCCGGATCATCCAGGAGGCGCTCGCCAACAGCCGCAAGCACAGCAAGGCGCAGCACGTCCGGGTGTTGATCGACGGCGAGGGCGAGGGCAATTTCCGCGTGCTGATCGAGGACGACGGCGTCGGCTTCGGCGACGGGCTCCTCGACGGCAGCCCCGGCGAGCATCTCGGCCTGTCGATCATGCAGGAGCGGGCCCAGCGCCTCGGCGGCGAGTTGCGCATCGAGAGCGAGCCCGGCGAGGGCACCCGCATCGAGCTCACCTTCCACTACGATCCCGACGAGTTCACTGCCGGCCTGCCAGAATTCGCCGAGGCCGAGGACAGCGATGCGCGTCCTCATCATTGACGATCACGCGCTGTTCCGGGTCGGGCTCCAGGAGCTCCTGACCCGGCGTGGCATCACCGTCATCGACGCCGTCGGCGACGGGGCCGAGGGAGTGCGCATCGCCCAGCAGAGTAGCCCGGACATCGTGCTCCTCGACCTGCGCATGCCGGTCATGGACGGCCTCTCGGTGCTGCGCCGCCTGCGCGAAATCGGCCTGGCCATGCCGGTGGTGATGCTCACCACGAGCACCGAGGAGCGCGACCTCGTCGAGTCGCTGCGCAACGGCGCCCAGGGCTACCTGATCAAGGACATGGAACCGGACGAGGTGATCAACGCGCTGCGCGAGATCGTCGAGGGGAGCACCGTCGTCGCGCCCGAGCTGACCGGCGTGCTGGCCAAGGTGGTCCAGGGCGGCGGCAGCGACGCCCTGCCGCCGGAGGATCCGTTCGGCGAGCTGACGCCGCGCGAGCGCGAGATCCTCTGCCACGTCGCCGAGGGCCAGAGCAACAAGGTGATCGCCCGCAATCTCGGCATCTCCGACGGCACCGTGAAGCTCCACGTCAAGGCCGTGCTGCGCAAGCTCGGCCTCCACTCGCGCGTCGAGGCCGCGGTCATGGCGGTCGAGCACGGGCTGACCCACCACCTGCGGTGAGACCCCAGCGCTTCGCCGACCTCGTCGCCTTCACGCGGCCCGGGGTCCGGGAACTCTTCCCCTGGGACCTGCGCGAGGAGCTCGACGCCGGCCGCGACCTGCTGCTGGTCGACATCCGCGAGCCGTACGAATACGGGGCGATGCACGTCTCGGGGTCGCGCAACGTCCCGCGCGGTATCCTCGAGCTGGCCTGCGACTGGGGCTACGAGGAGACCGTGCCCGAGCTCGCCGCCGCGCGCGCCCGTGACATCGTGCTCCTGTGCCGTTCCGGCAACCGCACCATCCTCGCCGCCGACGTCATGCAGAGGATGGGGTTCACCGCGGTCCGTTCGCTGCGCACCGGCCTGCGCGGCTGGAACGACTACGAGCAGCCCCTGGTCGATGCCGCCGGCGCACCGGTCACGCTCGACGCGGCGGATGACTATTTCGCACCGCGCATCAGCGCGGACCAGGTCGGCCCGTAGCACGCAGGCGAAAACGGGATCCGCGAACGCTCATGGCGCCCGCAGGCCTAGCTTCAGCCAGACGTGATGCGATGTCGGGTTGAAGCCCGACCTCCGTACCAGACGTCATGACGACCCGCTGAGGTCAGAACGAGGCGAGCTGCTGCTCGGTCGGCTCGGCGCAGCAGTACCAAGGCTCGTCGAGGGCCGGAATGGTGGGCCCGAAGTCGGCACCCTCCAGCGACGGCGCGGGCACGTCCAGCGCGGCGTGCGCGGCGCTCCAGACCCGGGCGAAGATCGCCCCGCGCGCGAGCCCGTCGGCCTCGCCCGTCGAGGCGATCTCGGCGACCTCGCGCTGCAGCGCGTCGACACGCGGATCGGGGTGGTGCCACGGGTAGCCGAGGGTCGCCCGGTCGAATGGACCGAGTTGCGCCCGGAAGTCGTCGAGCTCGAGCAGCAGCGAACCGCTCGGCACCAGCAGCCGGATCGAGAGCTGCACCGGCGGGACGCTGTGCACCAGGCCCAGGTCGAGCAGGCCGCGCAGCAGGTCGACGTAGGCCTCCAGGCCGTTCCACGGCGTGAACGGCACGAAGGTCGGCGCCAGCGGCACGCCGGCGGCCCGCGCGAGCGCCAGGGCGTGGACGAAGTCGTCCCGGGTGTGGCCCTTGTCGAGACGCTCGAGCACCGCGTCGTCGAGCGACTCCACCGCGGTGGTGATCCACAGGCAGCCCGTCGCCGCGAGCGTGGGGAGGAGATCGGGGCGGCCGACCAGGTGCTCGACCTTGATCGTGCAGTCGTAGGTGAGTTGCGGGAACGCGTCGTGGAGCGCCTCGACGACGCGCAGCGCGTGGCCCGGTCCGTTGAGGAAGTCCGGGTCGCCGAAGGAGACGTGACGCGCACCGGCGGCCACCTGCTGGCGGACGTCGCCCAGCACCACGTCGACCGGCACGGCGCGGAAACGCCCGCCGTAGACCGGGACCACCGGGCAGTGCCGGCACAGGTGCTTGCAGCCGCGGCTCGCCTCGACGAATCCGCAGACCCGTTCCTCGCCGTCGGGCAGGCGCAGCTTGGCGTAGCGGTCGAGGTCCGGCAGCCCATCCCGCTCGGGCGGCAGGAACGGGACGCCGCGGGTGCGGATGCGGTTGACCGGCCCGGGCCGTCCACCCTCGCGGAGCAGTTCTGCCAGCGCCACGAGGTCGGGCTCGCTCTCGCCGCCGAACAGCGAGATGACGCCGAGCTCACGGAGCAGCGCCTCGTTCAGCGGCGCGTAGAGACCGTAGGCGCACAGGTGGGCCTCGGGCCGCCGCTCGCGCAGGCGAGGCAGCAGTTCGGTGGCGATGCGCGTCGCGGTGTGCATGCCGAGGAAGATCGCGATCAGGCCGGCCTCCTCGAGCACGTCCGGATCGAGCCGGTCGCGGGAGAGATCGACGCAGGCTACCTCGAAGCCGGCGCGGCGCAGCCAGGCCGTCGGCTCGGCGAGCGCGAAGGGCTGGCGCCCGAGCTCGTAGGGATTGACCAGGACGACCTTGAAGGACCGTGATGCCGGCGTCGCGCGCACGTGCCGATCCAGGCCCGTCAACGGGTCGGTCTCGCGTTTCATCGGGAGGGCTTCCGGGTTCGACCGAGCCCCCATGATAACGGAGCGGGCCCGGCCCGACACCACGCATCGCCGGGCCCCTGACCCACGTCATGCGCCGCGCGGTGCGGCACGGCCGTTTTGCTAGAGTGGGCGGATTCGACGGGAGAACGACGATGCGTCAACACGACTACCTGAGCCTCGGCCCGGGCGGGTTCCACCGCGTGGCCTACACGGACCGGGGCGATCGAGCATGCCGCGAGCCGCTCGTCTGCGTTCACGGGCTGACGCGCAACGGGCGCGACTTCGACGCCCTGGCCGAGGCGCTCGCCGACCGCCGGCGCGTGGTCTGTCCCGACGTCGTCGGGCGCGGACGGAGCGACTGGCTCGCCGACAAGAACCACTACGACTACGGCCTCTACACCACGGACATGGCCGCCCTGCTCGCCCACCTCGACGCGCGCCGGGTCGACTGGGTCGGCACGTCGATGGGCGGCCTGATCGGCCTGCTGCTCGCCGCGACGCCGAACAGCCCGATCCGTCGCCTGGTCCTGAACGACGTCGGACCCCACGTGCCGCTGGCCGCGCTGCGGCGCATCGGCGACTACGTCGGGGCCGACCCGTCCTTCGCCACCCTGGACGAGGCCACGGCCTACCTGAAGGAGATCCAGGCCGGATTCGGGGCCCTCGACGACGCGCAGTGGCGCCACCTGGCCGAGCACGGCACGCGGCGCGACCCTGACGGCCGCTGGCGCCTCGGCCACGATCCGGGCATCGCCAGGGCCTTCGCGTCGGTCGAGGCCGACGTCGAACTCTGGCCGGTCTGGCACGCCGTCCGCTGCCCCGTGCTGGTGATGCGCGGGGCCGACTCGGACGTGCTGCTGCCCGAGACCGTCGAGCGCATGCGCGCCGGTGGCCCGCCGTTGACGGTGGTCGAATGGCCGGGCGTGGGTCACGCCCCGGCGCTGATGGACGGGGCGCAGATCGGCGCGATCCGGGCCTGGCTCGAGGAGACCGCCGCCTGAACCGCGTCAGCGCGCGACGTCGGTCGCCGTCAACTCGTCGCCCTCGCCCTGGTACTCGATGCGTACCGTGCCCTGCTTCCCGACCAGGGCGTCGACGAGATCGGGCCGGGCCGAGAAGGTGATCGGCTGGCGGCTCTCGGCGTCGATGATCGAGATCGTGCCGTTCGCGGGATCGGCGCCGGTCAGACTGCCGATGTGGGTGCCGGGCCCGGCCGCGGAGCAGGCCAGCGCGGCGGAAGGGACGGCGAAGGCAGCCGCAGTGAGGGCGGCCGCGAGAATGGACTTGTGCATGGATTCGTACTCCTCTCCGGGGACGGGCGCATCCTTGATGGGCGCCTCGCGGATCCCGGCGACACGCCCAGTTTAGACCCTCCATCCGCGAGAACATTCCCGCTCCCTGGCACGTCCTGCGCGGGATCATCTAACATGCGGAGGTGACCGGCCGCGTCCCTGCCAAGCCAAGGTGCCCCGCATGCTCCGTCCGTTCCGCCTGGCCGCCGTCCTGCTGCTCCCGTGGCTGGCCTGCGTCTCCATCGTCCATGCCGGCCCTCTCCAGGATGCCGAGCAGCGCCTCGCCGAAGGCGATACCGACGCGGCGTTCGCCGCCATCGAGCAGCTCGCCGTCGCCGGCGACCCCGAGGCCCAGAATCGCCTCGCCCAGCTCCACGCCGGCGGCATCGGCACCCCACGCGACCTCGCGGAGGCGGCGAAATGGTACCGTCGTGCCGCCGACGGCGGCCTCGCCGATGCGCAGTTCGCCCTCGGCGTGCTCCGCTCCACGGGCAACGGCGTCGCGCGCGACGACGGCCTCGCCGTCGACTGGTACGTCGCCGCGGCGAAGCAGGGTCACGTCGATGCCCAGTACAACCTCGGCTACATGTACGCCAGCGGCCGCGGGGTCGACCAGGACCTCGGCCGGGCCCGGACCTGGTACAAGCTCGCCGCCGACCAGGGCCACGTGCGGGCGCAGATCAACCTCGGGGCCATGTACGCCAGCGGCGACGGCGTCAGGCGCGACGACGCCATCGCCGCCTCCTGGTACCGCCGGGCCGCGGAACGGGGCGATGCCGACGCCCAGTACAGCCTCGGCTACCTGCACGAGTTCGGCCGTGGCGTGGCGAACGACCGCGGCGAGGCGCTGCGCTGGTACCGGGCGGCGGCGGCGCAGGGTCACATCGAGGCAGGCCACCGCCTCG
>JAWVZO010000036.1:0-18257 GCA_033722135.1 Gammaproteobacteria bacterium | reverse complement strand
TGGTTCCGCGCGGTCAGCTGGCCGCCGTAGCGCTCGACGATGCCGTAGCTGATCGACAGCCCCAGGCCGGTCCCCTCGCCGACCGGCTTGGTCGTGAAGAAGGGGTCGAAGAGACGGTTGAGCACGGCCTCGCTCATGCCCGGGCCGTTGTCGTGGAAGAGCACCTCGGCCCGGTCCCCGGCGAGGCGCCCGGTCACTTTCAGGCGCGGGTCGGCGGCGGCGGCCATCGCGTCGATGGCGTTCTGGACCAGGTTCGTCACCACCTGCTGCACCTGGGCCGCGCTGCCCCGGGTCGGCAGCCGCTCGGGCAGGACGAACTCGAGCGCGATCTCCCGCTTCGACGCCTTGCTCACCCAATTCACCGCCCGATCGACCACCTCGACGAGGTCGAACGGCGCATCCTCCTCGCGGTCGACCGCCGAGAAGCGCTTGAGCCCGTCGACGATGGAGCGTGTGCGCTCCGCGCCCTCGATGGTGCCGTCGAGCAGCGGCTCGAGGTCGCCGAGCAGGAAATCGATGCGCAGCTTCCGGCGCAGCGCCTCGAGCGCCCCGGGGTCGCGGCCCGCATGGACCTCGGCGAGGTAGGACTCGATGCGGTCCAGGTAGCGACGCAGGGCGTGCACGTTGCCGAGCACGAAGCTGATCGGGTTGTTGAGCTCGTGGGCGACGCCGGCCACCAGGCGGCCGAGCGAGGCGAGCTTCTCTGAGTGGATCAGCTGCTGCTGCGCCTGCTTGAGCTGCTCGTGGGCGCTGTGCAGTTCCCGGTAGGCGCGACGCAGCTCGCCGACCGAGCGGCCGATCATCACCAGGCCGACGTAGTGCCCCGCGGCGTCGTGCCGCGGGCTGCAGTTGAAGGCGACCGGCATCTCTTGGCCGTCGCGGCCGCGCAGCTTCACCTCGCACTCCTCGACAGGCCGCTCGCGCAACCGGCCCGGGATCTCGCGCGCCTTGGCCTGCGAGGCGGCGTCGGCGAACAGTTCCGCGACGGGCCGGCCGCGCAGCGCGGCCGACGGTTCTCCGACCATCGCGCAGAGCGCGTGGTTGACGTCGAGGATGGCGCCGTTGCGGTCGCACACCACCATCACGTCGGACATCGAGCCGAGGACGTTGTCGATGAACTGCTGGGTCTCCTCGAGGGTGCGGTTCTTCTCCTCGAGCTCGACCTGGTAACGGAGCAGGTCGGTGTAGACCTGGTCCATCTTGCGGATGACGTCGATCCAGGTCGATTCGTCGACGCCCTCCGGGCCGGAAGTGGCGTGCCAGTCCACCGCGGCGGGCGATTTGCCCGCCGGGGGATCGTCGTGGTGCGGATCGTGATCGCCGGCCATGCTCCTGCCCGTTGCGCGCCCTGGGAAGGCAGCTTGCGAGGGATCGCGCCAACTTGCGCCATCCGGTCCTAAATTATCACGATCGCCACCCTCGGCCCGGACGAACCGCCGTCGCCCCCGCTTACCCCTCCACCAGCGGCTGCGCGAGAATCCACAGCGACAGCGTGGTGTAGGCGACCATCAGCACGAGCATCGGCCACTGGCCGCGTCGCGCGGTGCGCGGGGAGTCGAACACGCGCAGCGCGACGCCGTGGGCCAACCAGACGGCGCAGGCGTGCCCCAGGATGATCGCGACCAGCGCGCTGTACCATGCCGTGCGTGCCGTCATCAGCGTGACGTCGACAGCGTAATTCGCGGTCCCGAAGAGATCCCACCCGACGCCGAGCGGGTCGGACAGCCGGGGAATGATCAGCTGTCCGGCGAGCAGCAGGTACGACAGGTAGTGGGCCAGGTGATAGCCGATGGCGATCGGAACCAGGGTAAAGGCGAAACGGCAGGCCACCTCGCGGGTCGTGATCCCAACGCCCGAGAAACGCGCCATCAGCGCACAGCAGAGCGCGTACACGGCCAAGAACAACCACGGGACGAGGACCAGCGCCGAGCTCTCGAGCCACACCAACACGTTCACGCCACGTGCCTGCAACGCCAGCATCGCCCCTTGCAGCGGACCCGCCGCGAGCCACTCGAGGAGGGCCGGCCAGGCCGTCGTCTCCATGAACCCGTCGAGCGAGACGGTCGCGAGCAGACACATCACGAACAACACCATCGATCCGGGCACCGGACGCGCGTCGAGCAGGCCCACCACCCAGGGCCGCAGAGACCAGCCCCCGCCGGACGCGGGAGCGCCGGCGCCGAACCGGCCGAACAGCGACAAGAACAGCGAGACCCCGTCGCCACGCCCGAGCCAGGCGGTGACCCCGAACCGGCTCATCGCGGCCCAGGTGATCAGCGAGTAGCCCAGCAGCAGCCAGGCCAGCGTACGCGGGTGCTCGCTCCACGGCGCCACAAGTTCCAGCCACACCACGCCGAGGAACAGCAGCACCGCGGGCCAGTAACCGAGAGATGCCGGGTACGGACGCGGCATCCCCTGCGCACCGCACCTGGCAGAGAGTGCGCCGACAGCCCGCCCCACCACCGCCCAGGGATTGAGTCGCGACCAGACGTCCCCGACGAGCGCCTGGAAGAGGGCGAGACCCACCCAGCCGACGATCCAGGTGAACACCGTGGCGAAGTTGCCGGTGGCGCTCTGCACACCGAACAGCCCGCTAACCACCACCGTGACCAGCAGCAGGACGGAGAGCGCCTGCAGCAAGACGCCCAGCACCCGTCCGGCGTTACCTCGGCCGACGCCCCGCAGGCTCCACGAAGCCTCGCAGCGCGGCGTGGGTAGCCACTCGACGACCAGGAACGAGAGGCCGACGGCCGCGGCCGCGCCGGCCAGGAAGAGGCTCAGGGGAATCGGCAGCTCGTAACGAACGCCGAAGGCGTGCGCCCAGACCGGGCTGGCGCTCCACACCACCAGGAAGAGCAGGCCGATCGTGACCGTTCTCAACACCCGTGCCCCGGGAAAAAACCGACGGGTTCCGATCGCCCTAGGCCGTCGCTGGAAGCCACGCCTGGACCGTCTCTCCCAACCCGTTTCTGGACTATGCTTGACCTCTCTACTAGGAGATTCGCCATGCCGAACGTCCTCCCCAAATTCCTCCTGCTCTGCCTCGCCTGGCTGGTGCTGCCTGCCCAGGCCGAGATCCTCGCGATGATGAACTACGAGACCAAGAGCGCCGACTCGCTCAAGACACTAAAGCTCACCGCGCCCCAGCCCCGCCGCGAGGGCATCGCCGTCGTCGACGTCGATCCCGCCTCGCCCCGCTTCGGCCAGACGCTGGTCGACATCCCGTTGCCGCCCGATCTGGTCGCCCACCATATCTTCTACGACCGGACCATGACCAAGGCCTACGTCACCGCGCTCGGCAAGGGCGAGTTGCGGGTCATCGACATGACCCGCAACCCGTACCGGGTCGAGCTGATCGAGGTGCCCGGATGCAAGTTCGGTGAAGATGTCATCTTCAACGAGGCCAACACCACCTGGTACCTGACCTGCATGGCCTCGGCGAACGTGTTCGTCGGCGACGTCGCGACCGACACCGTCCAGCGCGAGATCAAGCTGCCCGGCACCTTCCCGCACGGTCTGGCCGTGCACACCGGCATCGACCGGGTGCTGGTCACCAGCACCGTCAGCGCCGACCTCAAGGACGCCAGGGAGATCGTCACCGAGCTGCGCGCGAGCACCGACGAGGTCCTCGGCACCCACAAGCTCTCGAACAAGCCCTCGCCCTCCGGGGAGGCGCCGGTCGAGATTCTCTTCGTGCCTGGAAGCACCCCGCCGGTGGCCTACGTCACCAACATGTTCGGCGGCACCCTCTGGGCGATGCGCTGGAACCCGGAGAGCCAGGGTTTCGACACCTCGCAGGCCTTCGATTTCAACACCCTCGGCGTCGGCGTCGTGCTCGAAATCTACTTCGATGCCGGCGGGAAGACCCTCTTCGTGACCACCGCGAAGCCCGGCAAAATGCACGTGTTCGACCTCTCCGCCGGTCCTCTGGAGCCCAAGCTGGTCCGGACCTTCGATGCCGCCGAGGGCGCCCACCATGTCGGCTTCACGCGCGACGGTCGCTACGCCTTCGTGCAGAACGCGCTGCTCAACCTGCCCGGGATGAGCGACGGCTCGGTGAGCGTGATCGACCTGCAGAAGAACGCGGTCGTGGCCTCGATGGATGCCCTGAAGGAGGCCGGCCTCAACCCGAACAGCATCGTGCTGCTTCCGGAGTGGAACGCGCTCGCGGGGCATTGACCTCACAGCCCGGCAAGGGAAGGGACCTCAGAACGGGTTCCAGGTGCGCTTGCGCGTGTAGTTCATGTAGCCGATGTTCGCGCCGAAGCGCAGGCCCACGCCGAGCCGGATCGGCGCCAGGACGATGTCGCCGCTCCGCTGGTAGTTGGCGCCGACGCCGCCGATCCAGTACGCCGAGCCGTCGACCCCGGGGAAGCGCTGGAAAAGGTTTTCCACGCGGTCGAGGCGGTAGACGAGCACGAACACCTTCGACGCGTTCCCCCCCGCGTCGAAGCCGATGGAGGGCCCGGTCCAGAACACCTGGCGCTCGGCGCCGGCCTTCATGCGCAGCGTGCCCTTGCCGTAGCGCAGGCCGACGCCGACCGCGCCGCTGATCTCCTCGCCGGCGATGGTGCCGTTCGGTCGCCCCTGCTCCGCGAAGATCTTCTCGACCACCTTGGCCAGCCCCTCGGCCCCCTCGCCGAAGAACGACTCGGCGGCGGCGAGCACCTCGTCCTGGTCGTAGGTCTCCTGCGACCCGGCGTCCTGGGCCATCGCCGGCGCCGCGAGCAGGAACCAGCAGAACGTCAATACGAGACAGCGGCGAATCAATTTGGTGTTCTGCATGCGGGTGCTCCCGTGGTGTGGCCACGCGTCGAGTCGCGGCCGTGGTGAACCGTCGGTCACCCGGCGGGGTCGTCGACCAGGACGTTGCGCTCGAGCGCGTCGACGGTCGAGCGGATCAGCCCCAGGCAGCGAACGACCCCGTCTCGGTCGCCCTCGCGGTGGCACGCGTTGACCCCGGAGAGGGCGACGTTGAGCGCCGCATGGTACTTGCCCACGGCGACGAAGTCCGCAACCTGCTGCGCCAGCGCCTCGAAATCCATCACGCTCCCTCCTCAGATCGGCCGCGTCGGGAGTGCCCGTGCACGGTGCGATCCATGCCCTTTCGTGCACTCTCGTGGTAACCCACCTTCCACCCGCGCAATGGAGACCCACTGCATTTCAATTACTTGCATTATGGCACGGCAATTGTATGAAGAAATGTGCAAAGTTCCTAACTAGGCTGACCGGCGTGGAACGGGCGTCCCCGCGCCGATCGGAGTTCGAGACCAGGAGCCGACCATGGAAACCCTGCCCGCCGACCTCGTCGCTCTCCTCGCCGTGGTGTTCGCACTCGGCCTGCGCCACGGTCTGGATGCCGACCACCTGGCCGCGGTCGACGGCCTTGTGCGCGCCAACGGCGCCGCCGACCCGCGGCTGGCGCGCTGGACGGGAACCTGGTTCTCGGTCGGCCACGGAGCCGTGGTGACCGCGGTCGCCGTGGCGGTCGGCCTGGCGAGCGAGCAGTGGATCGTTCCCGGATGGGTGGACCGTTTCGGCACCGGCTTCTCGATCGCCGTCCTCTGCCTGCTCGGCGGTCTGAACCTGCACGCGATCCTGACCGCCGCGCCGCAGGAGACGGTCCGGCCGCTCGGGCTGCGCAGCAGCTTGCTACTGCGCCTGACGACCGCGCGCCACCCGTTGGGCGTGGCGGCACTCGGCGCACTGTTCGCGCTGTCGTTCGACACCCTGACGCTGACCACCACCTTCTCGGTCGCGGCCTCGGGCCTCGGCGGCTGGGAGATGGCCGCGGCGCTCGGGCTGCTGTTCATGGCCGGCATGGCGATCACCGACGGCGTCAACGGCTTCTGGGTCGCCCGGCTGGTGAACCGCGCCGACCGCCGGGCCCGGGTGGTCTCCCGGTTCGTCGGCCTGGTCATCGTCAAGGTGACCTTCCTGGTCGCGTTCGGCGCGCTGCTCGGGCTGGCGATCCCGGCGGCGGCGACCTGGATCGACCGGCACGCGCTGTGGCTCGGCCTCGCGATCCCCGTCCTGATCCTGGCGAGCTTCCACCTGGCGAACCGCCTGGTCGACGGCCCGGCCTCACGCGCCGCCACCTGACCCGCATCCCGCGGTTTACAATGGGCCGATGGAGGGCCTGCTGCACCTGTTCACCTGGTACCCGCTGTTCGCGGTGCCGGCCGGAATGGGCTGGGCGGCGGTCTACGTCTCGGGCGGCAGGAACTTCGACCTGCAGACCGGCGACAAGGCGCTGCTGATCGCGCCGTGGCTCGCGCTCAACCTGGCGAGCTGGCTCTGGCCGGGCGACAAGAGCCTGGCCAACCTCGTGGAGGTGACGGTGCTCGCGATCGTCGTCCCGGTCGCCATGCTGCTGCGCGTCGTCGTCGGGCGCAGGACGGCGGACCAGGCGCGTTTCGCGATGCGGCTCGCCGCCGGGGTCAGCCTCCTCGCCGTCCTCCTCTGGCTGCTGGTCCCCGTGGTCCCGATGGGCTGGCCGCGCATCTGAGACCCGTGGGAGGCCCGTCTCAAGCCGAATTCCCGCCCGCCGGCTACCTGGCCTCGGACATCGAGGCGCGCGTGGCCGACCTGATGGCCGTCGGGCGCCGTGCCGGCTGGCCGATCCGTCGCTGGAAGGTGCGCCACGACCTGCGCGGCGCGGCGGCGGGCCAGGCCTGGCCGCGCGAGGGGCTGCTGCGCTTCAACCCGGTGCTCGGTGCCGAGAACTGGCCCCACTTCCTCGAGCACACGGTCGCCCACGAGGTCGCCCATCTGCTCGCCTGCTGGCGGGACGGCGACGCGGCGCGGGGCCACGGTCCCGCATGGCGCGAGGCGATGGCGCTCCTCGGGGTCGAGGCGACGCGCTGTCACGACTACGACACCACGCGCAGCACGGTCTCCCGGCAGCGCCGCTGGCGCTACCGCTGTGCCTGCGCCGAGCCGCAGTTCCTCACCACGACCCGCCACAACCGCGTCAGGCGTCGCCGCGCGGTTTATGTCTGCCGCCGCTGCGGCGGCCGGCTGGTCCGCGCGGAGTGACCGTCGAGCCGGCCTGGGCCGAGAGCCCCCGCAGGGCGGGTGGGCGACGCGGGCCGACCACGGAATGCCCGTCCCGTTTCGTGGTCCATACGGGTGTGATGTCACGAACCCGTTCACGGCAGCTGCTGACGACCGGCCTGGTCGGCACGGGCCTAACGGCCGTCTGCTGTTTCACGCCGCTGCTGGCGATCGTGTTCGCGGTGCTCGGCATCTCCGCGTGGCTCGGCTGGATCGACGTCATCCTCCTGCCGCTTCTCGCGTTCTTCGTTATCCTGACCCTCTACGCCCTGTTCCGGCGGGGAGAGGCACCCACACGATGACCGATCAGGATTTGCACGCGACGCTGACCCGTCCGGCCTGCGCGGTGGAATCGACCGCGCAAATGCCCACCGATGCCTGCCTCTACTTCTACGACTGCCCCCACTGCGGCACGCGGCTCAAGCCGCGGCCCGGGGACTGCTGCGTGTTCTGCTCCTACGGCGACCGACCCTGCCCGCCGGTCCAGGCTTCGCGGGCCGGGCCTTCCGGGCCCGGCCGGGGTTGAATCCGGCGCCCTGCCGGCGCGCTACGGCGATACTGAATTCCCACCGACGCCGATCGTCACGCCGTCATGCCGCTCTTCGACGACTGGCCCGACCGCTACGCCGCCTGGTTCGCGACCCCGATCGGTCGCCTGATCCTGGAGATCGAGACCGGCCACGTGCTCGACCTGCTCCGGCCGCGCGCAGGCGAGTGCCTGCTCGATGCCGGCTGCGGCAGCGGCCTGTTCACCGCCCCGGTCCTCGCGCGGGGCGCCCGCGTCGTCGGGCTCGACCCTTCCCTGCCGATGCTCAGCGCGGCCCGCGCCGCGCTGAGCGGGGAATTCACGACCGTCGCGGGCGACCTCCGCGCGCTCCCCTTCGCCGACGACCGCTTCGACCGGGTGATGTCGGTCACCGCGCTCGAGTTCGTCACCGACGGGCGACGGGCGATGCGGGAACTGTTCCGGGTCACGCGGCCCGGCGGCACGGTGGTCGTGGCGACGCTGAACCGGCTCGGCCCCTGGGCACGGCGTCGCCTGCAGCGGGCCGAATCGGACCCGTCGTCCCTGTTCCGACACGCCCGCTTCCGCTCGCCCGCCGAACTCGCCGCGCTGGCACCGCAAGACGGAGAGATACGGACGGCGATCCACTTCACGAAGAACGCGGTTCCGGAGGCGGCCCGGGCCACGGAACGCGAGGGAGCTGCCCTGGACCCTGAGAGCGGCGCGTTCGTCGTCGGCGCCTGGCGACGCCCGTGACGCCACGTTCCGGCCGGGGCGGCCACCCCTTACCCTGTTGATCCTCAGGGTATATTCTTCACTGTGAGGAGTCCCGGGGAATGCCGGAGGAGGTCGCCCCCTCCAAACGGCCAAGGATGAAGTCATGACCCACGAGGCCGAGGGAAACACTCCAGCAAGCGCACCGACCCCAAACGATCCCCTCCGCAATCGACGCGTCTGCGGGAGCGTCCTCGCGATGCTCCTGCTGCTCTGTCCCGTCGTCGCGACCCCGGCAGCCGGGCAGGCCGAGCGCGCGCTCGATGCCGTCCGCCACCTGATCGCGTCCGGTGATGTCGCACCCGACACGGTCCTGCGGCTGGCGTTCAAGCAGGGCAACGTCAACGCCTACCTCGGCAACGACCTCGCCCTGCAGCGGCTCTGGGAACGCGAGACGGGCATCGTCATCGAGACCCGGATCATTCCCCAGCTCCCCGCCCAGCAGGTGATCGCCTCCACCGACGGGATCGACCTGACGGTCGCGCGCAACCACGAGTTCCCGGAACTGCTGCCCCTCGGCCTGATCGAGGATCTCACGCCGCTGTTCGAGGAATTCGCCTTCCCGCTCGACGGCGGACCTCCCGACGGCTACATCCGCCCCGATCTGCAGGCGTACCTCGGCGACCGCATCGCGGCGATCCCGGCCGACGGCGACCCGGTGATCATGTACCTGCGCCGCGACCTGCTCGATGACCCGGAGGAGCGCGCCGCGTTCCGCGCGGCGACCGGGCGCGAGCTCGACGTGCCGCAGACCTGGGCGGAGTACGAGACGCTCTACCGGTTCTTCCACCGGCCCGAACAGGGCCTGTTCGGGGTCGTCGAGGAGCGCGACCCCGAGGGGGCGTGGATGTACTGGCTGCCGCGCTACCTGTCGATGGCCAAGCCCTACCAGCCCCTGTTCGACGCGCAGATGCGTCCGCTGCTCGACACGCCCCAGGGCATCGCGGCCACCGAGAGTTACCTCGCCACGGTCGCCCACGGGCCGCCGGGCATCACCGACGATGGAAACAACTACAGCTTCACGCTGCCGCTCTACCTCCAGGGCAAGGTGTTCGCGATGCTGCACACGCCCTCGGCATCCAAGCTCCTCGGCAGCCCCGCCTCCCGGGTCCAGGGTCGGGTGCTGTTCGCGCCGGTGCCAGGCACCCGCATCGACGGCGAGCTGGTCCGGCGCAACACCATCATCTACGGCAACAACCTGGTGGTCCCGGCGAAAGCGCCGAACCCCAAGCTCGCGTTCCTCTACGCGATGTGGATCACCTCGCCGGAGGTCTCGCCCCGCTCGGTCGGCGTGCGCGGCGGGTTCACCGACCCCTACCGCTGGGACCACCTGCGCGACCCGCGGATCACCGAGATCTACGGCGCGCAGGCCCTCGAGGCGTTCGCCGCGTCGTGGCCCGACACGCTGCCGCCCGGGACGGGAATTCCGGGAGACAGCGAGTACCTCGAGGTTCTCAACCGCAACCTGACCGCGGCCGCGCGTGGTGAATTCGACGCCGCCGAGGCGATGCGCCGCACCGCGCGCACCTGGGACGCGATCACCGAGCGCCACGGCAGGGCGGCCCAGGTGCGGCACTGGAAGACGTTCCAGAGCAATTTCCGGGTCGGCGGATGAACCCGCGCGCCCGGCGTGCCCCCGAAGCGGCGCAGAGTCACGGATGAGGTCGCGCGGTCGCCCATCGATCTTCCGCTACCTGTTGCTGACGCTCGTCGGCGCGAGCGTCCTCGTGACGCTGCTGCTGCTGCTCGCCACCCAGGCCGTACGCCAGGCGACCCAGAGCCTGGAGGACGTGGTCGTGCTGCACGTCCGTCCCCTCGCCAGCGCGCAGCGCCTGCAGTCGAAGATCGACACGCTGCGCGGCCTCGAACTCGAGTTGCAGCAGTTCGACGACTTCTTCGCGGTGCCCTACCAGCTCGACAACATGGAGCGCCTGCTGGACGAGATCGACGGGGAGCTGGCCTCGCTGCGTCCCGCCATGGAACAGATCCAGCCCCTGGAGACCCGGCGCCTCGTCGAGCACTGGCAGATCTACCACCACGCGGTCCGCGACGAGATCCGCCTGGCTCGGGAGATGGATCTCGCCGGCGTCGCACGGATCTCGACCACCCGCTCGCGCGGCGCACACAACGCCATCTCCGACATCCTCGGTGAGATGATCGTGCAGATCGAACGGGCCTCGACCGCCGCCTACCACGAGGCACGCGACGAGGCCCGTGCGCAGGAGACCCTGCTCGCCACGACGCTGGCCGTCGGCCTGCTGTTGCTGTTCCTGACTCTGTGGCAGTTCGGACGTTCGGTGTCGCGACGCATTCGCGCCCTCGACGTCGCCGCGCACGCCGTCGCGCACGGCGAGCAGTTCACGCCGATCCAGGTTACCGGCAACGACGAGCTCGCCGACCTGGGGCGCGCCTTCAACACCATGCAATCCAAGGTCGCCGAGCGCGAGGATGAACTGCGCGCCGCCTACGAGCGCCTCGAACAGCGCGCCCAGACCGCCGAGGAGGCGACGCTGGCGAAGTCCCAGTTCCTCGCCAACATGAGCCACGAGATCCGCACGCCGATGAACGGGGTGCTCGGCATGCTCGACATCCTGCGCGAGACGCGCATGAACCCCGAGCAGCAGGACTACCTCGCCACCGCGCACCATTCCGCCAACGCCCTGCTCGACCTGCTCAACGACATCCTCGACCTGTCCAAGATCGAGGCGGGAAAGGTGCGTCTCGAGCGGATCCAGTTCGACCTCGAGCAGGTGATCGACGACAGCATCGCGCTGCACGCCGACCGCGCGCACGCGAAGGGCATCGATCTCAAGACCGCCCTCGATCCCACGCTCCCGAGCTACCTGTACGGCGACCCCGGGCGGCTGCGCCAGGTGCTGAACAACCTGCTCAGCAACGCTGTCAAGTTCACCCGCAGCGGGGAGATCGCCCTGGAGGTGAAGCGGGTGAAACGGCACGACGGCCCGCCGCTGATGCGGGTCGAGATCAGCGACACCGGCACCGGCATCCCCCGGGACAAGCAGGAAGAGATCTTCGAGGCGTTCACGCAGGCCGACGGGTCCACGACCAGGCGCTTCGGCGGCACCGGCCTCGGCCTGACCATCTCGAGCGAACTGGTGCGCGCCATGGGCGGCGAGATCGGCGTGAAGAGTGCACCGGGCCAGGGGAGCCGGTTCTGGTTCACGCTGCCGCTCGACGAGGCCACGATGAGCGACGAGCACAAACCGCCGGGACTCGCGGGGGCCCGCGTGCTGGTCGTCGTTGGCGACGGCGCCCAGCGCGATCAGCTCGTCCGACGCCTCGAGAGCTGGCACTGTCACGTGCGGGCGGTGGCGAACGCGGACGAACTGGCCGAAGCCGGAAACGGCGGCCACCTCTCCTGCAAGCTCGCCCTGCTGAGCGGCGCGCTGCGCGACCCGCGCACCGTCGCAACCATCGGCGAGGTGCATGCCGCCATGCCCGGCGCGAAGGTCGTGCTCCTCACCCCGCCCGGGCAGCCGTGCCGCGAGGAGGATCTCGACACCTACGGCATCGACCACTGCCTGAGCTGGCCACTGCGCAAGTCGCAGCTGCGCAACGCCATGCAACAGCTCCTGGTCGCGCCACGTCCCCCGGCCAGCGAACATCCCACTCCCGGCGGCAGGGAACTGAAGGTGCTGGTCGCCGAGGACAACCTGATCAACCAGAAGGTCGCCATCAGCATGCTGCGGAAGCTGGGCTGCACGGTCGACATCGCCGGCAACGGACACGAAGCCCTCGAGCGCTACCGGGGGCACCGCTACGACCTGATCTTCATGGACTGCCAGATGCCCGGGATCGACGGGTTCGAGGTCACCGAGGAGATCCGCAGGATCGAGACGCCGGGCACGACCCGCGTGCCGATCGTCGCCATGACCGCGCACGCCATGCCGAGCGATCGCGACCGCTGTCTGGAGGCCGGCATGGACGATTACCTGAGCAAGCCGATCTCCGTGGAGCAGTTGCGCAGCATGCTCGCCCGCTGGGGCGGGCCGGGCCCGGAATCGGGAGTGCCCGAGTTCCGCGAGGGGACCGCCTAGTTAACGGCTGGCGGCGTCGATGCCGATCTCGCGAACCGCGCGGTAGTCGTCGTCGTCGCTGACCCCTTCCGCGATGACCGTGATGTCGAGCAGGTCGCCGAGCTGCTTCAACGCCTCGACCAGGCGCCGCTTCTCGCCGTCGCGGCCGACGTTGTCGGTGTAGTCGCGGGCCATGCGGATGTAGTCCAGGTGGAACTCGTTGAGGCGGTCCATCGGGATGAAGCGCGACTCGAAGCGCTTGAGGATCACCTTGGCACCGCAACGGTGCGCGAACTCGATGAACGACCGGAACGCATCGAGGTCCTTCGCCGCCCCGTAGGCGGTGACACTGAACACGAGGTGGGCGGCCGCGTCGGGGTTCTCCTGGAGCAGGTTGTAGAGCCTGGCGCGGAACTCGTTGCTCGCCACCGAGGCGAAGGAGAGGTTGACGGCCACGTCGTGATCCACGCCGCGCACGTTGATGTACTCGATGACGAGGCGGATGACGGCCATGTCGAACGTGTGGATGCGCCCGACGCTCTCGGCGACCGAGACGAACGTGCCGATCGGCAACGGCTCGTTGCTGTGGTCGACGACCACCGCCATCGCCTCCTCGAGGACCAGCCGCTCCGTCTCCCCGTCGGCCAGCGCGTAGGCCTGGGTCGTGAAGTCGACCTCGAAGCGCAGCTCGTCGATGATCTCGGTGACCAGGGACTTCCACTCGTCGAGGTCGAGCGCGTTGCCGCTGCGTTCGCTGATCGCGTAGCTGTTGGGGCCGATCAGGCGCGCCTTCTCGTAGGCCTCGGTCGCCGCCGAGACCATCGCGGCCGTGGTGCCCTGCGGATCGAACGGCACACCGCCGACGTGCGCGACGTTCTCCTTGCCGACCCGTTCGCCGAGCGCGCCGAGCTGTTCCATCATCGCCTCGCAGAGCGCCAGAGCGGCCGTCTGGTCCGCGCAGTCGGCGATCAGGATGAACTCGGCGCCGACCATCCGGTAGAACAGCTCGGAACCAAGCTCCTGCGCCTCGAGCGCGGCGCGCACGGCCTCGACGAAGCCGTTGATGAAATCGTCGACCTCCCGGGCGCTGTGGGTGTCGGCGTAGCCACCGAGGTCGTCGATGCGCAACAGGAAGACGAAGCCCCGCTCGCCGGCCATGAAGCGCTGCTTCATCTGCGTCTCGAAGGTGCTGCGGGTCTCGAGACCCGTCACCTCGTCGCGCCGCACCCGGTCGCCCACATCCTCGAGTCGGGCGTTGAGACTGCTGATCACCCCCTCGATCTTGCCGGACATCAGGTTCATCGACGCGGCCACGTTGCGGATCTCCGTCGTCCACGGCAGCGGCTCGATGGTGTCGAAGTTGCCGTCGGCGATGCTCAGCGCGAGTCGCTCGATCCGTCCCAGCGGGATCAGCACCAGGCGGACGATGAATACCAGCACGACCAGGAAGAAGGCCAGAGCGACGGCCGAGTAGGCGAGCGTCCGCTTCGCCTGTTCCCAGAGCTTCAGGTAGGCGAAGCCGGGATGGACCGTGACGTGCACGGTGCCGCCGACGGTCCAGCCGGTGCTGATCTCGGAGCGCGCCGTCGCGGTCTCCATCGGCAGGAGGTCGACGAACCAGTCCGGGACCTCCTCGAAGGTCCTCGGGTTGGTCTTGCGCACCAGCTCGCGACCGCCCGCGCTCTCGAGCAGGATCTCGAGGTAGTAGCCGCGGTCGAAGATCGCGTTGATCATGGTCTCGAGGATGGTGTCGTCGGCATCACCGATGTAGGGACTCAGCGAAAGGCCGAGGGAGGTGGCCGTGTCCTGCGCCGTGATCTCCGATTCGACCTGGAGATAACTTTTTATATTGTTGATGCTGATATAGAAATTGAGCGCGAATATCGCCAGGAACATCAGCGAGATCAACAGCATCAACTGCTTCGACAGGGTCATTCGGCGCGCTCCGCTAAATCGTGCATGGCCAGAGTCTAGCCGTTCGTGGCGTCGGCGTGTCGGTCGCGCTTCCGAGGACCATGCCGTCCGCGCGATGCGACCGTCGGGCGCCTTCTAACCGGCTGCCCCGGGAACGCGAAGCTCGCGTCTCACGGCCAGGCGGCGCCTTGTCGCCGCTTACCCCGACGCCTAGGCTCGGAACGAACGCCTCAACGGTATCGCCGGGGTTCCGTCACGTGTCGTCATTCCCTTCTTGTGCATGCCGGCGGCGCCGCCTACGGCGCGCCGTCGTGCCGCTGCTCGCCGCCTGGCTCGGACTCTGCTCCCCGGTCGCGGCCGGGGTCGCTGCACCGCTCGCGCTACTGGAAGCGCCGCCCCTGCCGCTCCCCGGCGAACACGCCGTACCGGCCCTGACCCCGTCGCCGCTCGGGCCGATCCTGAGCTGGCTCGCGCCGACACCGGATAACGCGTTCCTGATCCGCTACGCCGCGCTGCACGACGACGGATGGGACGCCGCAGCGACCGTCGCCACGGAACGCACCCCCTGGCTCAGCCCCGCCGATCCGCCCCGGGTCCACGCCTTCCCCGACGGCACTCTGGTCGCGCACTGGGCGAGGAAAAACGGCGACGGGCCCTACGCCTACGTGACCCTGCTCTCGGTGAAAAGACCCGGCGGCACGTGGCGTCCGCCACTCCCGCTGCACGAAGACTCGCGCCCGGTCCAGCACGGCCTCCCCACCGCGCTGCTCGAGACGCCGGACCGGATGCGCTTCCTGTGGCTCGACGCGCGCGGCGAGTCCGCCGGCCTGCGCGAGCGTTCGCTGGACAGCCTGGGACGGCTCGGCATCGATCGCGAGGTCGACCCGATGACCTGCAGTTGCTGCCGGATCGCGCTGGCCGCGCTTCCGGGAGGCGATCTCCTCGCCGCCTACCGGGACCGGACCGGGGAGGAGATTCGCGACATCCGCCTGCTGCGCCGCACCGCTGCGGACGACTGGCGGCCGACCGGCTGGCAGTCGGGCGACGGCTGGGAAATCGCCGGCTGCCCGGTCAACGGCCCGGCCCTGGCCACGCGTGACGCCGAGGTGGCCCTTGCCTGGTTCACAGCGGCCGACGACCGGCCACGACTCCGGCTGGCGCGCTCGGATGACGGCGGACGCACGTTCGCCGCCCCCGTGCGATTCGACGAGGGCGATCCGATCGGCCGCCCGGCCCTGGCGCACGATGCGGACGGACGGCTGGTCGTTGCGTGGCTGGAACGGACGCCGTCGGGACCGCGGGTGCGCGTCCGGGTCGTCTCCGGCAGCGACCTCTCCCCGGCGATGGATGCCGGCGCGGCACCGGGACGCTTCGACAGCCATCTGGCGCTGATGCCGGATCGGGACGGCCTGCTCCTGTTCGTCGCCGGCGCGGAAACCGCCCGGCTCGTGCGTCTCGGCACGCGGCCCTGATCCGGCCGCGTCCGGGCCGGACCCCGGGCGGCACACTCGAACGGTCCGATCGCGGAATCGCCCCGCGCTCCCTGGAGTGCGCGTGGCCGTCGCCGGTGGACCATACCGCCGCGTGATCCGCCTAACGGCCGGGCCCGCGAGCCGCCGCCGCGACTAGACCTGGGTCCACGCCGTGAAGTAGACCACCGAGACGTAGCGCAGCGCCTTGCCCGTGCCGACCAGCACCAGGAAGAGCCACATCCGCACCTTCATGATCCCGGCGATCAGCGTCAGTGCATCGCCGCCCACCGGCAGCCAGGCCAGCAGCAGCGACCAGAAGCCGTAGCGGTTGTACCAGCGCTGCGCCTTGTCGATCTGCTCGCGGCTGAAGTAGAACCAGCGCCGGTCCTGGAAGTGGAGCAGGTAGCGGCCGAGCACCCAGTTGACGACCGCGCCGAGCGTGTTGCCGAGCGTCGCGACGACCACCAGCACGAACGGATCGCCGCCCTCGCGCAGCAGCGCGAACAGCAGCACCTCCGAGTAGAACGGCAGGATGGTCGCGGCGAGGAACGCCGATCCGAACAGGAGCAGCAGCGAACCGGTCATTCGGCGCGGTGCTGCAACCAGCGGAACAGCGCCAACTGCGCCGGCAGGTAGAAGAGGTACTCCGGGTGCCACTGCACGCCGACGATCTCCCGTCCGTCGGTGTGTTCGATCGCCTGGGGGATGGCGTCGAGATCGCGGCCGACGACCCGCAGCGACTTCCCCGGCTCGTTCACCGCCTGGTGATGCAGGCTGTTGACGCGCAGCCGCGTCTTGCCGCAGATCGCAGCCACCCGCGTCCCCGCCTCGAGTTCGACCCGCTTGGTCGGCAGCAGTCCCGGACGGTTGTAGGTGCGCTTGCGCAGCGGCCGGATGTCCTGGTGCAGCGTGCCGCCGAGCACGGCGTTGATCAGCTGGGCGCCGCGGCAGATCCCGAGCAGCGGCAGTCCGCCGTCCAGGGCCTTCTCTATCCAGTGGATCTCGAGCTCGTCGCGCGCCGGGTCGGCCTTGACCCTGGCGTCGATGTCGCCGCCGTAGTGCTCCGGGCTGATGTCGTCGCCGCCGCCGATGATCAGCGCGTCGAGCGGCGCCGTGCCAGGGTCGTGGCGCACGCTGATGCGCACCGGCACGGCGCCGGTCAGGCGCAACGCGAGCCAGGTGCACCACCAGCTCGGCGACCAGCGCCGTCCGTTGCCGGTCACGCCGATGCGTGGTCGCGAACCCATGCGTCCATGGTCTCCACCCAATGCTTGCGCCGGACGCCGAGCAACGGCCGGGCCGCGTCCAGGAACGCCTCGCCGAGACGTGCGAGTTCGTCCGGCTGGTTCGCGAGACGCTCGACGACCAGCCACCCCGTCCACGCCCCGGCGAGGGACCAGTCGTCGCGCTCGATGCGACAGTCGGGCAGGCGGTAGTGGAAGGTCGGACGGGCCTTGATGCGCGGATCGTCGATCGTGCGGCGCACGCGATCCGGATCGATCTCGGCCAGCAGGGGCAGCAGGTCGAGGGCCCGGTTCCGCGTGGCGTTGTGCTTCAGGTAGTCGTCGAAGAGCGTGTCGATCGTGTCTTCAGAGCGGCCGAGGACCAGGGCCACATACGTCTCCGGGAAGAGGTCGATGTACGGGCTGATCCGCCGCGTCGCGTCGACCTCGTGATGATCGACCAGCCACCACTGCAGGAGGCCGAAGGCACGCAGGTAGGCCGCGACGGTGGCCGCTTCCAGCGACGGGCTCTCGGTGTTGACATGCACCCCGTAGGCCGCGATCAGCGACTCCTCGGTGCCCACGGCGCCCGCCTCGCGCAGCGCCGCGGTCATCGGGGCGAGCCGGTCGAGATCGTCCACGTCGATCGGCGGGCAGACCACCTCGACCGGGACCAGCAGCGCGGCCGCCCTGCTCAGGTGTTCGAGCCACTCCTCGTCGGGTTCCTCCTCCTCACTCTTCGCGGCCTTCCGCTTGAGGTAATCCCAGTCGAGTTCGATGTTGAATATGCCCAGCGACTCGACCTCGAGGGTCCACTCGGCCGCGGACGACTTGGCCGCCGTGCCGCCGAGCGCGTCCCGCATCGCCTCCACCGCCTCGCGCAACGTCACGCCCGAGAACTCCAGTTCGAAGCCAACGCGCCGCGGCGTGCCGTCGTCCTGCGTCGCCACCGGCAGCGGCGCGAAGCAGGTCGTTTGCGTCATAATGCCGACCATTCTAGGGTTTCCTCGTGAGGAGTGCCTGCCAGGACGGCGCCGGACACCATCATGGAACACGGCGCCAGCGGAATCGACAGTAAGACGGAGACCACGCCATGACCCGGCCCGCGACGCCTGGAGGACTCTGCACCCTCTACCCCGACCCTGGGCACGTCGCGCTCGAGGGGCTCTATCTCGGCGAGGAGCTGCGCCGGCTCGCCCCGGTCGACGAGGTCCTGTTCTACGCCAATTTCATCGCCAGCCTCGACGGACGGATCGCCGTGGCCCGCGAGGCCGGT